>JBARUT010000001.1:0-17136 GCA_049645885.1 Candidatus Macondimonas sp.
GCGTTGTGCGGGTCGGATGCCACCGTGGGCAGGCGGTTGCGCATCATCGGCCGGGCCTTGGCGGGCGCGCCCTGGTCCGGGACGGTGGCGCCGGGAACCTGCCTGCGCCTCATGACCGGCGCGGTGATGCCGGCGGGGGCCGATACGGTCATCGCCCAGGAAAGTGTTCAGGTCGAGGATGGCTGGATCACGCTGCAAGCGGGCCTGGAAGCGGGAGAAAACGTGCGTCGGGCGGGCGAGGATCTCCCGGCGGGCCGTGAGGCGGTACCTGCGGGCCGATCCCTGGATGCGCGGCAGATCGCCTTGCTGGCGGCGCTCGGCATCGGGGTGGTCACCGTGGTTCGGCCGGTGCGGGTGGGCATATTGTCCACCGGCTCGGAATTGCGCCCGTTTGGCGAGGCGCTCGCGCCGGGCGACTTGTACGACAGCAACCGGCCCATGCTGGCCGCGCTGTTGCAGCGTCCCATGGTGGCTCTGGAGGATCTGGGCTCGGTGCCCGACGATCCGCGTCAACTGGCGGCGCGGCTTGGCCAGGGCGCCGATCTGGATCTGTTGATCGCCAGCGGTGGCGTGTCGGTGGGGGAGGCGGACTGGGTGCGGCCCGTGCTGGCTGAGATGGGGCACCTGGATTTCTGGCGCGTCGCCATCAAGCCCGGCCGACCGCTGGCCTTTGGGCGTCTGGGCCGGAGCTGGTTTCTGGGGCTGCCGGGCAATCCGGTGTCGGCCTATGTGACTTTCCAACTGTTCGTGTTGCCCGTGCTGGAGCGCTTGGCAGGAATGCCCCTTCGCC
This sequence comes from Candidatus Macondimonas sp., assembly GCA_049645885.1. Taxonomy (GTDB): domain Bacteria; phylum Pseudomonadota; class Gammaproteobacteria; order UBA5335; family UBA5335; genus Macondimonas. Next base: position 791 of record JBARUT010000001.1, read on the forward strand.
CGCCGGTGAGCCTGCGCGCGCCACTGCTGGCGCCGCTGCGGCATCGACCGGGACGGACCAGTTTTTTGCGCGCCCGCTGGGAGCGCGCTGCCGAGGGGGCTTGGGGGGTATTCCCCTTTCCCGGTCAAGGTTCAGCCATGCTGAGCTCTCTGGCCCAGGCGGATTGCCTGATTGAACTGCCCGCCGACAGGGCCACCTTTGAAGTCGGCGAGTCGGTCAAGGTTTGGCGGCTACCGAGCTGAAGCGGGGCTCCCCGTCCGGCTTGGGGGTCTCCACCCGACGTACTGGTTGCGGACGACAGCGGCCTGCCTGTGCATGAATCTCCAGTCAGTGGCGGGGGAGGTGATCGGGCAGTTCATCGACGGTCATGTCCTCGTCGACGACGGACGCGCCGCTGTTCTGGCGTATCCGTCTTCGGTGCGCGTTGCGGTCGGCGCATTCCAGTTATGCGCCTGAGCGGGCGTCTTTCGTGGTTGTCGCAGGTGCTGCGTGGGCGGTTTCGGCACGTATCCATGCATTCCCTCAAGGGGAGTCAACCGGTATGCGCGCCCACGCGTAGGCGCAGCAGGCCTTCCTGGGCGCTGGAGGCGATCCGTTCGCCGTTGCGATTGTAGAAACCGCCCTGGTTGAAGCCGCGTGCGCCCGAGGCACTGGGGCTTTCCATGTGGTAGAGAATCCAATCGTCGATGCGGAATGGGCGATGGAACCACAGGGCGTGGTCGATGCTGGCGCCTTGCAGGTTGCCCTGGAAAAAGGTGATGCCATGGGGCAACAGGCTCGTCCCCAGCAGGTTGAAGTCCGAGGCATAGGCGAGCAGGGCGCGATGGAGGCCCGGATCGTCGGGTAGCGGGCTGTTCACCCGCAGCCAGATTTGCTGGCGGGGATCGCGCCGCTCGGGGGTGAAGAAATCCACCGGCGCCACCGGGCGCATTTCGATGCCGACTTCGCGGTTCAGGAAGCGCCGCAGCGGCTCCGGCACCCGCTCGGCGAGGCGGGCGCGCAGCTCATGTTCGGTGGGCAGCGTTTCCGGCGGCGGTGCTTCCGGGCCTGGAGCCTGGTGACTGAACCCCTGTTCCTCGAGCTGGAAGGAGGCCGAAAGGGTAAAGATGGGCTTGCCGTGCTGGATGGCGAGCACGCGCCGGGTGCTGAAGCTTTTGCCGTCGCGCAGGCGCTCGACCTGATAGAGAATGGGCGCTTTCATGTCGCCGGGGCGCAGGAAGTAGGCGTGCAGGGAGTGGGCCGGCCGCTCGGCGGCCACGGTGCGCTGGGCGGCGACCAGCGCCTGCCCGACCACTTGTCCGCCAAAGACGCTGAAGCCGCCCAGATCCGCGCTCGCGCCGCGAAACAGATTGTCTTCCAATACTTCCAGATCCAGTTGGTCCAGCAGGGTTTGCAAGGCGGGCGACATGGGCTTCTCCTGGGCATAGAGACGAGATGGGACCAGACGCCAAGCTTAGCCAAGCCGGGCGCCCCGCGATACGCCAGCAGGGGGTTTTATGGTCTAATGCGCCGCTATGTTTCGTCCCTTCGAGCTCTTCATTGGCCTGCGCTACAGCCGTTCCCGGCGGCGCAACCATTTCATCTCCTTCATCTCGCTGATTTCCATGCTCGGCGTGGGCTTGGGCGTGGCCGCGCTGATCGTTGTGTTGTCGGTCATGAACGGCTTCGAGCAGGAACTGCGCCAGCGAATCCTGGGTATGACCGCCCATGTCACGGTCAGCAACTACGATGTGCGGGTGAGCGAGTGGTCTCGGGTAGCCGATCAGGCGGCGACCCATCCCAACGTGATCGGCACGGCGCCCTACGTCGAAGGTGAGGCGATTTTTCGCCATGCCCGGATCCTCACCGGCGGCATGCTTTACGGCGTTCTGCCCGAGCGGGAAGGCCAGGTATCCGATGTGGGGCGGCGCATGGTGGCAGGCCGTCTGGAGGATCTGACCGACGGCGGCTATGGCGTGGTGCTGGGCAAGGCGCTCGCGGAAGCCTTGGGCGTCGGGCTGGGGGATGCAGTCGATCTCATGGTGCCCCAGGCCAACCTGACCCCGGCCGGTCTGATTCCGCGCCTGCGCCGCTTTCATGTGGTGGGCGTGTTCGAGGTGGGGATGTATGAATACGACCGTACTCAGGCCTTTGTGCACCTTGCGGACGCGGCGCGGCTGATGGCCCTGGGAGAGGCGGTCAGCGGCGTGCGGCTCAAGCTGGATGATATCTATCGCGCCCCGCGGGTGAGCCAGGAGCTGGTGGAGACGCTGGATCCAGGTTATTTCGCCACCGACTGGACGCGCCGCCATGCCAATTTCTTCCGGGCGATCCGGACCGAAAAGACGGTGATGTTCGTCATTCTGGCGATGATCGTCGGCGTCGCCGCCTTCAACATCGTCTCCACGCTGGTGATGGTGGTAACCGACAAGCAGGGCGACATCGCCATCCTGCGCACCCTGGGCGCTTCGCCGGCGAGCATCATGGGCGTGTTCATCGTCCAGGGTGTTTTGATCGGCATCGTTGGGACGCTGGCGGGGGTCGCGGTCGGGGTCCTGATCGCCCTGAATGTCGAGACGCTGGTGCCGTTGATCGAGCGGGTGGTCGGTTTCAACTTCCTGCCGGCGGATGTGTACTACATCAGCGAACTGCCTTCGCGGCTGGACGTCACCGATGTCATCCGCATCAGTGTGTTGTCCTTCGCGCTGTCCCTGCTGTCCACGCTCTATCCCGCCTGGCGCGCCGCACGGATGGAGCCGGCCGAGGCCCTGCGCTATGAGTGAGTCGACGCCGGTGTTGATCTGTCGCAATCTGGTCCAGCGCTTCCGGCAGGGGCAGGCCGAGGTGCCCGTGCTCGATGGCGTGGATCTCACATTGGCGCCCGGTGAGCAGGTGGCGATCGTGGGCGCTTCCGGATCGGGCAAGAGCACCTTGCTGCACCTGCTGGGCGGGCTGGAGCGCCCTCTGTCCGGCGAGGTGGAAGTCATGGGGCAGCCCATGCACCGGCTGGGCAATGCCGCCCGCGGACGCTTGCGCAATCAGGCGATGGGATTCGTCTACCAGTTCCATCACCTGATGCCGGAGTTCAGCGCCCTGGAAAACGTGGCCATGCCGCTGTTGCTGCGGCGCATGGCGCCTGCGGCAGCGGCGGCGCGTGCGCGGGCCCTATTGGAGCAGGTGGGGCTGGGGCCACGCCTGGAACACCGTCCGGCCCAGCTTTCCGGCGGGGAGCGTCAGCGCGCTGCGCTGGCCCGGGCGTTGGTAACTGAACCGCCGTGCGTTTTGGCCGATGAACCCACCGGGAACCTCGACCCGCGCACCGCCGGCCAGATGTATGACCTCATGCTGCAACTCAACCGCCATCTCGGCACCAGCTTTCTTATCGTCACCCACGATGTGGCGCTGGCCGGGCGCATGGATCGGGTGCTGCGGCTGGAATCGGGGCGTTTGCAGCCGCTCTGATGATGTTTTCCGATGATGGGTCGTGCACTCCTGGCCTTTGTGCTGGGTCTGCTCGTCCTGAACGCCTGTCCCGACTTGCCAGGCCCGCCGATCCGTCTGGGCCTTGGGCTCCTTCTTCTTCCCCTGCTGCTGCTGGCGATTCGCGCACGCGCCAGCGGCTGGATCATGCTGGCGGCGGGTCTGTCCGGATTTCTGTGGGCAAGCATGTCGGCGGGCAACTTCCTGGATCAGCGTCCCGAGCTGCCGCCCCGGGGCGTTGTCACGGTCCTGACCGTGCGCATCGTCGATTTCCCCCAGTACCGCAATGGGGGGCAGCGATTGCTGGCCGAAGTGGTGTCCACGGCCAATCCCGTCGTGGCGCTGCCCGCGGGCGCCACGGTGCGGATCTCGGACTATGGCATGGCGCGGGTCTATCGACCCGGTGAAACCTGGCGGCTCAAGGTGCGATTGCGTGCCCCCCGTGGCCTGAGTAATCCCGGCACCTTCGACTATGAGACCTGGCTGTTTCAGCAGGGCATCATGGCCACCGCCAGCATCCGCGAGGATCCGACCAATGCCCGCCTGGCCACGGCCTGGTTCAGCCTGCAAAATCTGCGCGGCCATCTGGCGGCGCGAATCGACGCTGTTCTGGCGGGCGATCCCCAGACTGGATTGATACGGGCACTGGCCCTGGGCGATCAAGGTGCGTTGTCCCCAGCACAGTGGGAGGTTTTCCGGGATACGGGGACCAGTCATCTGGCCGTGATTTCCGGTCAGCACATCCTCATGGCCGCCGCTCCGGTCTATGGATTGACCCGCTGGGCCTGGCCCCGGTTGGCGGGTCTGGCGTTGCGTATTGCGGCCCCGCGCGCGGCGGCTCTCGCCCTGTTGGCGGCAGCCTTCGGCTATAGCGCGCTGGCTGGCTTTTCCGTGCCCACCCAGCGCGCGGTAATGATGCTGGCTGCGCTCACGGCCGCTGTGTGGTGGCGACGGGAAGCCACGGCGAGCCGGATTTTGCTGGGCGCGCTGGCCCTGATCCTGACCCTTGATCCGCGTGCGGCCCTGGCGCCTGGGACCTGGCTGTCCTTCGGGGCGGTGGCCTGCCTGTATGTCGGCCTGCGGGGCCGGATGGGCGGGGGAGGGCGCCTGATGGATCTGCTGCGCAGCCAATGGGTCGTGACACTGGGTCTGGTGCCGATCCTGCTGCTGGCTTTCGGTCGCCTGTCCTGGGTGGCGCCCATCGTGAATCTGGTGTTGATCCCGCTGTTCAGCCTGGTGCTGTTGCCCCTGATCCTGGGGGGCACGCTGCTGGCGGCGATCCATCCCGTGCTGGGCGCGCCCTTGTTGTGGGCGGCCGCGCACATATTGTCGTGGTTGTGGACGCCATGGGCGATGCTGGCGGCGTGGCCAGGCGCGGCGGCCAGCTTGCCGGCGCTGGGATGGATGTCGACGCTGGTGTTGGTGGGTGGGGTGCTCTGGATGCTGGCGCCGCGCGGGTTTCCGGGGCGGCTCATCGGCCTGCTGCTGGTCTTGCTGGCCTGGACGCGGGTGGATACGGCGCCAGGGGCGGGCGAGCTGGAGATGGTGATGCTGGATGTGGGCCAGGGGCAGGCGGTGGTGGTGCGAACCGCGCGGCATGTCTTGCTCTATGACACCGGTCCGCGCATGGGGACTTCCGATGCGGTGGAATGGGTGGTTGAGCCTTATCTGCGCCGCCAAGGCGTCGATCGTCTGGACGCAGTCGTGATCAGCCATGCGGACACCGATCACAGCGGCGGCGCTGCGCGATTACGGAAGGTGATGCCGGTGGATGACTGGCTGAGTGGTGGCACACCCCCTTTCCCCGGAACCCGCCCCTGCCGGGCCGGCGCGACCTGGACCTGGGATCAGGTGCGGTTTGAGATCCTGCATCCCGGCATCACGCCCAACGACTCCGATAACGAGGGTTCCTGTGTGTTGCGCATCATTGCGCCGGGCGGCCGAATCCTGCTCACCGGGGACATTGGCCGCCAGACCGAGATGGCCTTGCTGGCACAGGGGATGGATGTGCGGGCCGAGATCCTGGCCCTGGCGCATCATGGCAGCGCCGGATCGTCGTCGGCGCCATTTCTGGCGGCAGTGGCGCCGGAATGGGCCCTGGCTGCCGCAGGTTTTGGCAACCGCTGGGATTTTCCACGCTCGGTGGTGCGGGATCGCCTGGCGCGCCAGGGCAGCGCGCTGGCGGTCACCGGGGAGCTGGGGGCGGTGACTGTGCGCTTGCGCGCAAGAAAGCCGATCGCAATGGACGGTTATCGCTGTCGCGCGCGCCGCTATTGGCAAGCCGCGCCGGTGGGCTGTCCGGCTAAGGAATGAAGCCTGGGCCGCCGATCAAGTAGAATGCGGCCATCGGGCCGTCGACAACGGACGGGAGTGGATACGATGTGGGAATTGGTGCGGGCTGGCGGCTGGGTGATGGTGCCCATTTTGCTGTGTTCCTTGGGGGCGGTAGCCATTGTGGCCGAGCGGCTGTGGAGTCTGCGTCGCGAGCGCATCGTGCCGCCGGATCTGGTGCCCCAGGTTCAGCAATGGATCAAGGCGGATCAGTTGAACGAGGAGGCGGTGGGCCGGCTGCGCCGTCACTCACCCTTGGGACGGGTGCTGGCGGCGGGGCTGGGCAGCCGTCATCTGGATCGGGCTGCTGTCAAGGAAGGCATCGAGGATGCCGGGCGCCATGAGGTGCATGAACTGGAACGCTACCTCAATACGCTGGGCACGATTGCCAGTATTTCGCCATTGCTGGGCTTGCTGGGGACTGTTTTCGGCATGATCCGCATGTTTTCCGCGCTGACCTCCGCCGGGGTCGGCAATCCGGCGGAACTGGCCCATGGCATCGCCGAGGCATTGATCACCACGGCAGCGGGGCTGATCGTGGCCATTCCCGCCCTTGCCGCCCATCGTTACCTGCGCGGACGGGTGGCGGAGATCGTGGTGGAGATGGAGATCGCCTCCATCAGTCTGGTGAATCTGCTCTATGGGGGGCACGCGCCAGCGAGCCGGGCATCGGCCCGGCGGCGGCCGATCAAGGCCCCGGTGGCGGCATCATGAATCTGAGCTCGCGGCGCGACGATGAGCCGGAAGTCAATCTGATTTCACTCATCGACGTTTTGTTCGTTCTGGTGATTTTTTTGATGGTGACCACCACCTTCGCGCATCAAACCGGCTTGCGACTGGAATTGCCCCGGGCGTCACCAACGCCTGAAACGGCCACGGACACTGGCCTGTCGGTCGCGGTGGATCGCAATGGTCACTATTTTCTCGGAGATCAGGCCCTGGTGAATACCCGTCCGGAAACCCTGCGGCGCGCGCTGGAGCTGAAACTGGGCGCGGAACGCAACCGCCCGGTAGCGGTGCGGGCGGATGGTCGCGCCAGTCACCAATCGGTGGTGACGGTCTTCGATGTCCTGGCCCAGATGGGGATCCGGGATGTGGTGATCGAGACCGTGCAACCGCCGGAGTCGCCGTGACCGACCGGCTGGCTTCCATGGCGCCACTGGCGATCTATCGGCGCTTGTTGCGTTACAGTCTGGCGCACTGGCACCTGTTTCTCGTCGCCGTGGTCGGCATGGTGCTGTTCGCTTTGTCGGAAACGGCATTTGCCTGGCTGATGAAACCGTTGCTGGATGGCAGCTTCGTGGAGCGGGATCCGACCATCATCCGCTGGATGCCGCCCTTGGTGCTGGGGCTCTTCCTGTTGCGGGGTGCGGCGGCTTTCGTTTCGGATTACTACATGGCCGACGTGGGCCAGCGGGTGATCAAGACCATCCGGACCGAATTATTCGACCATTTCCTGCGCCTGCCCTCGTCATTCTACGACCTCAATGCCTCCGGCCAACTGCTGTCCAGCCTGACCTTCAATGTCGACCAGGTGGCCAATGCCGCGACCCAGGCGGTCACGGTGATGATCCGCGACAGCATCAAGGTCGTGGGCTTCATGGGCCTGATGTTTTATCTCAACGCCAGGCTGGCGGTTTTCGCGGTCTTGGTCATCCCGTTGATCGCCGTGTTGATCCGCTGGATCAGCGGTCGATTTCGGCGCATCAGCACCCGCATCCAGCATTCAATGGGGGAACTCACCGGCGCTTCCGAGGAGATGATCAAGGGGCAGCGGCTGGCCAAGGTGTTCGGCGCCCAGGATTATGAATCCCGGCGCTTTGATCGGGTGAATGAACGGAATCGACAATTGCTCATGAAACGGGCGCTGACCCAGGCCGCCAGCAACCCGGTCATCCAGCTCATCGCCGCCATTCCCATGGCGGGGATTGTTTACGTGGCCACCAACGACAGCATTTCCGGGACGATGACCCCCGGGGCTTTCGCCGCCTTCCTGGGGGCCATGGTGGGTCTGCTCAACCCCTTGAAACAGCTCACCACGGTGAATGCCACCCTGCAACGGGGCATTGCCGCCGCCGGCAGCATCTTCGCCCTGCTGGGCGTGGATGCCGAGCCGGACAGTGGCCAGAAGCCTCTGGGGCGAGCCAAGGGCGCGGTGTGTTTCGAAAGGGTACGTTTCGCTTACGATCCGGCCAAGGGTGAGGTGCTGAAGGGGATTGATCTCGCCATCGAACCTGGCCAAACCATCGCCTTGGTGGGCCGTTCGGGCAGCGGCAAGACATCCCTGGTGAACCTGCTGCCGCGCTTCTATGAGCCCCAGGCCGGCCGGATTCTGGTGGACGGGGTCGATATCCGCGACCATCGGCTTGCGGATCTGCGCCGACAGATTGCCGTGGTGGGGCAGGAGGTCGTGCTGTTCAACGACAGCGTAGCGGCCAATATTGCCTATGGCGAGGATCCCGCGCAGGTCATGGAGCGGGTGGAGGCGGCGGCCCGCGCGGCCCATGCCTGGGAATTCATCGAGAAATTGCCCCAGGGGCTCTGGACCCCGGTGGGACAACAGGGCGTGTTACTTTCCGGGGGCCAGCGCCAGCGCCTGGCCATTGCCCGCGCCCTGTTCAAGGACGCGCCGATCCTGATTCTCGATGAGGCGACTTCCGCCCTCGATACCGAAGCCGAGCGCCATATCCAGGCGGCTTTTGAAACCCTGATGCAGGATCGGACGACCTTGGTGATTGCCCACCGACTTTCTACCGTGACGCGCGCCGACAGCATCGTGGTGATGCAGGACGGGCGGATCGTCGAACAGGGGAGCCACGCCCGGTTGTTGGCGAATAAAGGACCTTACGCCGAACTGTATCGGCTCCAGTTCCGCGAAATGGAAGCGACCGGTTGAGGCCAGCCGGTTGGCGCGGACGGCTGGAGTCTGCGGTGCTCGGGCTTTGGTACGGCCCGCGTTGGCGCGTCTGGCCCCTGTTGCCGCTGAGCGCACTCTATGCGCTTGCCGTCGCTGTTCGCGCAGTGCCTTATCGGTTCGGTTGGCGACATCCCGTGCGCTTGCCGGTGCCCGTCGTCGTGGTGGGCAATATCACAGTGGGCGGCACCGGGAAAACCCCTCTGGTCATCCATCTGGCGCAACGGCTGGCGGCCGCAGGTGAGCGGCCCGGCATTTTGTGCCGCGGCTATGGCGGCGCTTCCGCCCACTGGCCGCGGCAGGTCACGCCCGGGAGCGACCCCCGGGAGGTGGGCGATGAGTCGGTGCTGATTGCGCGACGCAGTGGTCTGCCGGTGGCCGCGGGTCCGGATCGGGCGGCGGCGGGGCGTTTGCTGCTCGCCCAGGGCTGCACGGTATTGTTGTGCGATGATGGCCTCCAGCATCAGGCGCTGGCGCGCGATGTTGAAATTGTTGTCATGGACGGCGCCCGTGGTCTGGGCAATGGGTTTTGCCTGCCCGCCGGCCCCTTGCGCGAGTCCGCCCAGCGCTTGAAGCAGGTCGATGCGGTTGTGGTGCAGGGCGGCGGTTTGTCGCTGGGGTGGCCAGCGTTCATCATGGATCTGCCTCTCGGCGATACGCTTGTTGCAGTGACTGATGGCAGCCGTCGACCCTTGGCCGAATTCGTGGGGCAGACCGTTTATGCCATGGCTGGCATCGGTCATCCGCAGCGCTTTTTTGGCGCCCTGCGCCAGGCGGGACTGAGTGTGGTGGAACACCCCTTCCCCGATCATTATGATTACCGCCCCGAGGATCTGCGATTTGCGGCGGATGGCGTCCTGCTCATGACCGAGAAAGATGCGGTCAAGTGCGCCCGTTTCCCCTTGCGGAATGCCTGGTTCGTGCCGGTCAGCGCCCGGGTGGATCCGGGGCTGGAAGCGAAGGTGCTGGCCTGGGTGCGTCAACGGGGCAAGAATTTGGCGGCAGGGATGAGGTGAACGGAGGGATCGTGGATAAGAGACTGTTGGAAATCCTGGCTTGCCCAGTCTGCAAGGGACCCTTGGTCTACCGTTCCGGGGCGGCGGAGTTGATCTGCAAGGCCGATCGATTGGCCTTCCCCATTCGCGATGGCATCCCGGTCATGCTGGTGGAGGAAGCCCGCGCCCTGGCCCCCGAGGAGGAGGTGCGATGAGCTTCAAGGTGGTGATTCCCGCACGTCACGGCGCGACCCGCCTGCCCGGCAAGCCGCTGCGCCTGATTGCCGGCCTGCCGATGATTCAGCATGTCTATCACCGCGCCATGGACAGCGGTGCCGAGGAGGTCATCATTGCCACGGAGCATGAGCTGGTGGCGCAGATGGCCCGCTCTTTTGGGGCGACGGTGTGCATGACCGGGGATCAGCACCTGTGTGGCACCGAGCGGATTGCGGAAGTGGTCGTGCAGCGCGGCTGGGCAGACGATGTGGTGGTGGTCAACCTGCAGGGCGATGAACCCACCATGCCTGCGGTGAATGTCGCGCGGGTGGCGGAAAACCTGCAAGCGCAGCCCACGGCCCAGGTTGCCACGCTTTGCACACCCATCGGGACCGTCGAGGAGCTGCTCGATCCCAATGTGGTCAAAGTGGTGTGCGATCGGGACGATTTCGCCTTGTATTTCAGCCGCGCGCCGATTCCCTGGCATCGGGATGGCGGCTTTTCCCAGGATGCGGGGATGCCACCCGGCCTGTGGCTGCGTCATCTGGGCATCTATGCGTATCGGGCCGGCGCGCTGCGCGCCTTCGCAGCGCTGGGGCCTTCCGAGCTGGAGCGCCAAGAGTCGCTGGAACAGTTACGCGCTCAATGGGGCGGCATGCGCATCCATGTGGCTGAGGCGCCCGCCCTGCCGGGGGCGGCGGTGGATACCGAAGCCGATCTGGCGCGGGTCGAGGCCTTGTTCAGGCAACAATCGCTGCAGCAGACGGGCTGAACTCGTTCCGCCCGGCGATCTCACCAGGGGAGGACGCATGCCACGGATCTTGTTTGTCTGCATGGGAAACATCTGCCGCTCGCCGGCGGCGGAAGGGGTGTTTCGCCACCTGTTGCGGCAGGAAGCGCCCGAATGGCTGGAGCGTATCACCATCGATTCCGCCGGCACCCATGGCTATCACACCGGCAGGCCGCCGGATCCCCGCATGGTGGCGGCCGCCCTGGCCCGGGGCATCGATTTGAGCGGCCTGCGCGCCCGGCTTGTTCAAGCAGAAGATTTCACGACATTCACCCACATCCTGGTGATGGATCAGGCGAACCTGGCCCATTTGCGGGCGATCCAGCCACAGGGCGCCACGGCAATTCCCGAGTTGTTGCTGGCACCCTTGATTGATGGTCGACCGCGGGAGGTTCCCGATCCCTATTACGGCGGCGCCCAGGGTTTTGACCGGGTGCTGGACTTGCTGGAGGAAGGCTGCCGCCGGCTGGTGGTGCGCCTGCGTGATTACTCGCCACAGACATAGCAGGCAGCGGTTCCACTTCCAGTCCTGTTCATCGCGGTATCTCTCCCGTTTGCGCTTCCGTGAGGATGGCAATGCCAGTCTGCCCCTACAAGGAACGGTGAGCACTTGGCGCCGCAACCTCAGCGGCGTGGGGAAGGACCAGCAGGCGCGGTTCAGTCATCTCGGCCATGGCGCTGCGCACGCCCTCCCGTCCCAGGCCGCTGTCCTTGACGCCGCCGTAAGGCATGGCATCAGCACGAAAGCTGGGCGCCTCGTTGACCACCACGCCCCCGACTTCCAGGCTTTCCCAAGCCTGCAGGATATGGGGCATGTGATCTGTGAACAAAGCCGCCTGCAAGCCATACCGGCTGGCATTGACAAGGGCCAAGGCCTCATCGAAATGGCTGAAAACGCGAATGACGACCACCGGCCCAAAGGCTTCTTCGTCCCAGATAGGGCAATCCTCCGGAACCCCTTCCAGCACGGTCGGGATGAAGACGGCGCCCTGGCGATGCCCCCCACACAATACGCGCGCCCCGCGCGCTTGGGCTGCGGCGATCCATTTTTCCAGGCGTATCGCCTCGTCTTCATCGATCAGCGGGCCGACCACCGTATCCTCATGCGCCGGGTCGCCCACGATCAGGGCGGCAACTGCGGCCAGCAGCCGTTCCCGGAACGCCGATTCCAGCGAGCGATGCACCAGGATGCGCTGGACGCTGATGCAGCTTTGGCCGGAGTTGCCAAAGCCCCCTTGCACGATGCGCGGGATGGCGCGTTCCAGATCGGCATCGGCCGCCACAATACAGGCGGCGTTGCCGCCCAGTTCGAGGGTGACGCGTTTTCTCCCCGCCCGAGCCTTGAGGTCCCAGCCCACAGTGGCTGATCCCGTAAAACTCAGCAAATGCAACCGATCGTCTTCCACCAGCGCGTTTGCGGCCTCCCGCGTGCAAGGCACAATGGAGAAGGCGCCGGGCGGCAGGTCGGTCTCGGCCAGGATTTCCCCCAGCATCAGCGCGCTGACGGGCGTATTGCTGGCCGGTTTGAGGACAAAGGGACACCCCACGGCGAGGGCGGGGGCCACCTTGTGGGCCACCAGATTCAGCGGAAAATTGAACGGCGTGATGAAGGCGCACGGACCGACCGGAAATCGCCGCTCGAACGCCAGCGTCTCTCCGCTCAAGGGGCTGCCGCGCAGGTCATGGAAGGCGCCTTCGGGCCGGCCCGCCTCCTCGGCCGCCAGCTCAAAGGTGCGGAGCAAACGCTCGACTTCGGCGCGTGCGGCGGTCAGTGGCTTGCCGCCCTCCTGGACCAGGATCGCGGCCAGGGATGCCGCTTGTTCCCGAAGGCGTCCCAGGCAATGCCGCAGGATGGCCTGGCGGGCGTGAGGGCGCATGCCGGCCATCGCCGGTGCGGCCTGGACGGCGCCGGCGATGGCCGATTCCATCAGGGCCGCATCCGCCCGGCTTACCTCCCACCGGGTCGAACCGTGATATTTGTCGCGTACCGGGAGGCGATCATCGGTCTGGACGGGGCGATTGGCCACATAGCAAGGCAGTACGGGGATCGACATGGGGTGGGGCCTCCTGGCGGGCAAGGGGAATGGGAAGCATGGCAAGGTGGCGTGAAGTGCTCGCCTTCAAGAAGACCGCTGCGACGTCCGGGCGTTCCCGGCGACGGAACGCGCTGTTGGGTGGCTGGTGCGCTGGGATATGGGGGATGCTGGCGGGGACGGCATGGGGGGCGGCGCCTGATGAGGCGTTGCCACGCCTGACCTTGGCCGTGAACGGCGTGCCCATTCAGGTCGAAGTGGCCCGGACATCGCGTGCTCGGGAGCGCGGTTTGGCGGGACGCACGGCCTTGGCGGCGGATGCGGGGATGCTGTTTGTCTTCAGGCGTCCCGGGCGTCCCTGCTTCTGGATGAAGGATACGCTCCTCCCCCTGAGCCTGGCTTTCCTCAATGAGCGGGGGATGATCGTGCAACGGGAGGAACTGCTGCCGGGGGACGAGCGTGCCGTCTGTGCCCGGCAGCCAGTGCGATTTGCCCTGGAGGTGGCGCGCAATGGCCCGCTGGCGCATCAGTTGCGATTGGGTCGCCCTGTCGTGGGATTGCCGCAACTGCCCCGCCTGCCTGCCGAGCCCTCCCGGTTCGGGGAAGCGGATCAAGCCGTCAGTGCGCCATAAACACCCAGCGTCAGCGCCGTGCAACCCAGCACGGCCACCAGCCCATGCCCGAGGATCATCGCCCTGGGCGCGCCATCCCCGATGAAGCGGCCATACACCGTCAGGCTGCAGCCCCCCAGGGCAGCCAGAACATAGAGCCAAAAGGCGACCCACAGGGACGTGGTCCCCAAGCTGCTGGCCGCGAAATAGAGAATGACCAATCCCAACACCCCCCCGGCGCCATGCCCCATTGCCAAGGCAAGGGGCACATCGTCTTCCTGGAAGTGCCGATAGGCCAGCAACAGGCCGCCCAGAAACACGATCACAAAGATGAAAAAAGCCAGATAGAGCATGGGTTCCTCCATGTTTGTAAGGCACTCTTCGCAGCATGGATGATGAGTGGTGAATTTGCTGCGCTTCGTGCCAACGCTTGATCTGCGTCAAGTCGTCGCAGCGCCCAGGAAGCGCCGCACCAGGATCAGCAGCGCCGGTAAGTTATCCACCACCGCGTCGGGGCGGTGGGGATGGCGGACGGTTCCGGGAAAGATCTTGTCGATCCAGGCCGCATCCCAATGGGCGCCGTTGTAGAAAATCGAGGTGACCCGCGCCTCCTTGGCGGCGACGACGTCAGTGGTGCTGTCGCCCACATACCAGCATGCCGGCGAGGGTGGGGCGCCGAGCTTGTCCAGCGCCTTCAGGATCAGATCCGGCGCCGGCTTGCGATTTGGCACATCATCGCCGCACACCATGGTCTCGAACAGATCGGTCCAGCCTGTGCCATCCACCACGGCGATTTCATGACTCATGAATTCGCGGCTGCGATTGGAGATGACGCCAAGGGTGATGCCCATGCTGCTCAGGGTTTCGAGGTTTTCCCGCATGGCCGGCTCCATGGGATGTACATCACCGTAGTGGTTGCGGTAACAACGGTCGAAGGCCTGATGCGCCAGGCGCTTGGCCTCCTCGTCCGGCCCGAACAGCAGCTCGAAGATGTCGGTGCGCGAAATCTTGCGGGCAGCCTTGATCTTGGGGTGCAGGCGACGATACCGGCGCACATAACCCACCAGCTTGGCGTCCTCCACCGTTTTGGACTGACTGGGTTTGAGCAGCCGGTCCAGCAGGCCCAGTTCCTCGAGATGGGGCAGGACGTCATCGACTGCGTGATACATGGCGTCCAGCGTATCCACCAGCGTGGCATGCCAGTCGAACAGGATGACGCGAGGGCGGGTATGTGGCAGTTGCAGAATGCTCATATGAAAAGAGTCGTTCCCCGGAGTTTGAGGTTTGATGACGGACAAGCGGCGCCGCTGACGCGCACGGGTAAAGGCTGGAAGGCGCCCCGGCCGCCGCACCGATCGAGTCGTGACCAGGCCCGCTGGTGCTGCGGTGGATGGGACAAGAAAGTCTGGATAAGCATTGCGTAGGTCAAGGTGGCGTCCTGCTGGCCGTCGCCCGACGGGCGAATGCCACGATGTCTTTGTTGCGATCGGGCCAGTCGAGATGGCGCCCCGCGTGGCCGCAATAACGGGTTTCGCCGTCTGCGCTGCACCCCGACCAGGCCAGACAGCCATCTTGTTCTTCGCGGGGGGCGCCTTCGCAGCGGTTGCATTGCGCCCACCACCGGGCCGCTTCCCGGCCGAATCCGGGAAACAGGCGATCCCGATCCCCATGCAGAATCATCACCGGCAAAGGCGCCGGGCAGGATTCCCTGGCCAGATCCTCGCCCCGGATGCCGGCTGCGCTGGGCATGATGGCCGCAGGACGTGGCGCGATATCCGGTAAGAATGCCAGCGCGCTGCTGATCGTTCCTCCATCCGAATGGCCCGTGTAGACCAGGCGCTCCAGATCGATGCAATACCGATGGGCCACCGCCGGCGCGACCTGAGCCAAATCCCTGATCACGCGCTGCGTCAGCCCCCGGCTACCGGCATAGGCCACGACGAAGCCTGCGGCGGTGGCCTCATGGGTCAAGCCCGTGAAGCGTTCGCTGAGGGTGGGCCCGATCCCGGCGGGCGCAAACACGACCAGCAGTGGGTGGGCCCGCTTGGGATCGTAGTTTGCCGGAGCGCGGACCCCGACCGGGATGCCGCCGGGGGTGCGCAGCGCTGCCGGGTCGGGATCGCTCGCACGAGTACCTGCCGGACAGGCTGCTGACGTCTCCCCTGCATAGTCGTAAGGGGCTGGGACCAAGGCATCGCCCCAGTGCAGGTGGGTGATGGCCAGCCAGGCCGGCAGGCCAATGAACAGCCCGCCCAACGTCAGCGCAATGATGGCAAGAGGCAGGTAGAAACGCCACGGCAAGCGGGGTCGGTTCACGAAATCGCCTTTCTTGGCGCGGTGATGATCCTCAAGTGTAGCGTGGCATGCGGATTGATCACATGTCTTCCACGCGAGCATGCGGGTATGACGGCCCGCGCCACAGGGCGTTACGGCTCTTGCGGGATGAGGTGGCGCCGCATGGAGGGATCAAGACGGCGATTGCGGTGATCGAGGAGGGCTTCTCTCTCACGGCCAGGTGCCATGTTTGTAAGGCATTGCATGACACGTCACGGCAACGGAGGTCGGATTTACACGCGAGCGGTGCGGGTGGCAGCGGGTCTTTCCGGGGTCTGGGCAACGGGAGCAGGGGCAAGCAGGTCCAGTAGGGCGTTCACCTGCTCCAGCCGGCTTTGGGGTTCGGCCATGGGCAGAGTGAAACGCAGGGTCTCGGCGCCGTCGAGGCGATAGCGCTTGGGCTGCTGCTGGATCAAGGGCAGGATGTGGGCCGGATCGACAGTGGTCTTGGGGCCAAAGACGATGCGGCCGCTTTCGGCGCCGGCTTCCAGTTTGCGGATGCCCAGCGCCACGGCGCGCAGCTTGATTTCGGTCACGGCGAACAAATGCTTGGCCGGCGCGGGCAGCAGTCCAAAGCGGTCGATCAGCTCGACTTGCAGGGCGCGCAGGGCGGCGTCATCGCGGGCGCCGGCAATGCGTTTGTAGAGAATCAGGCGCAGATCC
>JBARUT010000002.1:0-5147 GCA_049645885.1 Candidatus Macondimonas sp.
TCCACCACCATCTGGGTGGCGATGCCGGCATGGTCGGTCCCCGGTTGCCACAGCGTCGGCGCGCCGCGCATGCGGTGGTAGCGGGTCAGCACGTCCATCAGGGTGTCCTGAAAGGCGTGGCCCATGTGCAGGGTGCCGGTGACGTTGGGCGGCGGGATCATGATGCAGTAGGGCGGTTCGGCTGTTTGCGCCAGATCGGGGCGGAAATGGCCGTTGGCTTCCCAGTAGGCGTACCAGCGCGACTCGATGGCGTTGGGTTCGTAGGACTTGTCCATGTTTACTCGAAGGTCAGAGGGCCGTGGCGGCGCGTTCAGGCGGCGAGGGTGTGGGTCTGCAGGGTATAGCCCCGGTCGCGGTAGAAGCGGTAGCGTTCCCGCCCCGCCGTGCGCAGGGTTTCGGTGGCACCGATGATTTCCACCACGCGCTCGAAACGGCTGAAGAACAGCGGGATCTGGTCGGTCAGGTTCACCAGCACATCGCTCAATCGCGTCGGCGGCTCGGCGTCCCACCCGACCAGAACCGGACTGACGCCGTCTTCCTGCGCCAGTGCCACATGAGGCACGAAGCTGCCCTGGCGGAAGGTCCACAGCAGTTGATCGATTTCGGCGACGCCTTCGGGGGAGGCGGCATGCACATAGACGCCCAGCCCCTGCCGATAAGCCTTGTTGATGAGGCGGCAGGCGGTGTGCTGGATATGCTGAGGCTCGATGTCTTCCAGGAGATAAAACCCGACTTGGGTCATGGTCTTACGCCACCTGTTGCCGCAGGTATTCGACTAGGAGCGGTACGGGCCGACCCGTGGCACCCTTGTCCTTGCCGGATTTCCAGGCGGTGCCGGCGATATCCAGGTGGGCCCAGCGCTGGTCTTCCACGAAGCGCCACAGAAAACAGGCGGCGGTGACGCTGCCCGCCTCGCGGCCGCCGATGTTGGCCATGTCGGCGAAATTGCTGTCCAGTTGCTTTTGGTAATCGGGCCACAAGGGCATCTGCCATGCCCGGTCGCCGGTGACTTCGCCGGCGGCCAGCAGCGCCTTGGCGAGGGCGGGGTCATTGCTGAACAGGCCGCTGGCGTGGCTGCCCAGGGCGATAACGCAGGCGCCGGTGAGGGTGGCGATGTCGATGATGACCTGGGGCTCGTAGCGTTTGGCGTAGGTGAGGGCGTCACACAGCAGCAGGCGTCCCTCGGCGTCGGTGTTCAGGATCTCGATGGTTTTCCCGGACATGCTGGTCACAATGTCGCCCGGCTTGCTGGCGTTGCCGTCGGGCAGGTTTTCGCTGCTCGGGATGATGCCCACCAAGTGGATCGGCAGCTTGAGCTGGGAGACCGCCTTGAAGGTGCCCAATACGCTGGCGGCGCCGCACATGTCGAATTTCATCTCGTCCATGGCCGCGCCGGGCTTGAGGGAAATCCCTCCCGAATCGAAGGTGACACCTTTACCGACCAGTACGACGGGGCGGTTTTTGTGCGTCTTGGCGCCATATTCCAGCACGATGAGTTTGGGTGGTTGGCGACTGCCTCGTGCCACCGACAGCAGGGCGCCCATGCCCATGGCCTCCATGTCCGCCGTTTCCAGGATCTGGACAGTGATTGCCGGATCGTCTGCGGCCAACGCCAGCGCCTGGTCAGCCAGGTAGGACGGCGTGCAGACATTGGGCGGCAGGTTGCCCAGATGGCGCGCCAGCAGGGTGCCGGCCGTGGTCGCCTGGGCGGTGAGAAGGGTCGCATCGGCCTCATCCAGGTCGCGGCGGCTCTCCACCCCCACGGTCAGGCTGCGCAGCCGGGTATCGAGGCCGTCTTCTTCCTTGGGAGCATGAAAGCGGTAGCGCAGTTCCTCGCAGGCCACCACGGTTTCGCGCACTTTCCAGCCGAGATCGCGGCCACGCACCGGTAGTTCGGTCAGATAGGTGGTGACATCACGTGCGCCACTGCGGCGGAGGGCGCGCAGGGCCGCACGGCTCGTCTGGCGATAGCGGGCATCGTCGAATTCCCGTTCCTTGCCACAACCGACCAGCAACACCCGATCGCACAATGTATTGGGAAGGTTGTGCAGCAGCAGCGTCTGTTCCGGCTTGCCGTCCATGTCGCCGCGCCGCAGGATGCCCCCGAGGATGCCGCCACTGGCCTTGTCCAGGGTTTCCGCGGCATCGGAAAGCCGGCGGTGCTCGAAGACCCCCACGATCACACAGGCAACGCGCTGTTTTTCAGGGCTGCCGCTTTTGGCTGCGTATTCCACCTTTGCGCTCTCCGTGTAGACTTGTGCCCCGCGTTGCTTTGAAATGGCCGGGCGTGTGGCGGGTCGAATTGTCACAGCGGCGCTCCCCGAGGGGGGCAGCTGCATGATGCATCATTTTATGAGAAATCCCGTTTTTTTTGAATCATCGGGCGGAATTCCCTGATGCCTCGGATATTTTCCCATTATCTGCTGCGGGAGGTTGGCTTTTGGCTGGTCTCGGTGTTGGCGGCGGTGCTGCTGGTGCTGATCGGCGGAATTTTCGGCCGATTGTTGGCGGCGGCTGGCTCCGGGGAACTGGCGCCTGAGGTAGTCGGTTGGCTCATCCTGTTCACTCTGCCCGAGCAGTTGGCTCTGGCGCTGCCGATTGCCTTGCTGCTGGCGATTGTTTTTGGCGTGGGTCGCTTGTATCGAGACCATGAGGCGTTCGCCCTGGCTGGCAGCGGCTTTGGCCCCGAACATTATTTGCGCCCGCTGCTGCTGCTGGCCTTGGTGCTGGCGATTCCGGTGGGCGCGCTGTCCTTGTCCGTCGCGCCCTGGGCGGCGCGGCAAACCCTGGTCCTGCGTGAAGCGGGTGAACAGGAGGCCAGTTTGAGCCTGCTGCAACCAGGGCGTTTCCTGTCGTTTCAGGGTGGGCAGGCGGTGTTTTATGCCGAGCAGGCCGATCGCGCGACGGGGCGTCTGGAAGACATTCTGATCCGTTTCCGGGAAGACGATCAGGGTGTGGTCATCCGGGCGCGCCAGGGCTGGACCCGACGCGCGCCGGATGGGGCCCGGGAACTGGTGCTGGAAGATGGCTGGCGTTACACCGGTATCCCGGGTGATGCCGCCTACCAGGTGGTTCGGTTCGAGACCCATGTGGCCCGCTATCACCTGCCCCAGCTTTTGCCCAAGCTCAGCAAGCGCAGCATGCAGCCGCTCAGCCAGCTTCTGAGGGCAGGTGGCGCCGCCGATTGGGCGGAGATTCACCGCCGTCTGGCGGCACCCGTTTCGCTGTTGGGTTTTGCGTTGCTGGCGCTCCCGCTGGCGCGGACACCACCGCGGCGGCGCGGCAATGGTCTGCTCTGGGCAGTGCTGGCCTATGTGGTGTTCGGAAATCTCCTGGGCGTGGGCCGGTCGTGGCTGGAACAGCAATGGGTTCCAGCCTGGGTGGGCCTGTGGTGGGTCCATGTGGCCGTGGCGGGAACGGGATTGCTGCTGTTGGCCTACCAGAATGGCCGGATCCGTCGTTTTCCGGTCCGCTTCCGCCTGCGTGGGAAGCCGTCATGAACCGGTTCGAGCGTTATCTGTTGCGCAATATGCTCGCTGGCGTGGGGACGGTATTGCTGGTCATGTCGGCGCTGGTGGTGTTCGTCAACCTGTTGAGCCAGGTTGAGGATCTTCATGACACGGGCTTCAGCGCCGGCCAACTGTTGTTCTATGTGAGCCTGCGCCTGCCGGGTTTCCTGTTCCAGACGATCCCGATTGCCGCGCTGATTGGCACGCTGCTGGGGCTGGGCAGCCTGGCGGTGCAGCGTGAACTGATCGCCATGCAGGTGCTTGGCTTGTCGATTTGGCGGATGGCGCGTGCGGCCACGCTGGCGGCGCTATTGGTCGGTGCGGGCGCCTGGGTGTTGGGAGATGTCGTGGCGCCGCGTGCCGATGCAATGGCGCGGCAAATGCGGGATGCCCAGCGCCTGGGGGGCATTGGCGCGCTGCTGGCCAATCAGGTCTGGTTGCGGGATGGCGTTTATTTCATCCGGGTCGATCGGCTGGTCAGTCCTCGCCTGCTGCGCGGCGTTGAGGTGATGGAATTCGGCGAGGGTGGGCAACTCCGGCAAATCGTACGCGCGCCCCGTGCGGTGGTGGAGCCGGATGGTTGGCTGCTGTTTGATGGCAAAGGCACCCGTTTTGAGGGAGAGGGCGCCACCATGTTCCAACAAGCGCAGCAGCTCTGGCCGTTGCGGATCGAACCTCAGATGGTGGAGGTGCTGGCGGTCAAGCCGGAAACCCTGACCTTGGCCGAGCTGTGGCGGCAAATGCAATTTCTGCAAGAAAATGGCCTGCAAACAGCCTCCTTTGCGGCCCTGTTCTGGTCACGACTGATTACCCCGGTCAGCGTGTTGCCGATGATGTTGTTGGCCTTGCCGCTCTTGCTGGGTGGATTGCGCGACAGCAGCATGGTGCGTCGTGTCGGGATCGGCGTGGGCATCGGGGCGATTTACTATCTGGTCAATCTCACCGTGGGCGGCGGCGGCGCCGTGCTGGGCTTGCCCGTCGTCGTCAGTGCCTGGTTGCCGACGGGGCTGCTGAGCCTGTTGGCGCTTTGGTCTCTGGCGCGTAGCCGTTGATCGTCTCAATCCGTGTGCGGCGGCGGCAGGGTGTTTCCGGCTTTGGGCAGCACCACCACGCGGGTGCGCGAGAGCCGGTCGTGCCAAGTGATGTGTTCGCGGTCTACCCATTGCCAGAGGAATCCCAAACCTAAGCAAAGCCAAGAGAAGAGGGCAGCGAGGTAGCGGAAGGTGGCGGCGCGCCAGCCGATTGGATGACCCCCCGGGGTTTGCACCTGAATACGCCACGCGCGCATTCCCAGGGTCTGCCCACCCCGGGTCCAGAACCAGCCGAAAAAGGCCCAGCCGATCAGGAGT
The DNA here is from genome assembly GCA_049645885.1 of Candidatus Macondimonas sp. Classification (GTDB taxonomy): domain Bacteria; phylum Pseudomonadota; class Gammaproteobacteria; order UBA5335; family UBA5335; genus Macondimonas. The sequence goes on from JBARUT010000002.1 coordinate 4,859, forward strand.
AAATAGAGGGTATAGATCGGATCGCCGGCTGGAATCGCTTGGCCGTGGGTGAGGAACAGCAACGGAAAAGTTGCCCCCATCCAGAGTGCGCCGAGCAGCAGGCTGTCGTAGAAGATGGCGGCCAATCGCCTGATCAGCCCGCAGGGCGGGGCGGCGGCTGGCAACGCGTTGGGTTTGTCCATGGCGCTCCCTAGGGGTTTCGAACCCCTGTTTTCGCCGTGAGAGGGCGACGTCCTGGGCCACTAGACGAAGGGAGCAGGGGCTGGATGATCCTGATAACGTGTCAGGA
>JBARUT010000003.1:0-2217 GCA_049645885.1 Candidatus Macondimonas sp.
CAGACCCCTATTGTGCCGCCGGTGTGACCGCGCGCGTGGAGGTCTTCCCCTTCCGGCAGGTGCTGCCATGACGGCCGCATCCCTGCCGGAACGGATGCGCGCGCTGTTGGAACGCGCGTTTGCCCCCTGCGAACTGCGCATCCATGACGACAGCGCCCGGCACGCGGGGCACGCCGGGGCGACCGAGGGCGGCCACTACCAGCTGTGGATCCGCTCGCCACACTTCAAGGAACTGGCGCCGCTGGCGCGCCATCGGGCGGTGTATGCTGCGCTCGCCCCGCTAATGGGGAACGGAATCCATGCCTTGGGCCTCCAAACCCTGGCGCCGGGAGAAGCCGAGGATTGAAATCCGAGCATTTCGCCGTACTGGACGCTACCATTCAGTTTTTTCACTGTGCAAGGACTCTTCATGATCGCCCGCAAACTGTCCCTACCCATCACCCTTGGCCTGGCGCTGGCCCTCGCCGCCTGCGACCGGCCGGAAAGTGCCGGCCCCGGTTTCCAGGACGCCGCGCCGGGACCAGCGGTGATCACGGTCAATGGCACCGCCATCAGCGCCCCGGTGTTCGAATCCTTCGCCTCCGCACAGGGCCTGAGCCCGGCCACGGCCGAAAATCGCGAAGCGCGCGAGCAACTGGCCAAACAGCTCACCGACCTGGAATTGCTCGCCCAGGACGCCACGCGCCAGAAGCTGGACAAGGACCCCGAACTGGCCTCTACCCTGCTGGCGCAGTACTACACCACCCTGGCCGGCGCCGCAGTGCAGCACTACACCAAGGACCATCCCCTGAGCGAGGAGCAGATCAAGGCCGCTTATGAGGACTGGGTCAAGGATCTGCCCACGACCGAATACCATGCCAGCCATATCCTGGTGAAGGATGAGGCCACCGCCCAATCCATCCTGGATAAGCTCGCCACGGGTGGGGATTTCGCCAAGCTGGCCGCTGAATTTTCCATGGATCCGTCCAAAGACACTGGCGGCGACCTGGGCTGGTTCACGCCTGACCAGATGGTGGAACCCTTTGCCAAGGCGGTCACAGCCCTGAAAGCCGGCGAAACCGCCCAGACGCCGATCCAGACCGATTTTGGCTGGCATGTGGTGCGCCTGGAGGAAACCCGCCCGGTGGCGGTGCCAAAGCTGGAGGAATCCCGCGACGCGGCGACGAACCACGCCAACAACAAGCTGGTCGAGGACTACCTCGCTGAACTGCGCAAGCAGGCCAAGATCAAGACCGACGAGAAAATGATCAACGGTGCCAAGCCGGCGGATCAAAAGACCTGAGCCCTGCCATCCTTGCCGGCGTGGGGATAAACCCGCGCCGGCAAGGACGATATTCCCAACCACTCTCTCTCGGCCGAGCGCCATCCCTCCCCATGCTTGCGCGCCTTCGGCTACAGCCGAAGCCTCAATCCGGTTGCAGCAGGGCCAGGAAGGCGGCTTCGTCCAATACCGTGACCCCCAGGGCGCGGGCCTTGTCCAGCTTGCTGCCCGCTGCCTCCCCCGCCACCACATAATCGGTGCGCGCCGAAACGCTCTCGCTCACCGCGCCCCCGCGCGCCAGAATCTCGGCCTTGGCCTGTTCACGGGTGAGGCCCGCCAGCGTGCCCGTGAGCACCACACGCTTGCCCTGTAATGGGCTCGCCGCAGCCGGTTTCGGCACCCGTTCCTCGGGCCAATGCACCCCGGCCGCCCGCAGACGTGCGATGACCTCGCGGTTGTGCGGCTCGCGAAAGAAGGCCGCAATGTAGGCGCTGACCACCGGACCCACATCGCTCACCGCTTGCAAGGCTTCTGTATCCGCGGCCATCAGGGGCGGCAGGTCGCCGAAATGAGCCGCCAGTGCGCGCGCCGTCGCCTCTCCCACCTCGCGGATACCCAGCGCGTAAAGAAAGCGCGGCAGGGTGGTGGCGCGGGAATGCGCAATGGCCGCCACGATATTGGCGGCGGATTTCTCGGCCATGCGCGGCAACGCCGCCAGCTCCGGCGCGCTGAGGCCGTACAGATCGGCGGGATCGTGCACACGCCCGCTGTCCACCAGGGCCGCGATGAGCTTGTCCCCCAGGCCGTCGATGTCCATGGCGCGGCGCGAGGCAAAGTGGCGCAGGGCTTCCTTGCGCTGGGCGGGGCAGGCGAGTTGGCCACTGCAGCGGGCGATGGCCTCGCCCTCGGGCCGCACCACCGCCGCGCCGCATTCCGGACACTGGGTCGGCAGGGCC
>JBARUT010000004.1:0-4448 GCA_049645885.1 Candidatus Macondimonas sp.
CACAACAGAAACACCATCCCCGTGTCCGCATTCCGGTGCTGATCGAGGAGCTGTCCAAGGAAAAGGTCATCGTCACCGAGTGGATCGAGGGCACCCGGCTTACGAACCACCTCGACCGCAAGAACAAGGAAGAAGCCCGCGACCTGCTGTCCGTCGTCCAGGACAGCTACATGCAACAGATCACCAAATTCGGAATCTTTCAGGCGGATCCCCACCCCGGCAACTTCATGGTGGACAAGGACAACAATGTCTGGATTCTCGACTATGGCGTGATTGGCCGCTTGACGCCGAAAGAGACCATGAACTACACGCGCCTGATGCTCTACATGCTCAATCAAGGCAAAGGGCAGGATGAGACACAGGCCAGCGAGAACCTGGGCAAGCTCATGCAGGAGTGCGGTTTCGGCGGAATTGACGCGGAAACCGTCGAGGACCTGTCGCAATACTTCATCCGCACCAAGCGCGGCAAGCCCGAGGCCAAGACTCGCGCGGGCGAAATCATGCGCGACATGAAGAAGAAGGGCGTAGACGAAATCATCGAAGAACTGATGGAAGTGTTTCAGGAACACCGCATCATTGTTCCCGACTCCTTCGTCGGCATGAGCCGCGTCTTGATGACCATCGGCGGCCTGATGCAGATCTACCGTGTGCCCTTCAACATGATGCCCGGCATGTCCAAGGCATCCTGATCGGATCGCAATCCGCAACCTTGCATCGAAAAGCCGGCCTGGTGCCGGCTTTTCTTTTTGGCAACCTCGTCCGCGGTCAGCTCGAAATGCGGCTCAATCGACCACCCGCAGACTACGAATCATGCCAAACAAGGCCAGCACCACGGCGAGCTCCGGTATCCAGAGCAGCCAGCGAGACCAATGACTTCGCCACTGGCTCCAGCTCCCTACCGCGAAGACAAGCCCTGTCGCCACAAACCAAGCAGCCACCTGCGTCAAAAAGGGCAAATCGCGGGCCATGCGCGGATCTGCGTCAATGTAGATGGCGTAACTCAACAACACGACACCCATGATGACCGCCATCACCGCGAACAAGGCGGCCATGGCGAGCTGAACCATCAACCAATAGCGTGACATGCATTCATCCTGGTTTCCGACCTCAAACGAAAAATCAATGGGCTCAGGCATCGTCCGCGCGAGGATCGAGCATACTGCGGCGCTCACTCGCGCGACGTAAAACGCTCCAGCGGGCTTGCACATCCAGACTCAGCCAGTCGCGGATTTCGGGCGCCGTGCGGCCGCAGCCGATGCACACGCCAGCCCGATTGAGACGGCACAGCTGGCGACAGGGCGAACAGGGTTCAGGCTGGCGCATGGTCATCCGACTCCCCTGCCCGCGAACCTTGGGCAAAATCCTCGCGCAAGGCAAGCTTGTTGAATTTCCCCGTGGAGGTGCGCGGAATGGCATCGGCAAACACAAACTGCTCCGGCACCATCCATTTGGCAAAGCGTTGCTCCAGAAACGCTTGCAGCTCAGCAAGCGTGGCCGCCCGTCCAGCCTTGAACACCACCACGGCCAGGGGCCGCTCCCCCCAGCGCACATGCGGCACCGCGATCACTGCCGCTTCCAGCACCGCCGGATGGTCCATCAGCGCATTTTCCAGCGCCACCGAGCTGATCCACTCACCGCCGGATTTCACCAGATCCTTGGTGCGATCCGTCAGGAACACGTACCCCCGCGGATCGATCACCGCCACATCGCCAGTCCGCAGCCAACCATCGGCGGTGAATTTATCCGCCCCTTCACCACCGTGGTAGGCGGCAGTGACCCAGGGTCCACGCACCTGAACCTCCCCCATCTGTTGCCCGTCCCAGGGCAGCACCTTCCCCGCCTCATCGGCCAGTCGCATGCGCACCAGCGGCGAGGGCAAGCCCTGGCTGGTCTGGAGATGCAGCCGCTGGGGCGCAGGGAGTGCTTCCTCGGCGGGCTTCAAGCGCCCCAAGGCCGCCAGCGGCGAGGTCTCGGTCATGCCCCAACCCTGGATCACCGCCAAGCCGAAGCGGGCCATGCCCTCAATCAACGAAGCCGGTACCGCCGATCCCCCCACCACGGTGCGCATGGGCGGCAATGACCAGCGATCGGGCTCGCGCCGCAGGGCTTCGAGCAGACCAAGCCAGATGGTCGGGACGCCCGCTGTGAGGGTGACGCCTTCCCCGGCAAACAGATCCAGCAGGTTTTCCGGGTCCAGGTGGGGACCGGGGAAGACCTGGCTCGCGCCGACCAGGGTGGCAGCGAAGGGCAAGCCCCAGGCATTGGCGTGGAACATGGGCACGACCGGCGTCACGGTATCGTGGCAGGACAGCCCCACCCCATCCGGCAGGGCGCTGGCCAGGGCATGCAGGACCGTCGAACGGTGGGAATACACCACCCCCTTGGGACGCCCCGTGGTGCCCGAGGTGTAGCACATCAGGCAGGGATCCCGTTCGTCCAGCGCAGGAAGAACGAAATGTTCTTCGCCCCCCGCCAGCAGGTCTTCATAGTGTTCCAGGCTTGCCACCGGAGCCGGCGCATCATCCCAGGCGACCACCCAGACCCGCTCCAGATTCACCCGATCGCGAATGCGCTCAAACAGGGGCAGCAGGACATCGTCCAGAATCAGGAAGCGATCACCGCCATGCTGGATGATGTACACCAGATCTTCGGGCGACAGCCGCAGATTCAGCGTATGCAGCACACCCCCCGCCAGCGGCACACCAAAATAGGCTTCCAGATGCGCCGCATGATTCCACATCAGGCTCGCCACCCGATCGCCAGGCTGCAGGCCGGCCCGTTGCAGTCCGCCGGCCAAGGCGCGAGCGCGCCGCGCCATTTCCCCATAGTTCGATCGGCGCAGGCTGCGATTGGGGGCTCTGGAGACGATTGCCGTATCCGGAAACAGACGTTCGGTCCGCTCCAGCAGCAGATCCAGGGTCAGCCCGTCAGTCATCATGGTGCTCTGCATGCGCTTTCCTCTCGCCTTGCTTCTTTTTCTATTCGCCATAACAGCGGCCAGATTATGGACGCTGGAAAAATTCCTCCGACGATCATGGTGAGTAGCAAGAAGAAAAGCAAAAGCGCCCGGCCCGATCAAGCGAGCTGAGCAGCGCAGCTCCGGACCTCAATCCGTTTTGACCATTTATCCCGAAAGTTTTTTTTGGCTAAAAATCGCTGCGAATTCTGTCGGGAGGGGGACGAATCCACTTCGATCCACCAACATGGAGGAAGATGATTTCGCATAAGACGTGAGCAGGTTACAACCCCAGGCTTGCACTTGAGCGTAGCCGCTCAAAACCCGCCGCAAGATCGGCGATAAGATCCGCAGGCGCCTCGAGACCGGCGTGGATGCGCAGCCAGGGTCCAGCTCCGGTCCAAGCCGTGGCCGTGCGGCTGTGCTCCGGGTGCACCGGCAACAACAGGCTCTCGTACCCGCCCCAACTATAGCCCAGGCCGAACAACAGCAGGCCATCGACAAACGCCGCCAGCGCCTCGGGGGCGCAGGGGGACAGTTCGATCGCAAACAAGCCGCTGGCGCCGCGGAAATCGCGCTGCCACAACGCATGATCCGGATCGGCGGGCCAGGCCGGATAACGCACCCGGCGCACCTCGGGGCGGGCAACCAGCCAGTCGATGAGTGTCAGGGCATTGGCCTGATGGCGGGCGAGCCGCACGTCCAGGGTGCGCAAGCCGCGCAAGCCCAGCGCGCATTCCTCGCTACCTGCGCAATGCCCCAGGGCCACCGCGGTCTGCTTGATGACCGGATAATGCGCCGCCGTGGTGTTGATGACGCCCAGCATGGCATCGGCGTGCCCCACCACATACTTGGTGGCGGCATGAATGGAAATATCCACACCATGCGCGAAGGCCTTGAAATACAAGGGGGTGGCCCAGGTATTGTCGAGTGCCACCGGAATCCCCCGTGCCCGCGCCACACGCGTGATGGCGGGTATGTCTTGCACTTCAAAGCTGAGCGAACCAGGGGATTCGGTGAAGATCAGCCGGGTATTCGGACGGATCAGCTCGGCAATGCCCTCCCCCACGCCCGGTGGGTAATAGGTGGTCTCGACCCCCCTGCGCGTCAGGAAGCCATCGCAAAACATGCGGGTGGGGCCATAGACAGTGTCGACCATCAGCAGGTGATCACCGGGGCTGAGGAAGGCCAGCAATACGGTGGTAATGGCGGCCAAACCGGAGCCCACCGCGACGGATCGATCCGCTCCTTCCAGGTCTCCCATCGCCTCTTCCAGGGCGAAAGTGGTCGGCGTACCGAAACGGCCGTAATAGGTGCCTTCGAACGGGCGGCGCGAAGCAGCTTCGAGGGCGGCGAGGCTGGGAAAGAGCACCGTGGAGGCGCGATAGACGGGCATGTTGACCACGCCATCGAAGCGTTCAGGGTCCCGCCCCAGTTGCGTCAAAGCAGTTTGATCGTCCATGCAGGCCCTCCACGCGCCCCGGAAGGCATC
>JBARUT010000005.1:0-4986 GCA_049645885.1 Candidatus Macondimonas sp.
GAACATAGACGAGGCGTTGATCTCAAAAATGCTTGATGACAACAAACTGGCGAGCCAGAAGTTCGGTGGACTTTTCACTTCAGTAATTGGTACCAAATGGAAGGACGCCATATCTGACCTCAGCCGAACTCGAGCCAAGGACTACATGGCCGTCTCGGAACTAATGCAAGATGCAGCCGAGCTGCGAAACGAATTTCTACACGAAGGCGATGCATGGAGAATTAATCGCGATTTCGCGAAGCGCTGCGTCGACTCACTTGGCCAGCTCGTTTCAATGTTCGCTGAGCTTCACAATGAATATACCCAGCCGCTATTCCATCGCGGCGGGGCTTAACCTTACTAGCGCGAGTCCTTGCAGCAGGAAAAACGGGGCCAGACTCGATTTAATCTTTATCCAGTTCTTATTCAATCCCAGAATGAAGCAACCGCAGCATCATGAATCGTCACCAGCCCGCGCTTGAGCCTGTCACCGCGGGCGCGCCATACTGGGGCACAAGCCGGCCAAGGAAGGAGCAAAGCGTCATGGCATCGAAGGTGTATCCGGTTTTCGAGGACTTCGCCCGCACCGCGCGGATCGATGCGGCGCGCTATGAGGCGCTTTACCGGCAATCGGTTGCGCAGCCGGAGGCCTTCTGGGCGGCGCGGGCACGGGAGTGCGTGATCTGGATGCAGCCCTTCGAGCGGGTGCTGGACTGGCATTGGGACGCCCGGGAGGTGCGGACGCGCTGGTTCGATGGCGGCCGTCTCAACGTGTCCCAGAACTGCCTGGACCGCCATCTGGAAGCGCGCGGCGACAAGACAGCCATTCTCTGGGAGGCCGACGCGCCGGGACAGCCCCAGCGCATCAGCTACCGCGAACTGCATGAAGCGGTGTGCCGCTTGGCCAATGTGCTGCGGGCGCAGGGGGTGCGCAAGGGCGACCGCGTGTGCCTCTACCTGCCGATGATCCCCCAGGCCGCCATCGCCATGCTGGCCTGCACCCGCATCGGCGCCGTCCATTCGGTGGTGTTCGGGGGATTTTCCGCCACCGCGCTGCGCGACCGCGTCCAGGATGCGGACTGCCAGGTGGTGATCACGGCCGATGCGGCGCGGCGCGGCGGCAAGACGGTGCCCCTCAAGGCGCAGGTGGACGAAGCACTCGCCGAGTGCCCCAATGTGCGAAATGTGATTGTGGTGCGTCATACCGGCGCGGACATTGCGTGGCAGGACGGCCGCGACCTCGATTATCAAGCGCTGACGGACGCCGCCGCTCCGGACTGCGCGCCCGAGCCGATGGAAGCCGAAGATCCTCTCTTCATCCTCTACACCTCGGGCTCCACCGGCAAACCCAAGGGCGTGCTGCATACCACTGGCGGCTATCTGGTCTATGCGGCGAGCACCTTCGCCGATGTGTTCGATTACCGCGAGTCGGACGTGTTCTGGTGTACGGCCGATGTGGGCTGGATCACCGGTCATTCCTATGTCGTCTACGGGCCGCTGTGCAACGGCGCCACCACGGTGATGTTCGAGGGCGTGCCCACCTATCCCGATGCCGCGCGTTGCTGGCAGGTGATCGACCAGCACCAGGTGACGACGTTCTACACCGCGCCCACCGCCATTCGCGCCTTGATGGCCTTTGGCGATGAGCCGCTGGCGGGCACGTCCCGCGCCAGCCTGCGCCTGCTCGGCACGGTGGGCGAACCCATCAATCCGGAGGCCTGGGAGTGGTATTTCCACAAGGTCGGTGGCGCCCGCTGCCCCGTGGTGGACACCTGGTGGCAGACCGAAACAGGCGGGACCCTGCTCTCTCCCCTGCCCGGCGCCACCCCGCTCAAGCCCGGCGCGGCCACCCGGCCCCTGTTCGGCGTCCAGCCGGTATTGCTGGATGAGGCGGGTCGCGAATTCGATGGCCCCGGCGAGGGGCGGCTGGCGCTGAAATTCCCCTGGCCCGGCATGGCGCGCACTGTCTACGGCAACCACGCCCGTTTCGTGGAAACCTATTTTTCCGCCTACCCCGGCTACTACTTCACCGGCGATGGCGCGCGCCGCGATGCGGACGGCGACTACTGGATCACCGGCCGGGTGGACGATGTGCTGAACATTTCCGGGCACCGGCTGGGCACGGCCGAGATCGAAAGCGCCCTGGTGCTGCATCCCGCCGTGGCGGAAGCGGCCGTGGTCGGTTTCCCCCACCCCGTCAAGGGCCAGGGCATCCACGCCTATGTCACCCTGATGGAAGGCATCGATCCCGACCCCGCGCTGGAGGACGAACTGAAAGCCCTGGTGGCGCGGGAAATCGGTCCCATCGCCCGGCCTGACGTGATCCAGTTGGCGCCGGGTCTGCCCAAGACCCGCTCGGGCAAGATCATGCGTCGCATCCTGCGCAAGCTCGCCGCCGGCGAGACCGAGGGACTGGGCGACACCTCTACCCTGGCCGATCCTGGTGTGGTGGACAACCTCAGGCCATTCGGGACGAAAAACGAATGAGAAAAAGTGCGCGAGTGGCCGGCAAAGCATCCAACCCATCCGTAAAGAATGTCGGTGGCCTGGGAACTGATCTCAAACCCCAGGGTCATCTTGAAGGCACTGTGGGGTGCGCCTACCAGGAGTTTTCATGCAACGAGCGCCTATAAGCGAGAGGCTCCCGGACCTGAGGGAGCGCTATGGCGAAGTGCGTGGCTTATCGGAATTCCTGTGCGCGCCGCTCGCCGTCGAGGACATGGTGATACAGTCCATGCCGGATGTGAGTCCGCCCAAGTGGCACCTGGCGCACACGAGCTGGTTTTTCGAAACCTTCATCCTGACGCCCAACCTGCCGGCTTATCGTCCGTTTCATCCCCGCTACGGTTATCTGTTCAATTCCTACTACAACCAGGTCGGGCCGTTTCACGCCCGCGCCCGGCGCGGCTTGCTGGCCCGGCCCACCACCGACGAAGTGCTCGCCTACCGGGCGCATGTGAACCGGCACCTGATAGCCCTGCTGGACACATTGGATGCAGCGGGCTGGGCGCGCATGGCCCCGCTGTTGGAACTGGGCCTCAACCACGAGCAGCAACACCAGGAGCTGCTGTTGATGGACGTGAAGCACAACTTTCACGCCAATCCGCTGCGGCCGGCCTATCGCGAGGATCTGCCGCAGACCGCGCCAAGGACGGCCGAGCCGGTCGAGTTCCTCTCCTGCGACGGCGGTATGGTGCAGATCGGACACGGCGGGCCAGGTTTCGCGTTCGACAACGAAACACCGCGCCACCGCGTTTTCCTTCAGTCGTATCGGCTGGCCGATCGCCTGGTGACCTGTGGCGAATACCTCGACTTCATCACCGCGGGCGGCTATCAAACGCCCGGGCTGTGGCTGTCGGATGGCTGGGCCACCGTGCAGGCACGTGGCTGGACGGCGCCGCTGTACTGGGAGCAGGACGATGACGGCTGGCAGGTGTTCACACTCGGCGGCATGCGTGCCCTCGATCCGGCCACGCCGGTCAGTCACCTGAGCTTCTACGAGGCGGATGCCTATGCCCGCTTCGCCGGCCGGCGCCTGCCGACCGAGTTCGAATGGGAGGCGGCAGCCCGAACCATCGCCGCCCCGGCCGGCGGCAATTTTCTGGACCAGGATCGGCTCGAACCCCAGCCGGCCGGGGCCCGCGCCGGCTTCAAGCAGATGTTCGGCGATGTCTGGGAGTGGACCGCCAGCGCCTACCTGCCCTACCCGCGCTACCGACCCGCCGAGGGCGCGGTCGGCGAGTACAACGGTAAATTCATGTCCGGCCAGATGGTGCTGCGTGGCGGTTGCTGCCTGACGCCGGCCGATCACCTGCGCGCCACATACCGCAATTTCTTCCCCCCCGACGCGCGCTGGGCCTGCGCCGGCCTGCGCCTGGCAGATGACCTATGAACACACTCGCCAAACTGCGCCTGCACGACCTGGCGCCAGAACAGGAAGACTTTCGCACCGCCGTGCTGCAAGGCCTCGCCAAGCCGCACAAGAGCCTGCCGTGCAAGTTCTTTTATGATGAGGTCGGCTCCGCCCTGTTTGACAGGATTTGCGAACAGCCGGAGTACTACCCGACACGCACCGAGATCGGCATCCTCACCGCAGCGGCGCCCCAGATCGCCGCGCTGGCCGGTCGCGGCGGTGTGCTGGTGGAGTACGGCAGCGGCAGCAGCATGAAGACGCGCTTGCTGCTCGACGCCCTGGTGCCGGACGCCTACATGCCGATCGACATCTCGCGCCAGCACATGCTGGACGCCTGCAATACGCTCGCGCAGGACTATCCGGCCCTGCACCTGATGGCCGTTTGTGCCGACTACACACGACCGTTCACGTTGCCGCGCTTAGAACGCGGCGGACAGCGCCGGCTGGCCTTCTTCCCCGGTTCCAGCATCGGCAACTTCGCGCCGCTGGAGGCGTTGCAATTCTTGAAGAATGTCGCCCAGCAGCTGGGCCCTGGCGATGGCCTGCTGATCGGTGTGGATCTCAAGAAAGACCCGGCCATCCTGAACGCCGCCTATAACGATGCCGCCGGCGTCACCGCCGCCTTCAACCTGAACCTGCTGGCCCGCTGCAACCGCGAGCTTGAGGCCGATTTCGACCTGGACGCCTTCGCCCACCGCGCCGGTTACAACGCCACCGCCGGGCGCATCGAAATGCACCTGGACAGCCTGCGTGCGCAGACCGTACAGGTGGCCGGGCGGGCCTTCGCGTTCACGGCCGGCGAGTCGATCCACACGGAGAATTCGTACAAGTATCGGGCCGATGAATTCCGGCATATGGCCACGCAGGCCGGTTTCGCGCCGCTGCAGACCTGGACCGATGCCGCCGGACTCTTCAGCGTGCACATATTGCAGAAACCAGCCGATTGATCCATGAGAAATTGAACACAAAAAAGGCTTGACCGCCGGGTCAAGCCTTTTATTTTTGGCTGGGGGACTAGGATTCGAACCTAGGTTGACGGAGTCAGAGTCCGTAGTCCTGCCGCTAGACGATCCCCCAAAAGCAAAGCCGCGTTC
>JBARUT010000006.1:0-24051 GCA_049645885.1 Candidatus Macondimonas sp.
CCTTTACTCTGGGCGCTGACAACCTGATGATTTCTCGTCGCGGCACTTTCAGAGTCACGCGTCTCCGGTCCCGCCATCGGACTGAATGGAAAATACGCTAGAATCGCGCTTTATCCGCGCCCGAGTCTTCATGCTTCTATCCCTGCGCAACATCGACCTTCGCCTGGGCGGACCCGTCCTTTTGGAGAAGGCCGAGCTCACCCTTGAAGCCGGCGAACGCCTGGCCCTGCTCGGCCGTAACGGTGCCGGAAAAACCTCCCTGCTGCGACTGATCGCCGGCGATCTCCTCCCCGACGCGGGCGAGCGGCGGTTGCAATCCGGCACGCGGGTGGCGCTACTGCCACAGGAAATTCCAACCCAACTAACCGGCAGCGTGGCCGAGGTTGCACAAGGGCCCCTCGGGGAAACAGCCACAGGGGATCACGCCGCCAGTGGAGCGTCTTGGCAGGTCGAGCGCTGGCTCACCGAAATGGGCGTCGACCCCGAAGCCGACTTTGCCGCCCTGTCCGGCGGCATGAAACGCCGGGTGCTGTTGGCGCGTGCCCTGGCCTGCGAGCCGGATCTGTTGCTCCTTGATGAGCCCACCAACCATCTGGACCCCGTCCAGATCGAGTGGCTGGAGGATCTGCTGCTGCAGCGCTTCAAAGGCTGCCTACTGTTCATTTCTCACGACCGTCGCTTCATCCGCCGCCTCGCCAGCGGCATCCTGCATCTGGACCGAGGAAAACTGACGTGCTGGCCCGGCGATCTGGATCGCTATCTCGATGGGCGGGAAGCCGCTCTGGCCGTGGAGGAGCGGCACAGCGCCCTGTTTGACAAGCATCTGGCGCAGGAAGAAAGCTGGATTCGCCAGGGCATCAAGGCACGCCGCACCCGCAACGAGGGTCGGGTGCGGGCACTCGAAGCGCTGCGCCAACAGCGCACCCAACGGCGCGCACAGACTGGCCAGGCACGCATCGAACTGGAAACGGCTGCGCCCTCGGGTCGGCTGGTGGCGGAACTGGACGGCATCAGCCACGGTTTTACCGACCAGCTTCCCCTGCTCCGGGATTTTTCCACCACGCTGCTGCGTGGCGACAAGGTCGGCATCGTCGGCCCCAACGGCTGCGGCAAGACGACCTTGCTGCGCATCCTGCTGGGAGAGCTGGAACCCCAGCACGGCCGAATCCGCCATGGGACCCGGTTGGAGGTGGCCTACTTCGATCAGTTGCGGGCGGATCTGAACGACAGCGAGCGTCCGGTGGACGTGGTGGGCGGCGGCAAAGACACCGTGACCGTCAACGGCCGCAGCCGCCATGTGATCGGCTATCTACAGGATTTCCTGTTCTCTCCCGAACAGGCGCGCGCGCCCATCGCCAAACTCTCCGGCGGAGAGCGCAACCGATTGCTGCTGGCCCAGCTCTTCGCCCGCCCGGCCAACCTGCTGGTGCTGGATGAACCCACCAATGACTTGGACGTGGAGACCCTGGAGCTGCTGGAAGCGCGCCTGGTGGCCTACGACGGCACCCTGCTGGCGGTGAGCCACGACCGGGAATTCCTGGATCGGGTGGTGGGCAGTTGCATCGTGTTCGAAGGAAATGGCCAAGTGGAGGAATATGTCGGCGGCTACAGCGACGCCATGCGGCAGAGTCAGGCCGGCCGTGCGCGGCGGGCGACGCCCGGCTCGACGCCTGCGTCTAAAGCCGCGGCGACGACTCAAGCGGCTGCCATCCCCACAGCGCCCAAACGCAAGCTCAGCTACAAGCATGAACGGGAACGCCAGGATCTCCCCAAGCGCATCGAAACGCTGGAAGCGGCCCAAGCTACCTTGACTGCACGCATGGCGGACCCGGCCTTCTATCGGCGCGATCCCACGGCCATCGCCACCGACACACAGGCGCTCAAGGATCTGGAAGCCGAACTGGCCGGCGCCTATGCCCGCTGGGAAGCGCTGGAGTCCCAGTCCGCCGGTTGAAACCCGTCAGCCCCGGGCGCGCCGGAGCAACACGTAGATCGCACCGGTCCCCCCGTCGGCCGGGCGTGCGGAACAAAACGCCAAAACTTGGTCACAGCGGGTCAGCCAGCCGTTGACCGCAGCCTTGAGCACCCCCCGACCATGGGGAGAACTGCGGCCCTTGCCATGGATAATGCGCACGCAACGCAGATCGAGCGTTCGGCACTCCTGGAGAAAGGCATTGAGCGCCTCACGCGCCTGCTGACGGTTCAGGCCATGCAGATCCATTTCGGCCTGGATGGTGTAACGGCCGCGTCGCAAATTCCGCAGCACTTGCTCCGGAATGCCTGGGCGCAGGTAGCGCAGGTCCTCGCCCGTCTCCAGGTCAGGGTCATCCGGCCCGTGAAGCATTTGGCGCAAAACGGCGGCCTCGTCCGCCAGGCGGAACAGCGCCCTGGGCGGAGGCCGCGGCGCAGTCGGCAGGGGCCGGTTCTGCGGCAGCGGCGTAACATCGGCCATCGCCTGGCGGAACAAGCCGGCCTCGTCGGCTGCTGCAGGCTTGGCGGACTCAGCCATGATTGTTCTCCCGCGCGCGAGGCGCTACCGGCCGCAATGGGGCTTCCAGTATAGTGTCATCCCATCGCAACCGGACACCGGGGTGACCGTATGCCCAGGACTTTCCTGCCCACCATGGGACATCGACCGTGCGCATTTTGTTGAGCAATGACGATGGCTGCCAGGCGCCCGGCCTGCGCGCATTGCATCAGGAACTGGCCCTGTTTGCGGAGGTGGTGGTGGTCGCGCCGGATCGCAACCGCAGCGGAGCCAGCCACTCCCTGACCCTGAGTCGCCCCCTGCGGGTGACCCGCCATGGGGAGGAAGCCGTTTACTGCGTCGACGGCACACCCACCGACTCGGTGCATCTGGCCATTACCGGCCTGCTCGACCATACCCCCGACATGGTGGTCTCCGGCATCAATGCTGGCGCAAACATGGGCGACGATGTGCTCTATTCCGGCACCGTCGCCGCCGCCATCGAGGGGCGCTCGCTGGGCTATCCGGCGATGGCGATCTCCCTCATGGGCGAGGCCTGCCGGCATTACGCCAGCGCGGCGCGAGTGACCGCCCAATTGATCCAGCGCCTCGCGCACACGCCGCTGCCGGCCGACACCATCCTCAACGTGAACGTGCCGGATGTGCCGTTCGAGGAACTGGAAGGCTACGCGGCCACCCGCCTGGGACGACGCCATCGGGCGGAAGGGGTGATCTGCTCGCGCGATCCGCGCGGCCTGCCGATTTATTGGATAGGCCCGGCGGGCGGGGAAGCGGACGCCGGGCCGGGCACGGATTTTCATGCCGTGGCCCATAAGCGCGTATCCATCACCCCCGTGCAGGTGGACCTGACCCAATATACGGGCATCGACACCGTGGGTCAGTGGTTGACCGGATTGAATCGGTGAGCGAGACCATGCTGCGCGGCAGCGGCATGACTTCCCAGCGTACCCGCAAGCGCATGGTGGAGCGGCTGGAGGCGCGGGGCATCAAGGACCCGCGCGTACTGGCGCTGATGTCCCGCATGCCGCGCCATCTGTTCATTGAAGAGGCCTTGGCCAGCCGTGCCTACGAAGATCTTGCACTGCCGATCGGCTTCGGACAGACCATTTCCCAGCCCTACATGGTGGCGCGCATGACCGAAGCGCTGCTGCAGAACGGGATTCCCGAGCGGGTACTGGAGGTGGGCACCGGCTCAGGCTACCAGACCGCGCTGCTGGCGGCTCTCGTGCCCCAGGTCTATAGCGTGGAGCGCATTGCACCCTTGCTGGAGCAGGCCCGCCAGCTGCTGGGCCGGATGCGCATTCGCAACGTGCACTTTCACCACAGTGACGGACATTGGGGCTGGCCAGCGCATGCACCCTATGATGCGATCCTGGTGGCAGCAGCCCCGAACGAAGTGCCGGAATCCTTGCTCGCGCAAGTGAAGATTGATGGTTCCGTCGTTATCCCGGTCGGCAGCGGATTTCAGCAACGACTGATGCGCTACACCCGCACCGCCGTTGGCATCCAGGAGAGCGTGCTTGAAACTGTTCACTTCGTGCCCCTGAAGGAAGGCGTTGGATGAAACTGTTTACCCGTCTGTATGACGCCATGATTCGCGCCGCCGGCCATCGTCACGCGCCGTGGTACCTTGGCGCGGTGAGCGTGGCGGAATCTTCCTTCTTCCCCATTCCGCCGGACGTGATGCTGATGCCCATGGTTCTCGCCGAACCGCGGCGGGCCTGGCAACTGGCCACTCTCACCACGCTATGCTCGGTGCTGGGTGGCGTCCTTGGCTATGCCTTGGGCTATTTCGCCATCGACGCCGCCCTCCCGCTGATCGAGCAGGCGGGTTATGGGCAGACCTGGCTTCAGGTCCAGGCGCTGTATCGCGAGTGGGGCATCTGGATCGTCTTTCTCGCCGGCTTCTCGCCGATACCCTACAAACTTTTCACCATCGCATCGGGCTTCATGGCCATGCCGCTGCTTCCCTTTATCCTGGCCTCGCTCATCGGGCGAGGCGGGCGTTTCTATCTGGAAGCGCTGTTGGTATCGCGCCTGGGACCCCGCGTGCAGGACACGGTGCGCCGTTTCATGGAATGGATCGGTTGGGGCCTTGTGGGAAGCACTGCTTTGATTTACCTCTTTCATTAGAACAGCCATGGTGGAAGTTCACGTTCTTCAGAAATCCACACGCCGACGCTGGGCGCCGTGCCTTGTACTGATGCTCACCCTCTGGCTGGCCGGATGCGCCGGGGCACTTAACTGGCCTGCACCCACCACGCAGCCCGAACCCGCCCCATCCCCGTCCCCGCGGGCGCCCGCCGCAGCCGCCGAGCCGACGCAATGGCGGACACATACTGTGAAAGCGGGCGATACGCTGAAAAACATCGCGGCCCAGTACGACGTCAGCGTAGCGGACCTGGCGAGATGGAACCGCATCAGCAATCCTGACCTGATCCATGTCGGCCAACGCCTGAGAGTGCCCTTTGGCGTACTTCAGCCCGGTCTGCAGGGCTCCGAAGCCGCTGCCTCAGGCATTGACTGGCGCTGGCCAATCGATGGGCCACTGCTGGAGCTTTTTGAGGGTGACGGAGGCAACAAGGGCATCGACATCGGCGGCGCGGTGGGCACCAAGATTCGCGCCGTGAGTGACGGCCGGGTGGCCTACGCGGGGAGTGGACTCAAGGGTTACGGCGAGCTTATGATCATCAAGCACAACAATAATTACCTGAGTGCGTACGCATACAACAGGACGTTGTATGCAAAGGAAGGAGACACCGTGCAAGCGGGCCAAGAGATCGCTGAAATGGGCACAGGCCCCGATCGTCGACCCAGCTTGCATTTCGAGATTCGCTACAACGGACAACCGGTTGATCCCTTGCGGTATCTGCCGGCCCGTTGAGGGGGAGCGAGTCTGGTTTCTTCTTTCGGCGTCTTCAGGTTTGCGTGAAAACCGAGGAGATTCTCGAAGGAGGACCATCATGGATGATGTCAACGCTCACATTGAATGGACTGAACTGGATGCGCCCGCGCATCTGCTGTTCGAAAGCGAAGCCAGCGGGGATGGCGAACCCTGCGAGGCCCAGGTTGCCCCACTCGACCTTGTCGATGAGGAACTGGCCCAACCGGAGCCCTGGGGCAGTGATGAAGTCAAATCGCTCGACCTAACCCGGCTTTACCTGAATGAAATAGGTCATTCCCCGCTACTGACCGCCGAAGAAGAAATTTTCTTTACCCGCAAGGCCCAACAGGGCTGCGCCAAATCCCGGGCGCGGATGATCGAAAGCAATCTGCGCCTGGTGGTCAAGATCTCCCGCCGCTATCTCAATCGTGGCCTGCCCCTGCTCGACCTGATCGAGGAAGGCAATCTGGGGCTGATCCACGCAGTGGGCAAGTTCAATCCTGAACTCGGCTATCGTTTTTCGACCTATGCCACTTGGTGGATCCGCCAGACCATCGAGCGGGGACTGATGAACCAAACCCGCACCGTGCGCCTCCCCATCCACGTCATCAAGGAAATCAACGTCTACCTGCGCACAGGTCGACAGCTCAGCCAATCCATCCATCGGATGGCCTCCATGGAGGAAATCGCGCGCGAAGTGGATCGGCCAGTGCGTGACGTGGAACGCATGCTGGGGCTCAACGAACGCAGCGCCTCGATCAATGGTCATCAGGTGGGCGAGGATGAACGCTCGCTATTGGATGCAATCCCCGATGAGAACGGCGTCGATCCGTCCCTCTGCGTGCAAAACTCCGATCTGAATCGTGGCCTGGCGGGCTGGTTGGCGCGCCTGTCCACCAAACAGCGGGAGGTTGTCGAGCGGCGCTTCGGGCTCAATGGGCACGAACGGTCCACCCTGGAACAGGTGGGTCGTGATATCGGACTCACCCGCGAACGGGTGCGTCAGATCCAGGTGGAAGCCCTGGGGCACCTGCGCCGCATCGTCGAAAGTGAAGGACTCAACCGCGAAACACTGTTCTGCTGAAGCGGTAAGCACAACGCGCCTGATGACCCGGGCGGTGGCCACGAAGACACCGCCCGGCTATTTCCCTCACACAATCTGCACGGCAATCTTGCGTGGCTGTGCGTGCTCCGCCTTGGGAATGCGTAGCTTCAGAACACCATTGGCCAGTTCCGCCGTTACCTTTTCGGGATCAAGTTCCTTGGACAGGGTAAAGACACGGCGATAACGGGGCAGATCCACTTCGACATGGTGAACCGTCATCCCCTCGGGGATTTCCAGATTCACCTGACCTTCGATTACCAGCGTGTCATCATCGACCTGAATATCCAGCGCATCTTTCGGAACGCCCGGCATGTCGGCCAGCAAGGTGATTCCGCCAGCATCCTCCACGACATTGACCCGCGGCAACAGGAGGGCGTTTTCATCACGTTGCGCGGCCTCTGTCTTGTTCACGACGTCTTGATTCATGACATTCTCCTCCATTTACTGGACGGTAATACGCCGCGGCTGGGCGAGTTCCCGGCGGGGAATCCGGACATGCAGCACACCATCGCGATACCGGGCCTCGACAGCCGTGGCATCAATGTCATCGGGCAAGCTCACGACCCGACGGAAGCGACCGGAAAAGCGCTCGTCGATATGTACCATCGCCTGATCCGGCAAAGAATCATCGAGGCGTTCGCCGCTGATGATCAGGACACTCTTCTCGATCTGCACATCCAGGCTCGCCGGATTCATGCCCGGTGCAAAGGCAAACACTTCGACCGCAGCAGGCGTACTGCCCACGTTCATTGCCGGATAACGGCGTTCCACACCACGAATCGTGGGGGAAAGGCCGGTTGCGCGCGTCAGTTCGTTCTGCAGACGTTCGAACTCAGCGAAGAAATCGCGTGGGAAAAAATTGCGATAGCTCATGATTCCTCTCCTCATCACGGATGATCCAGTTCCGCCACCCTGCTGCGAGGGAAGATATGTCCGGCACCGAGGTGTTTCAAGCCCTTGATATCATCCAGCTCGGAACCCACATCAGAGCAAATGACACCTGGAGAATCGATATATGCAATACCCCGATTATTATCAGGTTCTCGGCGTAGCTCGGGATGCTCCAGCGAGGGATATCAAGAAAGCTTTCCGCAGGCTGGCGCGCCAGTATCATCCGGATATCTCCAAGGAGCCGGATGCAGAAAAGCGCATGAAGGAGATCAACGAAGCCTATGCGGTGCTGTCCGATCCGGAAAAACGCGCCGCCTACGAGCAGCTTGGCCAGAATTATCGACCGGGACAGGAATTCCGCCCGCCACCAGACTGGGATGCCGGCTTCGAATTCTCGAGCAAGGGATTCAGCCCCGAGGAAACCACCGATTTTTCGGATTTCTTTGCCGAGCTGTTCGGACAGATGCACAGTGCGCGCCGCGGAGGGGGCGGCTTTCATGCTCGGGGACAGGACCATCTGGCCAAGGTTTTTCTGGATCTCGAAGACACCTTCACCGGTGCGGTACGTGAAATCAGTCTACGTGCACCGAAAATGGATGCGGCCGGACGCGTTCATATGGAGACCCGCACGCTGAACGTCAAAATCCCCAAGGGGGTACGCGAAGGGCAGTTGATCCGGCTGAGCGGGCAGGGCGAACCGGGGATAGGCAGCGCGGCACCCGGGGATCTGCTGCTGGAAGTCCATTTCAAGCCGCATCCGCGTTTCCGCGTCGAGGGGCGCAACCTGCATCTCGACTTGCCGGTGGCCCCTTGGGAGGCGGCCATGGGCGCCATCATTCCGCTCGATTTGCCCTCGGGCCCTCTCAAACTTCGCATCCCCGCCGGCGCGCAGCATGGGCGACAGCTTCAGGTGCGAGGCAGAGGCATTCCAGGCGATCCACCCGGTGATCTGATACTCGATATTCGCATCGTGGCACCCCCGGCAGATACGCCGCGTGCGCGCGAACTCTATGAAACCATGGCGCGCGAGCTGGCTTTCGATCCGAGACAGAGGAACTGACCCATGACCAACCACGACATCGATGCCAATGATGCGCTGATGCAGGATGAATTGACCCTTGAACAATTGGTAGCCATTTCTCGGGTGGAAAGCACCTGGCTGATCTCCCGCATCGAGCTGGGTCTGTTCCCGCATGTTGCACGGACGGCAGGCGCCTGGCGGCTGCCTGTCTCGGCTTTGCACCGCATTCGGCGCATGCGACAGATCGAGCGCGATTTCGAGGCGGTCCCTGAACTCGCGGCACTGGTGGCTGACCTGCTCGAAGAACTCGATACGCTGAGAGCCCGCCTAAACATGCCGCGACCGCGATGAAGAAGCCGAGGCACGCCGGTTTCCTGAAAGTATTCGGGAGCGACCAGCGCAGGCTCATTCCTCCAGCAACAGCAGGGCCACCACGATGCGATCCTCCGCGAGCAGGACGTTAAACGTGCGGCAAGCCGCGCCGGTGTCCATCACCTCGATCCCGACGCCACGCGCCTGAGCATCCAACAGCAGCGCACGGGGCGGGAAGGCCAACCGCGGCCCTGTGCCCAGCAGGATGATTTCTGGCCCATGGGCGAGCAGTCGCTCCAGATGCCGCACGTCGAACTGCGCAAGCGAGCGGGGCAGATCGTCCAGTTCCAATGCCTGCGGCGCCACGATCAGGCTTTGGTGATAAGCGGTGTCGTTGACGCGGATCTCCGCCGGCCCATAGCCGCGAATCCGGTTCAGGGCAGAGGGATTGTCCTGGTGCAGCTTCATGGTCGTGGCTTCTCCCTGCAAAACAATTGACAGTGGCACGTGCGATCATTACGTTTGATCGTTTTACAATTCGCCCGTACCCGACGCCGGGCTCCACGTGGACCATCGCCAGTGATCGAAGATTTCCCCCGCATCCAACGCTTGCCGCCCTATGTTTTCGCCATTGTGACGGAACTCAAGAACGCCGCGCGGGCCCGGGGTGAGGATATCATCGACTTTGGCATGGGCAACCCCGACCAGCCCACGCCGCAGCATATTGTGGACAAACTGGTCGAAGCAGTGCAGCGCGGCGACACCCATCGCTACTCCCAATCCCGCGGCATCCCGCGCCTGCGCCGGGCGATGGCAAACTGGTACCAGCGCCGCTATGGGGTCGACCTCGATCCGCAGACCGAGGTGATCGTCACCATCGGCTCCAAGGAAGGCCTGGCCCATCTGGCGCTGGCCACGGTGGGGCCCGGAGATTCCGTGCTGGTGCCCAACCCGGCCTACCCCATCCACCCCTACGGCTTCGTCATTGCCGGCGCCGACATCCGCCATGTGCCGTTGGTATCGGGCGTGGATTTCTTCGCCGAACTGGAACAGGCCATCCGCAATTCCTGGCCCAAGCCCAAGATGCTGGTACTGAACTTCCCCGGCAACCCCACCACCCAGTGCGTGGATCTCGATTTCTTCGAAAAAGTGGTGGCGATCGCCCGCGAGCACCAGATCTGGGTGATTCACGACCTGGCCTATGCGGATCTGGTCTTTGACGGCTATGTGGCGCCGTCCATCCTGCAAGTCCCGGGTGCCAAGGACGTGGCGGTGGAGTTCTACACCCTGTCGAAAAGCTACAACATGCCCGGCTGGCGGGTCGGCTTCATGTGCGGCAACCCGACCCTGGTGGCGGCGCTGGCAAAGATGAAGTCCTACCTGGATTACGGCATCTTCACGCCGGTCCAGGTGGCCGCCATCGCCGCACTGGAAGGCCCGCAGGACTGCGTCGAGGAAATCCGGCAAACCTATGCGCTGCGTCGGGATGTCCTGTGCGAGGGACTCAACCGCCTGGGCTGGGACGTGGAAAAACCCCGCGGCACCATGTTCGTTTGGGCGCCGATTCCCGAACGCTACCGCGACATGGGATCCATCGAATTCAGCAAGTTGTTGCTCAACGAGGCCAAGGTCGCGGTATCGCCGGGGGTTGGCTTCGGCGAATATGGGGACGACCATGTGCGCTTCGGTCTGATCGAAAACGAACATCGTACCCGCCAGGCGGTACGCGAAATGCGCCGCCTGTTCCGGCGTGGTCCGGCCTGAGGAAACCGCCATGGACACAGTGAACATCGGCCTGTTGGGGCTGGGAACGGTGGGCGGCGGCACCCTCCAACTGCTCAAGCGACACGCGGATGCCATCGAGCGGCGCACCGGGCGCCGGGTACAGGTGCGCCGCGTCCTGGTGCGCGATCTGGCCAAGCCGCGCCCCGCCGAGGCGGCGGACATAGCCGTGACCACCGATCCCGATGAGATCCTGGACGATCCCGCCATTCACATCGTGGTGGAACTGGTGGGCGGCTGCGAGCCCACGCGGACCTGGGTGTTGCGTGCCATCGGCGCCGGCAAGCATGTGATCACCGCCAACAAGGCCCTGATCGCCCAGCATGGCAACGAGATCTTCGCCGCTGCCGACCGACACGGCGTCATCGTCGCCTTCGAGGCGGCGGTTGGCGGCGGCATCCCCATCATCAAAGCCATCCGCGAGGCCCTGGCCGGCAATCGCATCCAATCCATTGCCGGCATCGTCAACGGCACCACCAACTACATCCTGACCGAAATGCGCGACCGCGGGCTCGGCTTCAGCGAGGCGCTGGCGCAGGCCCAGGCGCTGGGCTATGCCGAAGCCGACCCCAGCTTCGACATCGACGGCATCGATGCGGCCCACAAGCTGGCCATCCTCGCGGCCATCGCCTTCGGGACCCCGCTGGCCTTTGCGGGGGTTTCGACCGAAGGCATCGGCGCCATCAGCGCCGAGGACATCGGCTATGCCGAAGCCCTGGGATACAGCATCAAACACCTGGCCATCGCGCGGCGCGATGAGGAAGCCGTGGAACTGCGGGTCCATCCAACCCTGATTCCCCAACGTCAACTGCTGGCCCGGGTGGACGGCGTCATGAATGCCATCCTGGTGCATGGCGATGCAGTGGGGGAAACCCTGTTCTATGGCGCCGGTGCCGGTGCCCTGCCCACCGCTTCCGCCGTGGTGGCGGATCTGGTGGATGTTCTGCGCCTTCTGTCGGCCGATCCCGATCACCGGGTGCCCTATCTGGGCGTGCGGCCGGGCGCCATTGCCGATTTGCCGCTGCGCCCGCTGGAAGCCATCCTTTCCGCCTATTACCTGCGCCTTTCGGTGGAGGATCACCCCGGGGTCATGGCCGACATCACCCGCATCCTCGCCGATCACGAAATCAGCATCGAAGCCATGCTGCAGCGCCCCGATCCCAGCCGACCCGACACCATGCCCATCATCCTGCTCACACATCGGGCGTGGGAACGCGCCATGAATCAGGCCCTGGATGCCATGTCCCGGCTGGCCAGTGTGCGCGGACCCATTACCCGCATCCGGGTCCAAGCCAACGGCACCTGGTAACACTCACCCCATTTCCATCCGAGGCAGCCATGGCCACCGTTTCCCGCTATACCGGACTGATCGACAAATACCGCGACCGCTTGCCGCTGCCCGCCGATGTGCCCGCCGTGAGCCTGTGCGAAGGGCAAACGCCGTTGATTCGTCTGTCCAACGTCGAGCGCGACCTGGGCGGCGATCTCGCCCTCTATGCCAAATTCGAAGGACTCAACCCCACGGGTTCCTTCAAGGACCGCGGCATGACCGTGGCGGTCACTCAGGCGGTGGCCCAGGGCAGCCGGGCCATCATCTGCGCCTCCACCGGCAACACCTCCGCCTCGGCAGCAGCCTATGCCGCGCGCGCCGGCATCACCGCCTTTGTCCTGATCCCTGAAGGCAAGATCGCCTTGGGCAAACTGGCACAGGCCATGGCTCATGGGGCGGTGGTTCTGCAAATCGAGGGCAACTTCGACGACGGCATGCGCCTGGTGCAGGAAGTCGCGACCCAGGCCCCCATCACCATCGTCAACTCCATCAATCCCTATCGTCTGCAGGGCCAGAAGACTGCCGCCTTTGAAATCGTCGAAGCCTTGGGGCAAGCGCCGGATTATCACTGCCTGCCCGTGGGCAATGCCGGCAACATCACCGCCTACTGGATCGGCTATTCGGAACTGGCGTCCGGCAGCGGCGCGTTCACGACCGTGGCCTGCAGCCATTGCGGCGGACAATGCCCCTATCCCCGCGAGCCGGTCATCACCGCCCGACCACGCATGCTGGGCTATCAGGCGGCCGGCGCGGCGCCCTTCCTGCACGGCGGGCCCGTGGCCAACCCGGAGACAGTGGCCACCGCCATCCGCATCGGCAATCCTCAGAGCTGGAACGGCGCGCTGGCGGCACAGCAGGAATCCGGCGGCTGGTTTGCCGCTTTTTCCGATGACGAAATCGTGGAGACCCAGAAGTATCTGGCACGCCGCGAGGGGATTTTCTGCGAACCGGCCTCTGCCGTGTCCCTGGCAGGCGCATTGACGGACATCCGCGCCGGCCGCATTGCGCGGGGCAGCACCGTGGTCTGCACGCTCACCGGCCACGGCCTGAAGGATCCTGATCTCGCCATTGCCCGCATGCAGGGGCCCGTCATCCGCATCGCCGCGCAACAACAGGCGGTGAAACAGGCCATCCTGCCTCACCTCGGCTGAGGCATCGCCATGGCGACCCGGGCCGTGACCCTGATGATCCCGGGGCTGGCCCAGCCCCCCCGCAGCGTGGCGGACTTTCCCGCCACGCCGACCCTGGATCGCCTGTTCGCCCGCGCCCAGCGCCGAAACCATCCCGCGACCGTTTACGAACGCGCCCTCACCGGGCTGTTCACTGACGCCGAATCCCCACCTTGGGCAGCTCTCTCCTTCTGGGGCGATACCGGCCAGCGGCCCAACCAGCCGCTGTTGCGGGCCGACCCCCTGCATTTGCAGGCCGGCACCCATCACCACATCCACTTTGATCAGGCACGCCTTGATCTGGATCGCGAAGAAAGCGCGGCACTGCTGGCGAGCCTGAACGAAGCGCTGCAACCCGAGCACATGAGACTGGTGGCGCCTACACCCGGACGCTGGTACTTGGAATTGCCAGCGCCCTTGTCGGTTCTGACCCTGCCCCTCAGCGCCGGCCTTGCCATGGGGGCGCCGCCCTGGTCGCCCACCGGTCCCGACGCGCCACGGCTCAAGCGGCTGCTGACCGAAATCCAGATGCTGCTGCATGAGCATCCCGTCAACCAGGCGCGGGAACGGCTCGGTCAACTGCCCGTCAACAGCCTGTGGATCTGGGGAGAAGGTCCGTTGCCAAACCACTGGCAGCAGCCTTTCGCTGCCATTATGGGAACCGCGCCACTGGCTCGGGGGCTCGCCCGGGCAGCGGGCTTGCCGGTCTTGTCGACTTGGGATGAACCTCTGCTCGATGGACACTCAGACGGCGAGTCGGGCGCGCTGCTGTGGGTGATCGAGGAGCTGCTGCGCCCTGCCCTGTGGCAGGACCCGGAAGCCTGGTTCGCGGCGCTCACGGCGTTGGAACAGCGGCTAACGCCCCTGCTGGCAGCCTTGCAGCGCAGACGGCTGGACCGGCTCACCCTGCTTACCCTCGATGGGGCAGCCTATCGCCTTGCGCGCTGGCGCAGCCGCCTGCCTTGGCCGAGAAGCCGCTCCTTCATGCAGTCGATCGGGCCTTCCCTGAATTGATCGCATGATATAGCCGGTATCTTTATTGCGCTGCTCGGCCCGGAGCAGCGCAGGGAGATTGGGTGTCAAATGCACCAAAAAAAACGCTGCCGGGCTCGCTTCCGGCAGCAGTCATTGAGTGGGCATGAAAGTTGGATCAGGCGGTGGCGGCCTGGACTTCCTCATGGGCGGCGGCCGCCATCAATTCCGGCCGGCCGCTGCGCAGATTGGCCTCATGCGCCAGGCGACGCTCCTCGGGGGAGGCATACAACCGATCCCACTCGAGCAGCGCCGGCGACCAAGTCCGATGCCACAGCGCGGGAATGATCGCCATCCCGATGGCGCGGAAATAACCCATGTTGTGGGGAAGGCGGGGCGCATGCACATCTTCCAGCCGCCAGAATTCGCGGTTGGGGTCCAGATGATGCTGGGAGTGGCGGCCGATGTTATCCACGAACCAGTTGGTGACGCGATTGAAGGAATCCCAGGAATGGTGCGCCTTGATCTCCGATCCCGGCACCCGGACGATGCCGTAGTGCTGGCTGTAGGTGCCCAGCTTGTAGCCGAAATGGGCGTTGAGCACCGCCACCAGAAACCAGAACAAGCCCAGGACGCCGCTCACTGCCAGAATGAACACCACCAAGGCCGCTTCCGCCGCCCAGCCCTGCAACAAGCGATTACGCCAGGTCATGGCCGGTAGATCGAGCTTGGCCAGACGATCCTTCTCGATGTTCCAGGCGGTCGAATAATCCTGCGGCGCCGTGCGCAGAAAGTAGCGATAAACGCTCTCCCCGCGCAGCGCGGTGCTGGAATCGGCAGGCGTTCCCACCGTGAAGTGATGGCCGTAAGGGTGTTCGATGGCGTAATAGGTGAACAGACCGAACAATGAGCAAGCCCGGGAGCTGAACACCGAATAGGCTTCCCAGGTGCGGTGGGACAGCTCATGGCCGATGGACACTGAGCCGATGGACGCGATTTGTGAAAACAACAGCGCGGCAAGCAGATAGCTGCCGAAACCATCGCCGGCATGGGCCGCCACCATGTCGAAACCGGTCAGTGATTGGACGATCGAGGCCAGTGCAAACAAATCCCCGCCATTGTGGCCATGGGCCAGCATCCACACGAAAGCCCAGAAAGCCATCAGGCTCACTGGTAAATATGTCCACAGCATCCCCACAAAAATCTTAGGATGTCGATAGACGTGGGTCTGTTCGTCGTTGCCTGAGAGCCGTTCGGCGAAAGACAGGCCCAACAGCACGACGAGGACGCCGGTCAGGACATTGACCGGCCCCACGATCAGGGCATAGATCACTCCAATCGACAGGGCAATCGGGACAAAAAACCGCAAATAAGCCCACCCGGCGCGGGCAGGCGACGCAATACCATCCATGTCGTCCTCCTCCTGGGCAACCCCTTTGGGTCAGCCCCCTCATTGTTTTATAGGGTCAAAAGCAGCTTGCGCTACAGTCATAGCCAAGGTCAAGCAGACCCGCCTCTCACGCGGAAAAGCCAACCTCAAAAGCGATGCCAGACTTGCGCTCAGCCCATTCCTGCCGTGCATTCCATCAGCGGCCAGCCTCCCCGTGAAGAGCGCAAATAGGCAATCCCCTCTCGGGGGGAAGCCGCCGCTAAGCTTCTTCTGCCTTCAGATCCAGAACGTAGTCCCGGTAACGCTGGCGCAAGTCGGCTTTCAGGATCTTGGCCATGGCGTTCTTGGGCAGTTCATCCAGGAACACCACATGGCGCGGGCACTTGTAATCCGCCAGATGCTGACGGCAGAACGCATTGATCGCCTCCGGCGTCAGATTGCCTTCACCGCCCTTGAAACCAGGCTTGGGCACCACCACGGCCAACACGTCCTCACCCAGATCCGGGTGCGGCACGGCAATAACCGCTGCCTCCAGCACCTCGGGCATTTCCAGCAACACCCGCTCCACCTCGATGGCGAAGATGTTGTAGCCGCCGCGCAACACCATGTCTTTCTTGCGATCGGTCAGATAGACATAACCGTCCGGGGCGATATAGCCCACATCGCCGGTATGCAACAACTCACCGCGCCAGAGTTCCTTGGTGTTTTGGTCCCCCTTGTAGTAGCTGCGCCGGGCGATTCCCGAACGAAAGCAGATCTCGCCCACTTCGCCCTGGGGCAGGGCGTTGCCGTTGTCGTCGATGATCACCACCTCGCAACCGACCGGCTTTCCCACCGAGCCCGGATGGTCAAGGATGTCGCGCGGGTTGGGGCCCAGCATGCAGGCCGCTCCGGCGCCACCTTCGGTCAATCCATAGCCGTTTAGCATCATGATTTTGGGCCAGACCTCCATCATCTTGCGCACGGTGTCGGGCTGGATCGGGGCGGCGCCGAAGAAGACAAACTTGAGCGAGCTGTAATCGTAATCCTTCACCTTGGGATGTTTCATGGCCAGGTTGAGCATGGTCGGCACGCCCATGATGGACGTTGCCCGGTGCCGCTCGATCGAGGACAGCAACTGTTCCGGATCAAATTTGGGCAGCACGATCTGAGTAATACCGGCGCGGATGCTCATCAGCATCAGGCCATGGCAGCCCGTGAAGCCGAACAAGGGCACTGCGTGCAACAGGCTTTCGCCGAACAGGGCGGAAAGCATCTGGCCCAGGTTCTGCTGCCCCGGCTGGTCGGCCAGATTGCCCTCGGGCACCAACACGCCCTTGGGCATGCCGGTGGTCCCGGAGGTATAGAGAAGGTCCGCCGGATCCAGATCGCTGGGCGGCGGATCAAGCGGCGGATGATCGGCCGACCCCGTATGCAGGACATCACCCAAGGCAATGAAGCCCGCTGGCGCCTCGTTGCCGGTGACGAAAAACGATTTCAGGTTGAAGTGGCCGGGACGGCCTTCAATATCGACGGGTTTGCCCTGCGCCAGCGCCGCCAGGGTGTCCAGATGTGCCGGACCACTGATCAAGGCCACCGCGTCACTGTGCTCCAGGACATAGTATTTCTCGGGCGGCGCCCAGCGCGTGTTGATCGGCACCGGAACGGCGCCCAACTTGTGGATGCCGAAATAACTGGCGTTAAACAGACAGGCCTGATCATTGGCCAGCACCAGCGCCACCTTGTCGCCACGCCGCACCCCGGCGGCATGCAACTGGCTCGCAATGCGGCTACTGGCGGCGTCGAGTTCGCGGAATGTGACTTCGCCGTCCTGGGCAATCACGGCTTTCTTGTCGGGTTTTTTCTGGACGGACTGGTGCAACAGGTCAATGACAGCCATCGATATCTCCTCCTTGGATCATCATCATGAGAGCCAGAACCGGCTTCCGCTGGGCCCTCGACCAGCTTCCTGCCGGTGGGGTCGAATCTAACATACTCCTTGTTCAAATATTCACCCGCACCCCGTGCGACGCCACGACGCCCAGATAGGCGACAACCCACCGCGCCATCCTCAGCACCACAAACCCGCTGCCGCCGGGAGAAGCAAGCTGTCGAATCGGCGCCGTTGTGACCGATTCGGGGCGCGCCGCCTCCCCCTGATCTTTCCATTTTCCCGCTGGCCGCTGGCACGGGAATGGCCGACGAACCACGATTTTCCAGGCAGCACGGCGTGCAGTGGCGTGCGCTCAATCAACCTCACCGAACCGAAATCTCTTTATGGGCAGAGGCAAGGTTCGCGGGCGAAACGCAGGCTCTACCGGGCTTTCCACCACTATCCGAAAAAACGGACTGTTCTCGGTTCGTTGCCCCCTGTATTGGCAAGGGATCTGGCAACGCTGTGATGGACGCCGCACACCCTCAATAGCGTGAACTTCCAGCTCCTTGTTCGTCACGGAAAGCACCTTCACGCAGGCGAGCCAGCCCCGGCAGGCTGGGGCACCTGCGCCGCCATGCAACGCCCAGCCCCCTATCAGTCAGGCGTGCTCATTTGTGGATTGTCCGCCAGCGCATAGAGCTCGGAGCGCTGTTCTGCTGGCAACCGTGGAGCGCCATAAATTGCGCGCCGCACGCCCGGTTCGATTCCTGCTGCACAGGCATCACAACAGCCATTCGATGGGCAGCAGGGAGAGCAGGAACATGCCGCTCCGCTTCAGGAAACCGGTGCCCGGCTCGGTGTCGTGGCGGACCTGTATACTGCCCCGCCGCTCCAACCAATAGAGCTGTCCATCCTGGTCCAGGCGCACTTCATAGGCATTGGCCGGAATCGCTTCATCAAAGGCGTCAGCGATCTGGCGGGCGAATTTTGGGCTGTCGATGACAAGGCCTGATTCGGTATTGAGATTTGCAGAACGCGGATCGAAATTGAACGAGCCGATGAACACCCGCTCGCCATCCACCGCGAAGGTTTTGGCATGCAGGCTGGAAGCGCCGCTGCTAAAGGGAGCTGTGGGCTTGTCATGTCTGGTCCCGGGTGACAGGCGGCGCATTTCATACAGCGCGATACCGGCCTCCAACAGATCCTTGCGCCATTTGACATAACCGGCATGGACGACGGCGACATCGGTGGCCTCCAAGGAGTTGGTCAGTATGCGGACGGTGACGCCGCGCGCGGCCAACTCGACAAAAGCGTCCACACCTGCAGCAGTCGGAACGAAATAGGATGAAACCAGGGCCGCATCCTGTTCAGGCGCGCCGATAATTGCCTCCAGTTGATAGGTCAGTAAACCTTGCGCTTTCGCCTTACCGAGCCCCTTGCGCGGATCGTCACTGACCATGCGGGTCTCTGCCCACTCAAAGTCCAGCTTGCCGTCCATGAGTGCACGGATGAAATCTGTGCGGCGAATGGCCTCCCTATAGGCCGCGGCCTTGGGATCGCGGGTGACTTGGGAAGCCTTTGCGGCCAGTTGCGCCAGGCCATCAGGATCGACACGAGGCAGGATCTGGCTGACGGGATAGGACGAGCCACTGGTCCAGTAACGGTCGAAATCGCCGGACACCGCGCTCACCACCGGGCCAACGGCAAAAACGTCCAGATCGGCAAACAGCATGCCCTCGGCGGCGCCGAAGTATTCATCCCCGACATTGCGCCCGCCGAGAAGGGTGGCCTGGTTGTCGGCGGTGAAGGATTTGTTGTGCATGCGCCGGTTGGCACGGGAAAAATCCGTCAGATAGCCCAGCCACTTGGGGTTGCGTACCACAAAAGGGTTGAACAGCCGGACTTCGATATTGGGATGTGCGTCCAGCGCGGCCAGTTCGCGATCTAGTCCGGCGACCCCATTGTCATCGAGCAACAGCCGCACGCGCACGCCGCGATCGGCGGCAGCATGCAAGGCCTCCAGCAACAAGGTGCCGGAGAGGTCGTCACGCCAGATGTAATATTGAACATCGAGGGTGCGCTGGGCAGTCTGAGCCAGCATTACACGAGCCGCGAACGCATCTTGTGTGTCCTGCAGCAAATACAGGCCACTCTTGCCGGGATGTGCGCTTGTGCGCGGCACAAGGCTTGCGCCGAGTCTGGTGGCGCGGCTTTCGGCCTCATCCAGCGCTGTTGAAACCGTCCGATGACTTACCGGGGGCAAGGCGCAGCCTGCCACCAGAAAAAAACAGCAAAGCAAGCAAAGAACTTGCATCGCACCGCTGATGGACGGACGCATTTGACTCATGGGGATACTTTGATCAGCAGGCGCACGGCCTGAGCGGTGAAACATCGGCTTCTGTCGGGCCGCGTCATGATCGAGGCAGGGGCGCTGGGGCATGGCCTTCTCGTGGTGCAGGGCGTGCCCAAGCATGCCGCAACCAAAGCGTTGACGGGAGCCATGGGGCCCGGCAACCTACCACCCGAACGCCGCAGGTTCCAAGGCGCCATCCCAAAGCCAATCCCTGTCCTCGGACCCCCGAGGACGAGCAGTGCACCGTCCAGCACAGGAAGGCGATGCCCAGCCGATCGCCCACACGCACGGGCGCCTGGGCCAGGCTCAGCGGACAGCGAGGGGAGCGAGGATCCGCTGCGCGATGCCGGTCAGATCGCCGTCGAAATGATGCCCGCCGGGCAAGGCGACCACCGGCAGGATGCCCTGCAGCCGGGGGCAGAGGGATTCCGCCGCCTCATCCTTCCCATAGACACACAGCGTGCGCGCCGCCGGCAGCAGGCGCACCTCGGGCAGGAGGGGGAGATCCGCGTCCCCAGAGGCATGCCACCATTGGCTGACCCGGAACGTGAATGCCGCCTGCTCGCCAGGACCCAGCAGGACGATGCGCTTCACGCGGGCCTGCATCTCGCGAGGCAGCCGGTTGAAGGCAAAGGGCAGCACATTGGCGCCCTGAGAGTAGCCGATCAGGATCACCTGTGCCTGCGGCCAGCGCGCGCCATAGTCCAACAGAATGCGTTGCACATCGGCCGCCAGTCCCTCAGGCGTGCGCGACTGCCAGAAATAGCGCAGTGAATCCAGGCCCACCACGGGCACGCCGCGCGCCGCCAGGGCCTTGGACAGGCTGCGGTCCAATCCGGCCCAGCCGCCATCCCCGCTCAGCAACACCGCCCATACCGGCGCGTCAGTCGCGCCTTGCGCCGGAATCTCGATCAGCGGCAGCTTCCCGGTTTGCACCACGGCCACTGCCGGCTGTTCGGGGAGACGAGCGGAGACCGCGCGATAGGCTTGGCGCAGCGCCTGCGTCGCTCCGGCATCGACCTGATGGGTCAGGGGCAGCGGTTCCATCGGCACGCGCAGGGCAGCGGGCGTCTGGTCCAGAAAATGACGCGTGGCGGCCGGCGTCTCCCGCCCTTCCACCACCGCCCACGGCGCCAGAGCGCTGGCCGCAGGATGCAGGGTGGCGAGCATCCGCGCGGAATCAAAGGACGCCGTCAACGCCCGGCCAAGGCACAAGGGAAGGGACAGCGCCAGCGTCGGGGCAAAGTCCAGGGACAGACCGCCAACGAAGCTGTCCAGCGGGGCCTGGGCGAGTACGGCATAAGTGAGCGCGGCGCCGCTGCCGCGACCCCCGACCCAGGGCGGAAGATAACGCTCCAGACCCATCCGTGCTTGGACTTCATGCGCCAGATTTTCCAGATCTCCCGCCGGCAGGATGCAGTCGCCATCTTCCTCGGCCATGTGCGCCAGCAGGGCTGGGGTGCTCACGCTGATCACCAACGCGCCCTCGTCTGCAAGCGCCACGGCCATGCCGCGGTCGATCCCGATGCGGCTGTACCCCGGCATCAGCCACAGCACCACCTGCCGGACATCTCCTTGGGGGAAATCCAGCCACACCCGATCGAAACGACCGTTGGAAAAGGGCTGGCTGGCATCCTGGCAAGCTGTAAGCACGGCCAGCAAGACCATGACCAGGAGGCGTCGCGTCACTTGGCCACCACCCCGCGCAGCCCGCCACTGATCAAGGCAGCGATATCGGCCAGGGCCATCAAGGGCGCCAGGCCACCCGGCGCGGCGAGGTAGCGCGGTTCCCAGACCGGATCGAATTTTTCCTTGAAGCGGCGCACACCCTGAAAGTTGTAGAAACGCTCGCCGTGCTCGAAGAACAGCCGGCCCATTTGCTGCCAGGTTGGCGCTCGATCGTGCTGGGCCATGCCCGCCAGGGGCGCCATTCCCAGACCGAAGCGCGTCACACCCTCGGCCTGGTAGTGCAACATGAGCCGGATCAGCAGGAAATCCATGGTGCTCGGTGGGGCGTCCGGCAGGTAACGCATCAGGTCAATGCGCACCTCCTGCCGGGTCTCGGTGAGCAGGAGATTAGCAAAGGCCACGGCCCGGCCACCCTGACGCACCAAGGCCAGCGGCAATCGCTGCAGATAGGCGGGATCAAACGCGCCCAGGGAAAAGCTTTTCTCGCGGGTATTCTGGTTGGCCAGCCAGGCATCGGAGATCGCCCGGATCTCCCCGAGCACCGCATGCACATCCTCCGGAGCCAGGATTTCCAGGCCCAAGCCTTCCCGCTGGGCCCGGTTGTCGGCATGACGCAGCGGCGCGCGCTGGGGCCCCTTCAGGCTGAAATCGGCAAGGGGGACATGAGCGGCTTCCCCCAGCTTGAATACCCGCAAGCCGGCATCGAGATACCAGGGCAAGGTCGCAGGGGTAACCTGATAGAACACCGCCCGTCCGCCATGGGCGCCAGCCAGTTCCACGAAGCGCCACACCAGGTTGGGCCCCTCGGCGGGATCGCCCACAGGATCGGACAGCGCGACCCAGGATCGGCCCTTCTGGCCGTACATGATGAACGCCGTGCCGCTCGCCGAGAACAGCAGCGCTTTGTCTCCCATCAGCGCCAGGCAGGCCTCGGCGGAATCCTGCCCGTGCACTATGGCCGCCGCCTGATCCAGCGCCTGCACCACTGGTATCTCGGCAGCCGCGCCCGCGGGACGGAACAACTGCCACATGCCCAGCGCAGCTGCGACCAGAATCACCACCGTCACCGCCCGCAGGGAACGGGAGACATGGGCGTCAAAGGCGAATTGCCACCACAGCGCATGGGCGTAGTCGATATCGCGATAAGCCAGGAATAAAAGCCAGATCATCGCCCCCAGCACCAGCGCCACGGCGATCAACCATTCCGTCTCGAACGACTGGCCCAGCAGCGAGGAGCGGCGGTTGAACTCAGCGCGGAACACCCACAACAGCCCCCCCAGTCCGGCCAACCCCAGGGCCTCCACCCAGGCAACCCCCTTGGGCAGGGCCAGCACCGCAGCGACCACCGTCAACACCAGCGCTGCCCACCAGGCCGCGTCCAGGCGATGCAGCAATCCGCGGGCGATGAACAACAAGGCCAGCCCGACCAGACTCCCAATCAGATGCGCCGCCTCCACCACCGCCAGCGGCACACGCAGGGCAAGCAGGTCCTGGGCTGCGGCGGTCGTGGGCGTCACACCGGACAACAGCAGCCAGACCCCGGCCATGAAGGCAAAGATCGCCAGCAACACCGGGGAGAGATGGGCCGCCGCCCGCCCCACGGGGGTGTCGGTGGCACAATGCAGTTCATGATCCACCAGCAGGAGGGTGGCCAGCGCGAGGGGAAGCAGGAAATACACCCCGCGGAACAGAATCAGCGCGCCGAGAATGGTTTCCATCGGCGCCAGGGAGCCATAGGCCAGCAGCATGACCCCCTCGAACACCCCCAGCCCACCGGGGACATGACTCAGCACCCCCAGGCTGATGGCGATGGCGAAGTACACCAGGAAGCCAGCGAAGGACACATCGGTCTGGGGCATCAGGAACCACAAGGCAGCTGCACAGGCCGCTAGGTCGATCACCGAGATGACCACCTGCTGCAGGACCAACCCGGCCGGTGGCAGGCTCAGGGTGGTCCAGCGCCCGATGCGAAGGGTCGATTGCCACGCGCACAACCCGATGAAGCCCGCAATTGCCAGCAGTGCCAATGCCGCGCCGGCCTGCAGCAGAACGGCGGGCAGAGGCAGCAAGGCTGTCACGCTGTGCGCGCCCCACAGCATGCCCGCCGCACCGAAGACGGTGACCCCCAATCCAAACGCCCCGGCGTTGAAGCCAATCACCCGGAAGATCTGGCTTGTCTCCAGCCCGGCGGCTGTATAGAGGCGCATCCTCACGGCGCCGCCGGTCATCACACCCAGGCCCACCGTATTGCCCACGGCGTAGGCAATGAAGGCCGTCAGCATGGCCGTCGCAGGACGCACCGTGACGCCGACGTAGCGCAGGGCCGAGAGGTCGTAACCGGTCAGGGCCAGGTAGCTGATCGCCGTGGCCAGAATGGCGGCAGCGAGGCGGTTGTAAGGCGTGGCCGCCATGGCCCGGGTGAGGGCATCGTAGTCCAGGCTGTCCACCAGGTGCCGCAGTCCGCCCAGCACCGCGATGCCCACGACGGCTACCGTGAGCATCAATAAAGGCGTGCGCCATTGCACACCGAATTGCCGCATGCGCGCCATCGCCCCCGCTTGGGCGCTGCACGTCGGCGGGTCGCCGGCAGTGGGTTCAGGATGCCGGGCCATGGTCATTCCCGAGCGCAGTGCGTGCCTTGGAACCGGTTTGTCGGCGAACAGAACAGCTCATGCGCTGACCTCAGGAGCCGGCCACAGCGCACGGATCGCGGCAATGCCCTGCCCCCCCAGCCGCTGCGCACAGGACACATCGGCCGGGCCCAGCCCCCCCAGGGCATAGACCGGCAGACCCGCGTCCCGCACCTGGCG
>JBARUT010000007.1:0-2012 GCA_049645885.1 Candidatus Macondimonas sp.
GCGGGTGGACGAGGTGATGTGGCGCGAGAAGAAGCTGTTCCCCAATGCCGATTTCTACCACGCTTCGGCCTATCACTTCATGGGAATTCCAACGCCCCTGTTCACGCCGATCTTCGTGATGTCGCGTCTCACCGGCTGGGCCGCGCACGTCATGGAACAGCGCGCCAACAACCGCATCATCCGTCCCAGTGCCGATTACGTCGGCCCGCAACTGCGTTCCTACGTTCCCATCGCCAAGCGCGGCTGAACCCGGACATCTACCCCAGGCGGGCGGTGGGCAGGGACCCGCCGCCCGCGTGATTTCCCCCTCATCTGCTGAAAAAAGGATTTTTTCATGGCCCATGACATCCGCTCCGCCAAGCGCCCCAAGCCGGACCCGATCCTGGTCGACATGGCCGACTACGTGCTCGATACCAAGGTCGAGAAAAGCAAGGAAGCCATGCAGACGGCTCGCTACTGCCTGATGGACACCCTGGGCTGCGGCTTGCTGGCGCTGTCCTTCCCCGCCTGCACCAAGCTGATGGGACCACTGGTGCCAGGCGCGGTCATGCCGGGTGGGGCGCGGGTGCCGGGGACGTCCTATGAACTCGATCCGGTGCAGGCGGCCTTCAACATCGGCTGCATGATTCGCTGGCTGGACTACAACGACACCTGGCTGGCCGCCGAATGGGGCCATCCGTCGGATAACCTGGGCGGCATCCTGGCGCTTGCCGATTACCTGAGCCGGCGCAACCTGGCCCAGGGCAAGGCGCCGCTGCTGATGCGCGATGTGCTCATCGCCATGATCAAGGCGCACGAGATCCAGGGCGTCACCGCCATCGACAACAGCTTCAACCGCGTGGGCCTGGATCACGTCATGCTGGTGCGCATCGCCACCACCGCCGTGGCCGCACAGATGCTGGGGCTGGAGCGCGATGAGGTCATCAACGCCATCTCCCACGCCTGGATTGACGGCTCGGCCCTGCGCACCTATCGCCACGCGCCCAACACCGGTTCGCGCAAGAGCTGGGCGGCCGGCGACGCCACCGCCCGCGGCGTGCGGCTGGCCTTCATGGCTGCCACCGGCGAGATGGGCTATCCCTCTGCGCTCAGCGCCAAGACCTGGGGCTTCCAGGATGTGTTGTTCAAGGGCAATCCGCTGAGCTACAGCCAGTCCTTTGGCAGCTATGTGATGGAAAACGTGCTGTTCAAGATCTCCTTCCCGGCCGAATTCCATGCCCAGACGGCGGTGGAGGCCGCCATGCAGCTGCATCCCCAGGTGCGCGACAAGCTCGATCGCATCGAGCGCATCGTGATCCAGACCCAGGAAGCCGGGGTGCGCATCATCGACAAGACCGGCCCCTTGGACAATCCGGCCGATCGCGACCACTGCATCCAGTACATGGTGGCGGTGCCCATGATCTTTGGCCGCCTGACCGCCGCCGATTACGACGACGCCGTGGCCAAGGACCCGCGGATCGATGCGCTACGCAAGAAGATGGACGTGGTGGAGAACACCCAGTTCAGCAAGGATTACCTCGATCCGGAGAAGCGCTCGATCGGCAATGCGGTGCAGGTGTTCTTCAATGACGGCACCAAAACCGACAATGTGGTGGTGGAATATCCCATCGGCCATCGCCGTCGCCGCAAGGAAGGCATCCCGGTGCTGGTGGAGAAATTCGAGCGCAATCTGGCCACCCGTTTGTCTGCCAAGCGTGCCCAGCAGATCCAGCCCATCTGCGGCGCCCAGAAGACGCTGGAGCAAACGCCGGTGCCCGAGTTCATGGATCTGTTCGTGGTTTGAAAAGGGTGGGACGCACCTGAAAGAAGCGGGAAGGTGACAAACGCCTTCCCGCCTTTTTTTGCTGTGAGGCTTGAGCGTGATAACCGCTCAGGGCGCGGTTCCACCTCCCCCGGCGCCACTGAAGGCGTTGTTGAAGAATCCCGCAATGCTGCTGGGAGACAGCGCCTGTCCGACGACGCCTGCTGCAGCCGACGCCGGGGTTGGACCCGGCTCGGGTGTCGGCTCCGGC
>JBARUT010000008.1:0-26720 GCA_049645885.1 Candidatus Macondimonas sp.
GTGATGCCCACCTGCACCAGTTGGCGGGCGGCCAAGGGCGCGAGCAGATCCAGGTCGCGCTCGATGAGGGTGGCCTTGGTGATGAGCATGAAGGGATGCTCGGTTTCGGCCAATATCTCCAGCAGGCGGCGGGTGAGTTGCAGCCGGCGTTCGACGGGCTGGTAAGCGTCGGTATTCACGCCAAAGGCGATGGGCGCCGGCCGATAGCTGGGTCGCGCCAGTTCGCGCTGGAGCTGGGCGGGCGCGTCGGGCTTGTGGAAAATCCGGGTTTCGAAATCGAGTCCCGGCGACAGGCCGAGAAAGGCGTGGCTGGGGCGGGCGTAGCAGTAAACGCAGCCGTGTTCACAGCCCCGATACGGGTTGATGGAGCGGTCGAAGGGCAGGTCGGGGGAGCGGTTGAAGGTCAGCACCGTGCGACTGTGGTCCACCAGCAGCACGGTGTCGGGGGACTCGGTCTCGGCGAATTCGGGGTCGCGTTCGGCGCTTTGGATCTCAAAGCGGCCCGGCGGATTGTGCACCGCCCCGCGGCCTTTGAAGGGTGGAAGGGGACGTTGGGGCATGTCATCCATGGCGCTGGTCCTCTCGGGCGGCCGCGCAATCGGTGCGCAGAATGCACGCCTCGCAGCGCGGGCGCGGCCGGCAGGCAATCTTGCCGTGCTGCACGATGAGAGCGTGCAGCTCGTTGTAGTCGGCGACCGGATCGGCAGTACGCAAGCCGGACTCGACCTCGCGGCGCAGAGTTTCGTAGGGTTCCCGACCCCCGATGTGGCCGTAGCGCGACAGGATGCGCCGGGTATAGGCATCGATCACGAACACGGGCCGCGCGAGGGCGTAGAGCAGGATGCTGTCGGCGGTTTCCGGTCCAACGCCGTGCACGGCGAGCAGGTCGTCGCGCAGCGTGTCAGTGGCGCATTCCGCCAGCGCGGACAGGCCGCCGGATCGGGCCAGCCATTGGCACAGGGCCTGTAACCGGCGGGCCTTGACGTTGGGGTAACCCGCGGGGCGGATGCGTTCGGCCAACGCCTCAACCGGGAGCTCAAGCAGCGTCGCGGGCGACAAAAGCGCCTCGTCCCGCAAGCGATCGATTGCCCGGATGACCTGCACCCAAGTGGTGTTCTGGGTGAGGATGGCGCCCACCATCACCTCGAAGGGTGATTCGGCCGGCCACCAGCCCTGGGGGCCGTAGGCCGCGAGCAGCTGGGTGTAAAGCTGGTTCATTTGGCGCGGGTGGGGGCCCTGCGGCGGGAGGGCAGAGTGGCCGATTCCCGGGGCGGTTTGGGGGTGCCTGGCCGGCCTGGCCGGATGCGCTGTGGACGGGGGGTTTCCACCGGGCCAGTCAGGCCGACCGCCTGGTAGAGCGGCGCGAACTGGGCCGGCGTCAATTCCATCGATTGACCCCGTCGCAGGCCAGGGGGCAAGGCGATGGGGCCGTAGCCCACGCGGATAAGGCGGCTCACCACGACACCCTGGGATTCCCACAACCGCCGTACCTCGCGGTTGCGCCCTTCGCCCAGGCTCACCCGGTACCAGTGGTTGGCGCCGTCCCCCCCTTCATCGGTGAGGCTCTCGAAGGCGGCGGGTCCATCCTCCAGCATCACCCCTTCCTGCAACCGGGCCAGCACGGCGTCGCTGACGCTGCCCAGCACCCGCACGGCGTAGCTGCGCAGGATTTGATGGCTGGGGTGCATCAGCCGGTGGGCCAGGGCGCCGTCGGTGGTGAACAGCAACAGGCCGCTGGTGTTCACGTCCAGCCGACCGATGGCGATCCAGCGCGCGCCCTTGAGGCGGGGCAGATTCTGGAACACCGTGGGCCGGCCTTCCGGATCGTGGCGGGTGGTGACCTCTCCGTCCGGCTTGTGGTAGATCAGCACCCGCGGGGCGGCCTGGGCCTTCAGGACCAAGGGCTGGCCGTTGAGCGTGACCTGTTCCCGACCCGTCAGGCGCTGGCCCAGGGTGGCGGGCAGGCCATCCACCCGGATGCGACCCTCGCTGATCCAGGTTTCGATTTCCCGCCGCGAGCCGAGTCCGGCCCCCGCCAGCCATTTCTGGATGCGCTCGGCGGTTTGCGTGGCCGGGCGGGGTTCAGCGGGCCGGGTCCGCTGCGGACGGGACGGTTTCATCGGCAATCTCCGTGATTGGGGGCATAGGGGCCGGGTCGTTTTCAGACGCCTCGGGCAAGGGCGGCAGATCGGCCAGAGCGCGCAGATTCAGATCAGCGAGGAAGGTCGGGGTGGTGCCATACAATGCGGGTCGGCCGGGGCGTTCGAGGTGGCCAATCTGCTGAATCCAGCCTCGCTCCAGCAAGTTGCGCAGGATGCCCGTACTCACCGCCACGCCGCGCACGGCCTCGATTTCCCCGCGGGTGATGGGCTGACGATAGGCGATCAGGGCCAGCGTTTCCATCACGGCCCGGGAGTAGCGCGCCGGGCGTTCGGGCTGCAGGCGGGCCACGTAGGGCGCATAGCGGGCACGCACCTGCAGGCGCCATCCGCCTGCCACTTCCACCAGCTCCAGCGCACGCTGGGCGCAGCTTTCCATCAGCCAGGTCAAGGCGGCGGACAATTCCGCAGCGCTCAGGGGCTCGGGCGCAAACAGGCTCGCCAGTCGGGCCGCCGGGATCGGCTCGCCGGCAGCCGAGAGCGCCGCTTCCAGGATACGCCCCCGTTCTGCCCGGAGGTCCGCCGCCCAGGGGTCGGGTCGTTCATCCATCAGGGTCAATTCCGGCGAGCTGCAGCCTGAACGGGGCGGCAGGATCGGGCTGGTGCGCGGTAACGCGCTGTTCCCGGATCAGCTCCAGGACCGCCAGAAAAGTCACCACCAGCCCCAGCCGGCCTTCTTGCCAAGTCCACAGGGCGTCGAGGGTCAGCGGGCCGGCTGCGCCATCGAGGCGCGCCAGCACCGCTGACATGCGTTCGCGGATGGAGAGAACCTCGCCGCGGATGGTGTGGTGGGTGAACAGGGCGCTGCGCTGGATCAACGCCGCGAAGGCCAGCGCCAGATCGCGGGCGGCCACCTGCGGCGGCGGGCGTTCGGGAACCCATTCCGGGACGGCAACCGCCATTGGAAACAGATCCCGTTCCAGTCGCGGCAGGGCATCCAACTGATCCGCCGCACTGCGGATGCGGGCGTATTCCTGTAGCCGCCGCACCAGTTCGGCGCGCGGATCCTCCGCTTCCTCATCCGCCTGTGCGGGCGGACGGGGCAGCAGCAGCCGCGACTTGATCTCCGCCAGCCAGGCTGCCATCAGCAGGTATTCCGCGGCCAGTTCCAGGCGCAGCGACTGCAACAGATCGATGTAGCCCATGTACTGCCGGGTGATCTCGGCCACCGGGATGTCCAGGATGTCCAGGTTCTGGCGCCGGATCAGGTAGAGCAACAGGTCCAACGGGCCTTCGAAACTCTCCAGCACCACCTCCAGCGCGTCGGGGGGGATGTAGAGATCCTGCGGCAGGCGCGTCAGCAACTCGCCGCGCACCCGGGCGTGGACCAGCGGGGCGGGAAGAACCGCGGTTCCCGGCACGGCGGACTCGATCAAGAGGCGCGCAATCCCATGGCTTGGCGGACCTCGGTCAAGGTGGTGCGGGCCTGCTCGCGGGCCCGTTCGGCGCCTTCGGCCAGGATCGTATCGACGCGCGCCGGATCCTCGGTGAACGCCCGGGCGCGGGCCTGGATCGGCGCCAGTTCGGCCGTGATGGCCTCGATCAGGGGCTTTTTGCAATCCAGGCAGCCGATGCCGGCAGTGCGGCAACCGGTTTGCACCCAGTTCTGCATGGTTTCATCGGAATAAACCTGATGCAGTCCCCAGACCGGGCAACGGGTGGGTTCACCCGGATCGGTGCGGCGCACCCGGGCCGGGTCCGTGGGCATGGTGCGCAGTTTCTGGGCCACCTGGTCCAAAGGTTCACGCAGGGCGATGGTGTTGCCGTAGGACTTGGACATTTTCTGGCCATCCATCCCCGGCAGGCGCGGGGCGGACGTCAACAACGCCTGGGGCTCGACCAGGATCTGGCGAGCGCCGCCTTCCAGATAGCCCAGCAAGCGGTGGCGCTCGTCGGGGGCCAGCACGCGCTGCGCCTCGACCAGTCCCCTCGCTGCGGTCAAGGCCTCGCCATCGCCCTGTTCCTGGTAGCGTTGGCGCAGCTCGCGGTAGCGCCGGACGGTTTTCGAGTCCAGCCGCTGTAGCGCTTCCTCAACCCGTTCTTCAAGATTCGTTTCCCGACCGAAGAGATGATTGAAGCGGCGCGCGATCTCGCGGGTGAGCTCCACGTGCGCCACCTGATCCTCGCCCACCGGCACGCTGGTGCCGTGGTAGATCAGGATGTCCGCACTCTGCAGCACCGGGTAGCCCAGGAAACCGTAGGTGGCCAGGTCGCGTTCCTTGAGCTTTTCCTGCTGGTCCTTGTAGGTTGGTACCCGTTCCAGCCAGCTCAGGGGGGTGATCATGGACAGCAGCAGGTGCAGCTCGGCGTGTTCGGGAACCTGGGACTGGACGAAAATCGTGGCCTGGTTCGGATCGATTCCCACCGCCAGCCAGTCGATCACCATCTCGAAGGTGAGCTGGGCGATCTGCCCCGGGTTTTCATAATGCGTGGTCAACGCATGCCAGTCGGCGGCGAAGAACAGGCATTCGGTCTGTTGCTGAAGCTGCAGCCAGTTTTTCAGCACGCCGTGGTAGTGGCCCAGGTGCAGCGCGCCGGAGGGGCGCATGCCCGAAACCACGCGGCCAGCGGCGGGAAGTTGATCGTTCACAAGCGCTCCATGGGGTCAGCGATCCGGCGTTACGGGATGTCAATGGCCGATTATACCCGGCTGCGGGCCGGGTCGATCTGCAAGGGCGTCGGTTTGGCTTCGCTTGAGCATTTCCCATGTCAGCAGCGGGATTTGCTGGAAGACCCAGGCGAGGGCAGAGGCGTCATTTCCTGGTCCGCAGCACAGGTTTTATTGGGGCTGAGACGGAGGACGACATTGCCAGTCTCGACATTAGCACCGTGAAGAAGTGACAGGGGATGTTGTCGGTTGTTCGACAATGAAACCGAAAATGTCTTCTTTGTGACTTTGCGGGGCGATCCGGTCGGGGACGATGGGTTCGCCATCGACCCCGGATACAGGGTCAGGCTGTCAGTCCGAGCCGCTGCAGCAATCCCGCGCCGTAGGCCGGGTCAGCCTTGCTGCAATGGCCGATCCAGCGCCGCTGGATGAACTCCGGCAC
Organism: Candidatus Macondimonas sp.; assembly: GCA_049645885.1. Lineage (GTDB taxonomy): Bacteria > Pseudomonadota > Gammaproteobacteria > UBA5335 > UBA5335 > Macondimonas. Next base: position 5,210 of record JBARUT010000008.1, read on the forward strand.
GGACTGCATGGCGCCTGCCATCGCATCCAGCAGGCGCGCTTTTTCATCCGCCGGCAGCAGACGGAACAGGTTGCCGGCCTGGGTGGTGTCGTCGTTGCCGTCGCGGTGGTTGTAGCGGTCGGCGTCGCCGGAGATCGCCAGCGGTGGCTCCCTGAAGCGCGCATCTTCCTTGGGGCCGCCAAAGGAGTTTGGCTCGTAGTTCGGCCCGCCGCCGTTGTTGTCGTCAAAGCGCATGGCGCCATCGCGATGGTAATGGTGCACCGGGCAGCGCGGTTTGTTGACCGGCAGTGCTCCGGCGTTGATGCCGAGGCGGTAGTGGTGGGCGTCGGCGTAGGCGATGACGCGGAATTGCAGCATCTTGTCCGGCGAGTGGCCGATGCCGGGCACCACATTGCCGGGCGAGAAGGCGGACTGCTCGACCTCGGCGAAGTAGTTGGCCGGGTTGCGGTTCAGCTCCAGGATGCCAACCTCCTGCAAGGGATAGTCCTGGTGCGGCCAGACCTTGGTGAGGTCGAAGGGGTTGTAGGGCGTCTTATCGGCATCGCTCTCCGGCATGATCTGGACCATCATTCGCCACTTCGGGTAATCGCCGCGCTCGATGGCCTCAAACAGATCGCGCTGATGGGATTCACGATCCTCGCCGATGAGTTTTGCCGACTCGGCGTCGGTCATGCACTTGATGCCCTGCAGGGACTTGAAGTGGAACTTGACCCAGTGGCGCTCGCCGGCGTCATTGAAAAAGCTGTAGGTGTGCGAGCCGAAGCCATGCATGTGGCGCAGCGTCGCCGGCAGGCCGCGGTCGGAGAACAGGATGGTCACCTGATGCAGCGCCTCGGGTGACAACGACCAGAAATCCCACATGGCCGTCGGGTTGCGCAGGTTGGTGCGCGGGTCCCGCTTCTGGGTGTGGATGAAGTCAGGAAACTTCAGCGGGTCGCGCACGAAGAAGACGGGCGTGTTGTTGCCGGCCAGATCCCAGTTGCCTTCCTCGGTGTAGAACTTGACGGCGAAGCCGCGCACATCGCGCTCGGCATCGGCCGCGCCACGCTCGCCAGCGACGGTGGAGAAGCGCAGGAACACCTCGGTCTGTTTGCCGACCGCCGAGAACAGCCTGGCCTTGGTGTAGCGGCTGATATCCTGCGTGATGGTCAACGTGCCATAGGCCGCCGAGCCCTTGGCGTGGACAATGCGCTCGGGAATGCGCTCGCGGTTGAAATGGGCGTGTTTCTCGAACAGTTGCCAGTCTTGCGTCAGCAACGGCCCGCGTGGACCGGCGCTCAGGCTGTTCTGGTTGTCACCGACCGGTATGCCGGCTTCGGTGGTCTGGGTCTTTGGTTCATCAGCCATGAGGCCTCCTGTGGCTACAGTTTCCGGGTTCATCCGCGTGCAGGGTGAATGGCGGATGCTTCAACCCTAGCCTTTTTGTTTTTAAATTAAAAATTAATTGTTTTTAATTTAAAGATCGTATTTGGCTATCGCTCGAATGGTCCTGGATATCCTGCGAAAGCCATTGAAGTCCATGGTTTACATGCAGGATTGCTGCGGTGGCGCGGGTAGACTACACCCAAGCTCATACGGGCCCCGCATTCCCCAGTCGAATTGCCACGTTTTCAGCGACCGATCCAGCGCGGCTGCAGCCACGCTCCCGCCAGCATGGCAAAGACAAAGGGGATGGCTTCGGCGGGATGGATGAGCAAGGCGGCGATGGCTGGACCCGGGCAATACCCGGCAATGCCCCAGCCAATCCCGAACAGGATCGCGCCAGCCAGAAGCTTGCGATCAATGGCGGCGCTTGTAGGCAGATTGAAGCGGGGCGCCCACAAGGGTTGACGGCGTTTCTGGATCCAGGGAAAAAGCAGCGCCGTCACCAGGACGCCGCCGCCCATGACCAAGGCAAGGCTTGGATCCCAGGAGCCGGTCACATCCAGAAATGCGATTACCTTCCGGGGATTGACCATTTGGGCTACGGAAAGTCCCAAGCCAAACAGAACGCCGGAGAGCAAGGCAGCGCTAAGACTTTTCATGACAAAACCCCCAATAGATGGCGCGTTCCAAATACGGTCAATATCGCAACCAACAGAAAAGTCCCCGTGGCAGCCAGAGAGCGCGGAGAGCGGCGACCCAGGCCGCAGACACCATGACCACTCGTGCATCCGCCTCCCAGGCGGGTCCCGGTGCCAACCAAAAACCCGCCCACGAGAAGCGCCCAGAGGGGGAAACCTTCGCGCAGCTCAAAGGACAAACCAGGGATGGGGAAAGCGAGCAGGGTGCCCAGCAACAATCCAGCCAGAAAGGCCAGGCGCCAGCCGCGATCGTCCATGCCACCGGGCAACAGCCCGAAGATGATCCCGCTGATGCCGGCGATGCGGCCAATGAACAGCAGCAGCAAGACGGCGCTGGTGCCGATCAGGACGCCCCCGAGCAGCGCGGTAAAAGGTGTGAATTCAGTCATCGTGAGGGGGGCCTCTTAAATTCCATAGTTAGAATAATGATATTTCTTTTAGAGATTAAAATAAACGCACCACCTCGAGCGAAGGGCTGTGATCGATAGGCGATTCTTGCAACCTTGATCCTGTAGCCCATCATGGGCCATGGTGATTTGCCAATCGAACATGGGATTGTGGTTTCTCAGCGGTCTGAATTCATAATGTATACTCGAGATGGCCGCGTATGCGGCACGGGCCGTCTGTGCCCGCAGCCCCCGGACAAGCGAGAGTGGCGGAATTGGTAGACGCGCTGGATTTAGGTTCCAGTGGGCTTGTCCCGTGAGAGTTCGAGTCTCTCCTTTCGCACCATGGCAGGTGGCACACGATTTGGATGCATGATTCCCAAGGGACATGCGGTGGATGAATTTCTTGTTGGAGAAAGAGCGAATGCAGAGCGCAGTTGAGGTCACCGGAACACTGGAACGCCGGATCCGGGTGCAGGTTCCCGCGCAGGAAGTGGATCAACAGGTGGAGGACCGGCTGCGTTCATTGGGGCCGCGGGCGAAAATCAAGGGCTTCCGCCCCGGCAAGGCGCCATTTTCAGTGATTCGCCGGCAGTATGGTGATCAGGTTCGCCAGGAAGTGATTGAAGAGGTGCTGCGGACTTCCTACACGGCCGCTCTTCAGGAGCAGAAGCTGCAGCCGGCAGGTACGCCGCAGATCGAGGCGGAATCCTTGGCGCCGGGCGCGGATCTGTCCTATACCGCTGTTATCGAAGTCTATCCGGAGATTCAACTGGTCCCGGTTGCAGGCCAGCGCATTGAGCGGCCGCAGGTAGTCATTGGCGATGAAGACATCGACCGGGTGCTGGAGCAAATTCGGGGTCAGCAGGCACATTTCCACACCGTTGAGCGGGCTGCCCAGGCGGGTGATCGGATCAGGATGGATTTCGAGGGCACGATCGACGGGTCGCCTTTTTCCGGCAATCGCGGCGAAGGAGTGGAAATCGAACTGGGCGCTGGGCGCCTGTTGGCCGATTTCGAGAACGCCCTTGTTGGCGCGATGCCAGGGCAGTCTCTGGATGTGCCGCTGACTTTCCCGGAGGATTACCCCTCGGCGGAAGTGGCCGGCCGGACTGCGCACTTCAAGGTCACAGTTCATGAAGTGGCCGAGAAGCATCTGCCGGAACTGGATGACGCTTTGGCGGCGCAGGTAGGCGTTACGGAAGGGGGAATTGAAGCCTTGCGCACCCAGATTCGGGAGCGGCTGGAAGCTCAGGCGGAACAGACGGTGCGGACGCGGGTCAAGGAGAAGGTGATGGATCTTTTATTGACGCTGCATGATGTACCCGTACCCTCAGCCCTGGTCGAGCAGGAAATCGACCGATTGGTGGCGGAAATGGCGCAGCGCATGCGGATTCCGGTTCAGCAATCCAGCGGCCTGCCCCGCGAGATGTTTGCTGAACAGGCGCGTCGACGGGTTGGTTTGGGCCTGGTGGTGGGGGAGTGGATCAAGGTTGAGCAGATTCAACCTGATCCGGTTCGGGTCGATACGGTGATCAAGTCGCTGGTGGCCAACCATGAGCAGCCCGATGCCCTTGCCCAGGCTTATCGTGGCAATCAGGAAGTTCTCCAGAGAATCCATGGGTTGGTCTTGGAAGACCAGATTGTTGACCATTTGTTGGGCATGACCGATGTGGTGGATGTGCCCATGTCGTTTCAGGATTTGATGGCCAGTGCTTCGGCGACAGATGAGGAAATGTGATGTCTTGGATGAATTCAAGTAATCCGCCTCCCGTGCAGGCGAATCTGGTTCCCATGGTGGTCGAGCAGACCCCGCGTGGCGAGCGCGCATTTGATATTTTTTCCAGGCTGCTGAAAGAGCGCGTCATCTTCGTCGTGGGGCAGGTCGAAGACCACATGGCCAATCTGATCGTGGCCCAGTTGCTGTTTCTGGAGTCGGAGAATCCTGAGAAGGATGTCTATCTCTATGTCAACTCGCCCGGCGGATCGGTCACGGCGGGGTTGGCCATATACGACACCATGCAATTCATCAAGCCGGCGGTCAGCACCATTTGCGTGGGGCAGGCGGCGAGCATGGGCGCTGTGCTATTGGCCGCCGGCGCCAAGGGCAAGCGGTATTGTTTGCCTCATTCGCGCATGATGATCCATCAACCGCTGGGGGGATTCCAGGGGCAGGCGTCCGATTTTGATATCCATGCCCGCGAAATCCTGCTGGTCCGCGATCGGCTCAATGCCATCCTTGCCCGTCATACCGGCCAGGACATTGCTCAGATTGAACAGGATACGGATCGGGATCGGTTTATGAGTGCGGAGCAGGCCATGGCGTATGGCCTGGTGGACGCTATCCTGACCCGCCGCAGCGAAGAGACCCTTGGAAAAGTGTGAGAATTGGATTGAGCGGACGGACGGTTTTTTCTGGCATGTTTTTTGCCGCATAATATTGCCATGAACTTGTTCACGGGTGAGGTTCCGACATGAGCGACGACACGCGCGTAAAAGGCAACGAGAGTGCCAAATTGCTTTATTGCTCCTTTTGCGGAAAAAGTCAGCACGAAGTCCGCAAGTTGATTGCGGGACCTTCCGTGTTTGTTTGTGACGAGTGCGTTGAGCTCTGCAACGACATCATCCGCGAAGAGCTGCAGGACAAGGCAGAATCTGACCGAAACCGCTTGCCCAAGCCGAAGGAAATCAAGAAAGTCCTTGATGAATACGTAATTGGCCAGGAATCGGCCAAGAAAACGCTTGCAGTCGCGGTCTATAACCACTACAAGCGGATTCAGGCCAAGAGCGGTAGCAAGGACCAGGTGGAGCTGTCCAAAAGCAACATTCTCATGATTGGTCCCACGGGTTCCGGCAAGACACTGTTGGCCGAAACCCTGGCCCGGATTCTCAACGTGCCCTTCACGATTGCCGACGCCACCACACTGACCGAGGCCGGTTACGTGGGCGAAGATGTGGAAAACATCATCCAAAAACTGCTCCAGAAATGTGAGTACGATGTCGAGAAGGCGCAAACCGGTATTGTCTATATCGATGAAATCGACAAGATTTCCCGCAAGTCCGACAATCCCTCCATCACCCGCGATGTTTCGGGCGAAGGGGTTCAGCAGGCCCTGTTGAAACTGATCGAAGGCACCATGGCTTCGGTACCGCCCCAGGGTGGACGCAAGCATCCGCAGCAAGAATTCCTTCAGGTCGATACGCGCAACATTCTGTTCATCTGTGGCGGTGCTTTCGCGGGCCTGGATAAGGTCATTGCTCGCCGCACCCAGACCGGCGGCATCGGTTTCTCCGCTGAAATCAAGAACCCTGATTCTGAGCGGGATTTGGGTCAGTTGCTCAGCGGGGTAGAGCCTGAAGATCTGGTTAAGTACGGACTGATCCCTGAGTTCGTGGGTCGTTTGCCGGTGGTAGCGACTCTTGAGGAACTGGACGAAGAAGCCTTGATGCGGATTTTGATCGAGCCCAAGAATGCCCTGTCCCGCCAATATCGTCGGCTGTTCGAGATGGAGGGCTGTGAACTCGAGTTTACTGACGAAGCGCTGCGCGCTGCCGCTCGCAAGGCCATGGATCGCCGCACCGGCGCTCGTGGATTGCGCACCATTCTGGAAACGGCTTTGCTGGATGTGATGTATGAACTGCCCTCCATGAGCAATGTCCGCAAAGTGGTTGTTGATGCCGGTTCAATAAAAGGAGAATCAACGCCTTATATCCTCTACCGCAATGACGTCCCCGATCTTCCTTCCCAGGCTGCTGCGGTGGAGTGAGTTGTTGGGAGAGGGGCTCTTGAAATAAGCCTGCGCCTCCCCCATTTTGCTTCTTAAGATCCCCGTTGGGGGATTGTCGATGCCTTTTCGTTCGATCCATTGTCGAACATGGCCCCCGCTCGAGGTGAATACTCATGAAGCCAGAGGATTCCACGCCGCTAGTGGCAGAAGGTCCCCAATTTTCCGCCCCCTTATTGCCCCTGCGCGATGTGGTGGTTTATCCACATATGGTGATCCCATTATTTGTGGGTCGCGATAAATCCATCCGAGCCCTTGATGCGGCCATGGAAGGTGATCGCAAGGTGCTTCTGGTAGCCCAGACCAGCGCCGAAAAGGATGACCCCGCGCGCGAAGATCTTCATGGCCTGGGCACCGAGGCCACGATTTTGCAGTTGTTGAAGCTCCCTGACGGCACCGTGAAGGTGCTTGTTGAAGGTTTGCGTCGGGCCAGTCTGGAGCAGCTGGAAGAGGGGGAAGGGTATCTGATTGGACAATATCGTGCCGTATCCAACATTGGCTATGAGAAAAGCCGGGAACTGGAAGTGCTGGTCCGCTCGGTGCTCAATCTGTGCGATCAGTTTGTCAAGCTGAACAAGAAGATTCCCCCCGAGGTGCTGACGACACTTGCCTCGATAGAGGATTCTGGTCGTCTCGCTGACACGATAGTCGCTCACATGTCCCTCAAGGTCGAGCAGAAACAGGAAGTGCTCGAATTGCAGGATGTGACCCGGCGCCTGGAGCGGGTGATGGCGTTGATCGAGACGGAGATTGATCTGCTCCAGATCGAGAAGCGTATCCGTGGTCGCGTCAAGGCTCAGATGGAAAAAAGCCAGCGTGAGTACTATCTCAACGAACAGATGAAGGCCATCCAGCGCGAAATCGGTGAGCTGGATGATGCATCTGGCAATGAGATGGACGAGTTGGCGCGCCGCATCGAGCAGGCCGGCATGTCTGCTGATGCGCGTCAAAAAGCAGAAGCCGAACTCACCAAATTGCGCATGATGTCGCCGATGTCGGCTGAAGCCGGCGTGGTGCGCAATTACCTGGATGCCCTGATTTCCGCCCCCTGGAGCCAAAAGACCCGTGTCCGTGCGGACTTGGTCAGGGCGCAGCGGGTTCTCGATGAAGACCATTACAGCCTCGACAAGGTGAAAGAGCGAATCCTGGAGTATCTGGCTGTCCAGAAACGGGTTCGCAAGCTCAAGGGTCCGATTCTATGCCTGGTGGGCCCGCCGGGGGTGGGCAAGACCTCACTGGGTCGAAGCATTGCACGTGCCACCAACCGAAAATTCACGCGGATGGCGTTGGGTGGAGTGCGAGATGAGGCCGAGATTCGGGGGCACCGACGCACCTACATCGGCTCCATGCCGGGCAAGATCATTCAGAACCTGACCAAGATTGGCAGCCGCAATCCATTGTTTCTGCTAGATGAAGTGGACAAGATGGCCATGGATTTCCGTGGCGATCCAGCGTCAGCCCTCTTGGAGGTCCTGGACCCCGAGCAGAACCATGCCTTCAATGATCATTACCTGGAAGTGGATTTCGATCTCTCCGAGGTGATGTTCGTGGCCACAGCGAATACGCTGGATATTCCTGCGGCGCTGCTCGATCGCATGGAAGTGATTCGCCTGGCAGGCTATATCGAGGATGAGAAATTGCGCATCGCGGAGCGGCATATCGTTCCGAAACAGCGCGAGAAGCATGGTCTGTCGGATGCAGAGCTGATACTGGGCGAAGCCAGCTTGCGTCAAGTGATCCAGTCCTACACCCGTGAGGCGGGGGTACGCAATCTGGAACGTGAAATTGCCAAGATCTGTCGCAAGGTCGTCAAACGTCTGGCGCTTGATTCGACTTTGACGGGTATCGAGGTGACGCCCGAGAACCTTGCAGATTTTCTGGGCGTACCGCGTTTCCGTCATGAACTGGCGGAACAGGATGATGCGGTAGGCCGGGTGACCGGATTGGCTTGGACTGAAGTAGGGGGCGAGTTGCTCACCATTGAAACCGCCGTTGTGCCTGGCAAGGGCAAGTTGATCCATACCGGTTCCTTGGGCGAGGTGATGCAGGAGTCAATCCAGGCTGCTCTAACGGTGGTGCGTTCCCGGGCCGCTTCATTGGGGATCGATAGCGAGTTTTATCAGAAAAGCGACATTCATCTGCATATGCCCGAAGGTGCGATCCCCAAGGATGGCCCCAGTGCCGGGGTTGGCATGGTCACGGCGCTGGTATCCGCATTGACGTCCATTCCAGTGCGTTCCTCCGTGGCGATGACGGGCGAAATTACCCTGCGGGGTGAGATTCTTGCGATCGGCGGCTTGAAGGAAAAATTGATTGCGGCCCATCGGGGCGGGATCAAGACGGTTTTGATTCCCCATGAAAATGCCAAGGATCTGGTCGAAATACCGGAAAATGTAAAATCCGATCTTCAGATCATTCCAGTGCGGTGGATCGAGGAAGTCTTGGAACGCGCTCTGTCGCGTCTGCCATTACCGATCGAGGCTGCCGCTGATGCGGCAGTTCCGATCAAGGAAGGCAAGGAAGCCGCTGGAGAATCAGCGTTGCGATCTCACTGATCATGAAACCGACTACTATTTCGGTTGGTTTCCATGAGAATTTTCCATAAGAATGGGGTTAATCCCGGGTTTTTGCGAGGATAGGCTTGAATCCGGCGATTGACAGTCATTTTGACGGCTTGTTATAACATCTTCGTGCTGTTCAACTTTAGGGTTGGGGCGGGCATCGATTTCCACGCAATGGGTAGGAGCTGGCCGAATTCCCCGCATCTCGCCAGGAAGCGGCTTGGTCATGATAATCAAAGGAGAAACTCGCGGTATGAATAAGGCTCAGTTGATTCAAGAGATCGCAGCCAAGGCCGACTTGAGCAAGGCAGAGGCAGGGCGCGCCCTGGATGCCTTTGTTGATGCGATAACCGAGGCACTCAAGGCAGGGGAACAGGTTTCTCTGGTCGGCTTTGGAACATTCGGTACACGGGAACGTGCGGCACGCACGGGCCGAAACCCTCAGACGGGGAAGACGATTTCGATCAAGGCCAGCAAATCGCCTGCATTCAAGGCTGGTAAAACCCTCAAGGATTCGGTAAACTAATCGGCTTTACAGGGTGCTTAGCTCAGTTGGTAGAGCGTCGCCCTTACAAGGCGAGGGTCGGGGGTTCAAGTCCCTCAGCACCCACCAGCCGTAGAAAAGTTTTTTGGAGTGGTAGTTCAGTCGGTTAGAATACCGGCCTGTCACGCCGGGGGTCGCGGGTTCGAGTCCCGTCCACTCCGCCATATCTGGAAGGGGCGCCGACAAGCGCCCCATTTTTTTGCTTGGTCGTAGGCAGCCAATGCCGCAAGCGAATAACCATACCGGTTTATTCGGTTCCATCATCCATTTACTTTGAGATTTAAAGGAAGCTGTCGATGATGCAATTCATCCGCGAGCGGTCCAAGGGGCTTCTGAGTTTCCTGTTGATAGGCTTCATTTCGCTGACTTTCGCGCTGTGGGGGATCAATTCCTATTTCACAGGCAGCCAGAATAACGCGGTTGCCAAGGTAGGCGCACGGAACATCACTGCAGATGAATTCAGTCGCTTCTATCAGCAGCAATATCGTCAGCTTCAGTCTCTCTATGGTGATGCTTTCCGGCCTGAAATGATTGATGAGGCTCAATTCAAGATTAAAGTACTGGACGCCATAATCGCTGATGCCGCGTTGCGTCAACATCTGATCCAGAACCGGATGATCATTTCCGATTCTCAACTCGCCGAAGCCATCAATCAACTTCCCACATTTCAGCAAGAAGGCAAGTTCTCCTCAGAGTCCTATCAACAATGGCTCAGGTCGCGGGGCTATTCTTCAGCAGCTTTTGAAAGTGAGTTGCGCGGTTCCATGCTAACGGAGCAGATGAGGATGGCGGTGCGAAATACGGCATTCGTCACCCATGCCGATCTGCAAGAGGTCGTTCGTCTGAACAATCAGCAACGCAATGTGGCTGTGATCGCGCTTCCATTGGCGAGCTTGACAAGCCAAGTAGATGCAAGTGATGACGAAATCAAAGATTTCTACATCAAAAACGCACAGGACTTTCAAACGCCTGATCGCATTCGGGTCAGTTATGTGCTGATTCGCCGCGATGCATTGGCGAACCAGTTGCAGCCCAATGACACTGTGCTGCGGGAACGTTACGCAGCAGAGGGCAAACGCTTCAGTACGCCGGAAAGACGACATGTGAGTCATATCCTGCTGAAGGATGAGGCAGCCGCGCAGGCACTTGCAGGTCGATTGGGCGAGGCCCCAAAGAAATTCCAGGATTTCGCTCGCGAACTGTCAGAGGATTCCGGAAGTGCTGTGAAAGGGGGAGAACTGGGATGGGTTGAGCCGGGCATGTTGCCGTTATCCCTGGATCAGGCCGTCTATTCTGCCAAGCCCGGTGAGCCCGTGGGTCCGATCAAGAGCTCTGAGGGTTATCACTGGCTCTTGGTCGACGCGATTGAAGCCGGGAAACAGGAAGCTTTTGATGCGGTTCGCAGCAAGCTGGCCGAAGAATATCAAAATGAACGATTGGCCGAGCGCTGGAACACGCTGGTTGAATCCGTCGAGACAGTAAGTTTCGAGAATGCCTCGTCACTCCAGCCGATTGCCGACTTGGCTGGCGTTCAAGTGCAAACAACGAACTGGTTCACTCGTGAAGCGGGCGATGCACCGGCCAATTCACCCCGTTTCAGACAGGCCAGTTTCAGCGATGATGTCTTTAAAGAGGGTTTGAATAGTGAGGTGATCAAGCTCGACGAGGGCACGATAGCCGTGTTGCGGCTTGAGGAACATCAGCCAGCCAAGACACCCCCTCTCGATCAGGTGAAGGCGCAGGTCAAACAGGCATTGCAGCGGGCGCGAGCCGCCGAGATCGCGGATCAGAAGATAAAGGAAGCTGAAGAAGCGGTCGATCGCGGAGAAGCTCCTGCTCAGATTGCCAGCAAAATCAAGGGGAATTACCGTGAACTCGGGTGGATCGAGCGTCAGGGAAACAATAATCTTCCGCCTGAGCTGGTGGATAAGGTGTTTTCAGCGCCCCACCCCCAGGATGAGCAAGCAGCGCATGTGGCAGTAACGATTCCGAATGGGGATCGGACGCTGGTGTTGGTGCGTCAGGTGAAGGACGGCGATCTCAAGGCGGTGGAGACGAATACAGTTACACAGATTCGGGAACGCGTTTCTGAAATGCGGGGTGAGCAGGAATTGGCCATTTACCTGAGCGCGCTCAAGAAAAGCATGGACATCAAAACTTATCCAGATCGTTTGTAATGCGACTTCCCACGCGCTGGGCCATGCATTGGCAGATTCTGGCAGCGTTGCTTGCGGGAGGGATTCTGGGGCCGGTACTGGCTGGCGATAACGGCCTGATTGGGCCGCCGCTGGCGGAAGGTTTCGCTCAAATCGGCCATCTTTTCCTGAACGCGCTCAAGATGGTGGTCATTCCCCTGATCGTTGCCTCGATCATCGCGGGCCTGAATCAGGCGGGCGATCGTTCCAGACTGGGACGCATGGGCTGGGCAACGCTGGCCTATTATGCGGGGAGTGGGCTGATTGCCGTCACCGTGGCAATGGTCCTTGCCAATTGGGTGCGGCCGGGTGAACTGAATGGCTTGCCAGCGGGCGCCGGCATTGGCTTGAGTGCGGCCCTTAGTGATATTGACCCCGCCTTGTTGTCAGGCAAGCAGCAGTTCAGCCAATTCCTGGAACGGTTGGTGCCGTCGAACTTGTTCCAGGCGGCTGTGGAGGGCCAGCTGCTTGGAATCATCCTGTTCAGCCTGCTGTTTGCCCTGACCCTGCGTCAACTGCAGGGGCCGGCGGCGGAGGTTCAGGTCCGCTTCTGGAACGGCCTCAACCAGATCATGCTCAACATCACCCAGGGCATCATGCGGTTTTCACCGATTGGTGTCTTCGCCCTGATCGCTGCCATGACGGCGCGGACCGGTTTATCGGCCCTGGGGCCTCTGCTCTGGTTCATGGCAACGGTCATGGCTGGCTTGCTGATTCACCTGCTCATTACCTTGCCGCTGTTATTGCGATGGCTGGGCGGTGTGTCCCCGCTTCGGCATTTTCAAGCCATGATGCCCGCCCTTCTGATGGCGTTTTCGACCAGTTCATCGGCTGCAACCCTGCCTGTCACCCTGTATTGCCTGGAACAGCGGGCCGGTGTAAGTCGCCGGACGGCGGGCTTTGTCCTACCCCTGGGCGCGACGGTCAACATGGACGGTACGGCGCTGTTCGAATGCGTGGTAGTGTTGTTCATCGCCCAGCTCTATGGGATTGATCTTGGCCTCGGGCAACAGGTCTTGGTGCTGGGCATCGCGCTCCTGACCTCGGTCGGTGTGGCAGGAATCCCATCCGCGAGTCTGGTGTCCATTGCCATGATCTTATCGGTCTTGGGATTGCCCCTGGAGGCCCTGGGGCTGGTGCTGGGGGTGGACCGATTGCTCGACATGAGTCGGACGGCGGTGAATGTTTTCGGGGATACGACAGGCGCTGTGCTGGTTGCTCGTGCACAGGGCGAGACGGCGCTTCTTGCCGAACCTCCCCATGAGCGGGAACAACGCCTGAAGACCGCCGGTCAGGTTCAGCCATAGGTTTGCTTGCGGAAGCGCGAGAATCATCCGCCATTACAGGGGCCAGGCCAGGATGCGCTCTGTGATGACGAAACCCGGGATAAGGATTACGCAATCAGCCCCAGAATATTGTAGCCGGCATCGACATAGGTGATTTCGCCCGTCATGCCGGAGGCCAGGTCGGAACACAGGAAAGCCCCCACATTGCCCACCTCGTCGATGGTCACATTGCGTCGCAAGGGCGAGGCTTCCTCTGCCTTGCTGAGCATGCCCCGGAAACCGCTGATTCCGGCGGCGGCCAGGGTCTTGATGGGACCCGCGGAAATGGCATTCACCCGTATCCCCTCCGGACCCAGGTCCTGCGCCAGGAAACGCACACTGGCCTCCAGGCTGGCCTTGGCGGGCCCCATTACGTTGTAGTTGGGAATGGCGCGCACGGCGCCGGCGTAGGTCATGGTGAGCAAGGCGCCTTGGCGGCCTTTCATTAAGGGGTAGGCAGCTTTGGCCAGGGCCACGAAGCTGTAGGCGCTGATGTCATGAGCCATGCGGAAACCTTCCCGGGTCACGCTGTCCACGAAGCGGCCTTCCAATTGCTCCCGCGGCGCAAAGGCGACGGAGTGAACGAGAATATCCAGCCCATCCCAGCGTTTGCCCAGTTCGGCCATTAGCGTATCGATTTGCGCGTCATCGCCCACATCGCAGGGAAAATAGAGCGAGGATCCGCATTCCGTCGCCATTTCCTCCACGCGGGACTTGAGCTTCTCGCCCTGATAGGTGAAGGCCAGCTCGGCCCCTTCACGCCGCATGGCCTGCGCGATGCCCCAGGCGATCGAGCGATTGCTGGCCACGCCCACGATCAGGGCCCGTTTTCCACTCAGAAAACCCATCGTTCTGCATCCTTGAGAAAAAGGTGTGATTGCACAAGGTAAAGAATGATATCACCCTGAAATCAACTCTGGGTGCGCTGCTCCGGAGCGGATTTGCGGATGGTCAGGCGTTGGCCGGGATGGAGGGTCTGGTGGATCTTGATGGCATTCCAGAGCGCCAGATCAGCCACGCTGACCTCGAACTTCTGGGCGATGGAGGAGAGCGAGTCGCCGGCTCGGACCGAGTAAACGATGGCGCCAGAAGCAGATGACACGGGGTGGCCGGGTGACGCCTTGAGCGAATTCTGTACCACCAGGGTTTGTCCAATTTTCAAGGTTGCCTTTGTGGACAGTTTGTTCCACTTGGCCAGGTCGGCGGTATCAACCCGATGGGCTCGGGCAATGGTGTAAAGCGAGTCACCCGCTCGAACGACATGGGTTTGGGCAGGCAAGGCTGCATCGCGAATGGGCGTTTCCGCCAGAACCCGCTCGGCCTCCTGAATCAATTGCCCTTTATTCTGGGAATCTGGCGCGCCGGTCTCGAAGGACTGTTGTGCCAACTGCACCGTCTCGCTCCCCTCAAGCTTTTGACGCAGCCGACGGGCATGAACGGCGGGCAACAACAGCGCGCCAGGTGGCGCAGTGTTTTTCGGGGCCTGGATAGCTGGATTGTAGCGCAGCACCTGCGCGAGGCTCAGATCAGCCAGATCCGCGGCTTCGGCCAAGTCCAGGCGTCCCCGCACGTCCACGCTGTCCAGTACGGATCGGTTAGGAATTGCAGGCAGTTCCACGCCATGTCGCCGCGGATTCTCGATCACCGAGCGCATTGCCATGAGGCGAGGGATATAGCGCCGGGTTTGCGGCGGGATGGGAAGGCTTGCGAAATCGGTTGATTTTCCCAATCTTCGATTTTCCGCGATCCAGCGCTGCAGTGTGCCTTCGCCAGTGTTGTAAGCCGTTAAAGCAAGCAACCAGTCACCGCCGAACATGTCCCCCAGATACTCCAGATAATCCAGGGCAGCCTTGGTCGATGCCAGCACGTCGTGCCGCCCATCATAGTTCGGGGTCAGTTTCAAGCCGAAGTTGCGTGCGGTTTGCGGCAGGAACTGCCACAGCCCCGCCGCTTTGCCCGGAGACACGGCGGCGGGATTATAGCCACTTTCCACCAACGGCAGCAGGGCGATTTCCGCCGGCATACCGCGCCGTTCCACTTCATCCAGCACCAGATAAAGGTATTCAGAGGATTGTGCCAGGCTGCGCTCAAGGAAGCGGGGACTCAGGGAATCCAGTTCCCGGCGGACGGATTGGGGTTCATCGAGGGAAAGCGAAAAACCACCTCGCAGGCGATCCCAGATCATCCCGCTTTGTCCATTCAGACTTAGATCGGAAGCCTGCAGATTCGGATTCTCGGCTTGTGAGCTATCCAGATACGGCATCAACAAAACCTGATCAGCAGCACTTTCCATCGCCGTGTTGGCATAAGGGCTGGGAGAGCGGACAGTTTTCGATGCGGTGGCGGGCTGCGTGGTATTGGCCTTTTGCGCCTTGGCGGCAGTGGATAGCGAGGGAGCAGCCGTTGGATGATGCGGGCTACAGCCAGTCAGTGCCAGCAGGCCACCGCTCAGAAGGACGCATTTCCAGCCCCCGGAACCCGCCTTGGCCGATGGATCGAGATGAGGCGTTATCGCATCGAGAAGATCGGAATTGATGGGTGAATTCATGGTCGGAAATGATCCTTCCAATGGCGCAACGCCGCGAACACGGCGGTGCTGTCTTCCAATGGGCACTGGGCGTGACGTTCGGCGGCGGCTCGAACGCTTGCGTCAGTCACACGCAGGAAAGGAT
Source organism: Candidatus Macondimonas sp. (assembly GCA_049645885.1). Taxonomy (GTDB): domain Bacteria; phylum Pseudomonadota; class Gammaproteobacteria; order UBA5335; family UBA5335; genus Macondimonas. The sequence continues at coordinate 20,741 of JBARUT010000008.1, forward strand.
TGGTGAGATGCTCGACTTCCATGCGGCTGGGCAGGGTGGGTTCCCCTTGGATAATCCGGGCTCGGTCCGCAACGAGACGATCAGCAAGATGACGGTTTTCGGGGTCGACCTGCTGGGCGAAGGCCAAGTTGGCAATGGTGTATTCATGACCACAGTAAACTTGAGTTTCGCCCGGCAGTGCCGCCAGCCGTTGCAGCGAGTGATGCATCTGCTCCGCCGTCCCCTCGAACAGGCGCCCACATCCCGCGCCAAACAGGGTGTCGCCGCAAAACAAGGCGCCAATAGCTGGAATATGAAAAGCGACATGTCCCAGCGTATGGCCGGGTATGTGCAGCACTTCGACATCGACGCCCAAGCCAGGCAGGACGAACCGGTCGTTGTCGTTCACGCCTTGGGTCCTGCAGGGAATTTTTTCCAGCGCCGGGCCAATGATGGGTAAATTGGGGCGTGCCAGCGCAGGGATGCCGCCCACATGATCCGGATGGTGGTGGGTCGCCAAGATGGCCGCAAGAACCCATCCCTGCTCATCCAGAAAGGATAGCACGGGTTCCGAGTCGCCTGGATCGACCACCACAGCCTGTTGGATGTCGGGATTTGCCAACACCCAGATGTAGTTGTCGTTAAAGGCCTTGACGGGTTGAACGCAAAGCATAGCGGTTATCGTGTCAGGTCACTTGGCGACGGTCAAGCCAGGCACATGGTTTAGAATGAACCAACGCAAGCAATGGTGGAGGTGCCCCATGGCCAGGCAATCGGTGGAACACACGCATCGCGCCCTGGAACGCTGGCGGGACACTCCGATCGGTCGGTATGTGCTTGGCGCTGAAAATACGGTGCTGGCCGATGGATTGGAGGGACTTTACGGCAGTTTCGGCCTGCAACTGGGGGATTGGGCGGGCAGTCGTCTGTTCCCGCTCCAGGACGATCAATTGCACCGCTGCTACGTCGTTTCATCTCCCGATGCGGGCGCCAAGGGTCTGGTGGATGTGTGGGCCGATCCCCATCATCTGCCCATTGCGACTGAAAGCGTGGATGTGGTCGTCCTGTCCCATCTGCTGGAGCAGGTTCCTCATCCTCATCCCCTGCTGCGCGAGGTGGATCGCGTCCTCATCAGCGAGGGCAGGCTGGTGATCGTGGGTTTCAACCCTTACAGCTTTTGGGGGCTGCGTGCATGGCTCAGTCGTTCGGGCCGCACCGTTCCCTGGGCGGAGCGATTGATCAGCGAATACCGCCTGCGTGATTGGCTGTCCTTGCTGGGGTATGACGTGACCGATGTGCGCTATTGTCTTTATCGACCGCCGATTGCCCATGGCGGCCTGCTTGCGCGGCTGGTTGCCCTGGACCGCTGGCTGGGGCGCTTTGTGCCGTGGATAGGGGGCGGCTATGTGCTGGTCGCTCGCAAGCGGGTGCGGAATTTGACCCCTTTGCGCCGCCGCCGGCGCTGGGTGCCCCGTCTGGTGCCTGCCGGGCGCCTGGGCGCCGCGGTGCCGCTTAATACGACATCGGAGCCGATCAATGAAAACAGTTGAGCTTTTTACCGACGGTGCCTGCCGCGGCAATCCGGGCCCCGGTGGCTGGGGCGCTATCCTGCGATTTGGCGCGCGGGAGCGGGAATTGCGGGGTGCCGAACCCCTGACCACCAACAACCGCATGGAGATGATGGGCGCCATTGCCGGACTGTCGGCCCTGCAGGAGAGCTGTGAGGTGGATTTGTACACGGATTCCCGCTATCTATGCGATGGCATGTCGCAATGGCTGGAGAATTGGAAGCGCCGGGGATGGCGTACCGCCAGCCGGGAACCTGTGAAGAACGAGGATCTCTGGCGCCAACTCGACGCGCTCAATGCGCAGCATCGCGTCCGCTGGAACTGGGTCAAGGGTCATGCCGGTCATCCCGAGAACGAGCGTGCCGATGCCCTCGCCAATGCCGCCATTGATGCACTACGGGCCGAGCAGACAAGTGCGCGGATGCCACGCTTGGAGGCGTCCTGATGCGGCTGATTGTGCTGGATACCGAAACCACCGGACTTGAGGTCAGTGACGGTCATCGCATCATCGAAATTGGCTGCATCGAGCTGATCAACCGTCAACTCACGGGACGCTCCTTCCATCGCTATCTCAATCCTGATCGGACCATTGATGCCGGCGCGGCGCAGGTCCATGGCATCACCCTCGAACAGCTCGCCGACGCCCCCCGCTTCAGCGAAATTGCCGAGGAGTTGCGGGCATTTCTGGGGGATGCCCAGCTCATCATCCACAATGCCGCCTTCGATCTGGGGTTTCTGAATGCTGAGCTGGCGCGCTGTGGAATTGCGGCAGAAGCCTTGGAGCAACGTCATGTCGTGATCGATACGCTGCACCTCGCCCGGCAACGTCATCCCGGGCAGCGCAACAATCTCGATGCCCTGTGCAAGCGCTATCACATCGACAACAGCCAGCGCCAATTGCACGGCGCCCTGTTGGACGCCCAGATCCTGGCCGATGTCTATCTGGCCATGACCGGTGGCCAGGTGACCTTGTCGCTCGAAGGCCAGGCAGCGTCTGCGGAGACATCTTTCGGCGCAATAGAGGCGTTGTCGCATCTAAAGCGACCTGAGGGTGGCCAATGGATTGTGGTCCGGCCGGATGTGGAGGAAGAATCGCTGCATGAACGCATGCTGGCCGATTTGGACAGGGCCAGCGGTGGCCGCTGCCTGTGGCGGGCCTTGGACGGCGCAGAAATCCTCTACACGAAATAATAGAGCAGCAAATACCCCGCCAGAGAAATCGCCACCCACAGCGCCATGCTACCGGTTTGCCAATGTCGCGCCCGGCCCGATTCCTCGTTGTTATCTAGAGCGAAGCGGTGGGTCATGGCTTGCGTGAGGCGCTCGAGACTGGCTTGGGAACGCTTGCGCCATTTGGCAAGGTGTTGTTGCAACCGGAACCAGAGCCCTGGAACCGCACGCTGTAGATGATCGACATCCCACACCTTGTCGACCATTTTCGGCAGCAACCGCCAGCGCAGGGCGAGCGCGAAGACGATCGCGGCAAAAGACAAGAGCAGCAATTGCTCCACAATATGCGCGGGAGTATAGAGGGTGTATACCACCGCATGGGGCAAGGCCTGATACAGCAGATTGGGGCGACAGCCCAGCATCAACAGCCCTAGTGTGGTGAGAAACATGGCTTGGCGCATTCCCCGGGGCGCATCTGCCACCTGCCGGCTCGAGGCCGGGCCGAGAAAGGCGAAGTAGATCACCTTGAGCCCGGCCATGATAAAGATGCCGATCGACCCCAGCATCAGCAGCCACCACAGATCCGCCCGCTGGGCTTCATCGGCAGCGGCCAGGATCAGTGACTTGCTGGCAAAACCCGCGAACAGCGGCGCCGCCATCCCAAAAGTCCCCAGCAGGCAGAAAGCGAAAGTCCAAGGCATTTGCCGCCCCAGTCCGCCCAATGCACTGGCGCGGGTGGTCCCGGTGCGCAGCAAGATCACACCCAAGGCCATGAAGAGCAGGCCGCTGTACAAGACATGACTGATGGCGTGGGCGACTGCCGCGCTCTGGGCCAGCGGCGTGCCGATGCCCAAGATCATCACCATGAAACCCAGTTGGTTGATGAGTCCGTAGACCAGGGTGCGGCGTAGGTCATCCTCGCGCAGGCCCAAGATCAGCGTGAACAGGATCATCACCGCACCTACCGGGATCAGCAGCGCCGTGCCGGTGAACCCCCTCGCCAGTGCATAGATCGCAAGCTTGGTGGTAAAGGCGCTCAGGAATACCGTGCCGGCGGGGGAGGCGGCTGGATAGGCTTCCACGACCCAGCCATGCAGCAGGGGAAAGGCAGCCTTGATTGCGAACGCGGCCAGGATCCAGGTGTTTCCGGTGTTGCCCAGGGACAAGGCATCAAAGCTCAGTGTGCCGCCGCCCTGCAGGTGCAGAATCACCCCGCCCAGTAGCAGGACCCCAGACAGTACTTGGACCACCAGATAGCGCAGCGCCACCCCATAGTCCGGATGCGCGCCGTACGGGATGAGCAAAAGGGTCGAGGCCAGCGCGGTGAGTTCCCAATACAGGAACAAGCTCAACAGATCGCCGGCACAGACCGCCCCCATGGCTGTACCCGCATAAATGAGTCCCGCTGCGATTTCGCGACGATGGGGTCGGCTGCGCAGATACATGCTGTTAACCAGCGCTGCAAAACCAAACAGCCAGGCAAACGGCCAGGCGAGCGCATCCAGACGAGCCAGTACCAGTTTCTGACCGAGCATTGTGAGCACGCCGAAGGCCCCGGTATCGAAACGCTCCAGATGAATCAGCGCAAGCAGGGCCGGCAGGGGCAGCAGCCAGGCCCGCCACCGAACCGGTAACAGGGCCAGCGCCAGACCGCCCAGAATCAGCGGCCAGCCGGGTGGCAGATGCCAGGGCAGGGTTTCAAGACTCATTGCCAGTGTTCTCCGTCACAACAGCATTGTTACGGGCTATTTGCCCTGCACGATCATGACCGTACCGATTGTGATCAGCATGCATGCGGCCAGAACGCTTGATCGTTCGCCGATGCGACCCTCGAGGATCAAGCGCGTTCTTGCCGCGGCATACGCGTAACCCAGCTTGACGCCGCCAACGGCGACAGTTGAAATCAACGCAACAAGGCCGATGTCAAAGGCGGTTAATGTCGTCAAATCAAGGAAGGCCGGGAAGAAACCGAGGTAGAACAGCAAGGCTTTCTGATCACTGATGGTGATGAGAAACCCGGTCATGAAACAGTTCATCAGTGATGGTCGCGTCGTGGCAACCTGCTTCATTTTCTTTCTTCTTGATCTCCAGAGGGAGACGCCGAGCCAGATCAGGTAGAGTCCGCCGGCGTACTGCAAAAGAAAAAAAAGATCTCCAAAGTTTTCAGCAAGCAGCGTCAGACCGAATATCGCGAAAAGAATGAAAGCCAAGTCGCCCATCACGATGCCGAGAGCCGTAACCGCTCCTGGCACAAATCCGCCACTCGCGGCATTTGCTGCTACAGCGAAAACACTCATGCTCGGGGCGAGCGCGAGCAACGCCATGGCGCCAAGCAGTGCGGCGATGGTGACGAGATCAAGCGAGAATTCCATGGCGTTATGACTTTCCTTGGAATCGCAGTGGGCTCGCGCCGATGGGCAGGGAAATCTCATCGGTTTGGCGCGGCATCTGGGACGATACAGCGCCTGAAGCGGGCGGCGTTGTGCTGCTTGAAGCTGCGCTCAAGGGCCCTCCATCAAGGGCCACTCGCCCAACGGGCGCAACAAATCGAGGACGGGGTCGGGCCAGAAGAACAGCGCAATGCTGGCCAATGCCGTGAAGCAGAGCGGCAGCAAGCAGGCCCAGGGGGCTTCCGCGATTCCACTGGGCGCGCTGGTCGGCAGGGGTCGGAAGAAGGCGCGGCCCACGACGGGCATCAGATAGGCGATGTTGAGCAGGGTGCTGAGCATCAGGGCCGCGAGCAGCAGCGGCTGGTGGATCTCGGCCGTGGCATTGCCCAGCAGCCATTTGCTCCAGGTCCCACCTCCCGGTGGCAATCCGATCACACTCACTGCCGCGAGGGCGAAGGCGGCGAACGTAATGGGCATGCGCCGCCCCAGTCCATCGAGTTCACTGATCCGACTCTTGTGGGTAGCGACCAGGATGGCGCCGGCGCAGAAAAACAGGGTGATCTTGCCGAAGGCGTGCATGACGATGTGCAGCCCGCCACCCATGAAGCCCGCGGCCGTGGCCGTTGCGGCGCCCAGCACGATATAGGCCAGTTGGCTGACGGTGGAATAGGCCAGTCGGGCCTTGAGATTGTCCTGGTTCAGCGCGATGAGCGAGGCCATGATGAGCGTGAAGCCAGCCACATAAGCCAGCCACAAACTGGCGCCGGTCTGCTGCAGGAAGTCCAGGCCGAAAATGTAGTAGGTGACCTTGAGCACCGTGAACACACCGGCCTTGACCACCGCTACCGCATGCAGCAGCGCGCTCACCGGTGT
>JBARUT010000009.1:0-8660 GCA_049645885.1 Candidatus Macondimonas sp.
CCAGAATGGCTTCCGCCTGTTCGACCTGAGATTTGCGCAGGCCGCCATCGAACAGGCTCATTGCCAGGCGCGGACCAATGGACCAGAACCGATTGGGCAAGCTGATCAGATCGCCGAGACTGGTGCCCTGGTAGCCGCCGCTGGCGGAGAGGGTCAGGCTGGGGAAGTAGGCAGCCTTGGCGACGCCGATCTGGGCATTGGCGGCGGCCATGCGCCGTTCGGCAGCGGCGATATCCGGGCGTCGTTCCAGCAAGGCGGAAGGCAATCCGGCTGGAACCACGGGAATGACCGGATCGACAAGTGGACTGGGTGCCAGGGAAAACTGTGCTGGCGGTTTGCCAATCAATACGGCAATGGCATGTTCGAGCTGGGCGCGCTGGACCTGCAAGTCCGTGGCCTGGGCCTGGGTGGAGCGGAGCTGGGTTTTCGCCTGCAGCACATCGGCGCGGGAGGTCACGCCGCCCTTGTAACGATTTTCCGCAACTCGCAGCGATTGTTCATAGGCCGCCACACTTTCGCGCAACTTGGCTTGCAGGGTATCGTTGACACGCAGGGTGAAGTAGAGCTGGGCCAACTGGGCCTGCATGCTCAGGCGCATGGACTGCAGATCGGCCGCGCTGGCAGCAAGATCGGCTGTATTGGCTTCAACCTGGCGCCGCACCCGTCCCCACAGATCGATTTCCCAGCTGCTGCTAAGCCCCAGGTTGTATTGGGTGCGCGGATTGAAATCGATCTCCGGAGGCGATATGGCGGGGGGGCGTATCCGCAATGCGCCGAACGGGCCGACACGTTGCTCGGGAAGCTGGATCGGCGTGCGATTCAGCCCGGTGAGCGGATCGGCGGGCTGGGAGCGTGTTTCTCCCGCGGAAGCGCCCAGGGATGGGAACAGTCCGGCACGGCTTCCCGCCAGGGCCGCCTGGGCTTGACGAAATTGAGACTCGGCAATGCGGACATTGAGATTGCCACTGCCCAATTGGGCCTCCAGGGCATCCAGTTGGGGGTCGTCATAGAGCATCCACCACGCGCCCCGATCCAGATGAGCGGCCGGTTCGGCGGGTTTCCAGTTCTCGGCTTCCTTGAAAACCGCCGGTGCGTCGTTTTCCGGGCGGACATAATCCGGCCCCATCTTGCAGGCACCGAGCAAGAGCGTGAGCACCGCAATACCCAGCCACCGCCAGCGCGAATGGGGATGGGGATTGGAGAAAACGGATTCAGGGGAGCGCAGCGTCGCCATGGCAAGGGCCTTCAGTCGGTCACGCGGATCGCATTGCTTGGCAACACCCAGCGACGCTGGGTCCGTTGATGCAAACGGTCCATGTAGAGGTAAACCACGGGTGTGGTGTAGAGGGTCAGAAACTGGCTGAACATCAGCCCGCCGACGATGGCAATGCCCAGCGGCCGGCGCAGATCGGCACCGTAGCCGGTGGCGATCGCCAGCGGCAAGGCACCCAGCGCGGCGGCGAGGGTGGTCATCAGAATGGGGCGCAATCGAATCAGGGCAGCTTCGAAAATCGCCTGTTCCGGCGTTTGATTCAGCTCACGCTGGTTCTGGATGGCGACATCCACCATCATGATAGCGTTCTTCTTGACGATACCGATCAGCAGGAACAGGCTGATGAGCGCCATGGCATTGAGTTCCACCCCGGTGATCATCAAGGCGAGGATTGCGCCCACCCCAGCCGAAGGCAGGGTGGAGAGAATGGTGATGGGGTGGATGAAGCTTTCATAGAGAATGCCCAACACCACATAGATCGTCACCAGCGCCCCCAGCAACAGCCAGGGTTCAGAGGACAGCGACTTCTTGAAGGCCAGCGCCTCGCCCTGGAAACCGCCCCGCACCGAGGTGGGGGCGCCGATCTGGGTCATGGCACGGCGGATGATCTGGTCGGCATCGCTCAAAGAGACTTTGGGCGCCAGGTCGAATGACAGCGTGGCCGCGGCGAACTGCCCTTGGTGGTTGACGACGATGGGCCCCTTGATGGTCTCGACATGGCTGAATGCTGACAAGGGCACCAGCGCGCCGCTGCGCGACTGGACGAACAGTTTCTTCAGCGCTGCCGGATCAGCTGTGTCGGTCGGGCTTGCGGTCATCACGACAAAATACTGGTTGCGCTCGGCATAGATGGTCGATACCGGACGCTGACCGAAGGCGTCGTAGAGCGTGGCGTCCACCCGTGCCGGATCCACACCCAATCGCACCGCAGCGTCCCGGTCAATCACGACCTTGGCATGGAGGCCACGGGTCTTGAGGTCGTTGTTGACGTCGATCAGCCCGCCCTGCGTCTTCAGCGCCTGTTCAAGGCGCTCCGACCACAGGTAGAGATCGTCCAGATTGTCGCTTTGCAGGCTGTATTGATAACGGGAATTGCTGGGTCGGCCGCCGGGACGGATGTCCTGTGGGCCCTGAAGAAACAAGGTGGCGCCGGGAACGTCGTTGATCTGGGTACGTAAACGCTCCATCACCTTGTGCGCCGGCATGCGCCGTTCTTCCAGCGGCTTGAGCGAGACGAATACGAAGCCCGTGTTGCCTTGTGATTCCCCGCCGATGAAGGACACCACGCTCTCCACTGCGGGATCGGCGCGCAGGATGTCGGTGAACTGTTGCTGCTTGTCGCGCATCGACTGGAACGACAAGGCCTGCTCGCCGCTGATATAGCCCAGCAGTTTGCCGATGTCGTACTGGGGCAGCAGCCCCTTGGGGACCACCACGAACAGGAAGATATTGAGCGCGAAGGTGGCGAACAGCGACATCAGGGTCAGGAAGGAATGGCGCAATGCCCAAGCCAGGCTCACCCGGTAGGCCTGCATCATCCGCTCGAATCCCGCATCGATCCAACGATGCAGCCGACCGGGATTGGCGAACGTTTCCTGCCGCAGCAACCGAGCGCTCATCATGGGTGTCAGGGTCAGCGACACCACCATCGACACCAGCACGGCAATCGATAAGGTGGCGCCGAATTCCTGGATCAGGCGCCCGATCATGCCGCCCATCAGCATGATGGGCAGGAACACCGCCACCAGCGACAGGGTCATGGAGACCACGGTGAAACTCACTTCCCGAGTGCCGTCCAAGGCAGCCTGAAAGGGCGTACTGCCTTTTTCCAGATGGCGCATGATGTTCTCCAGCACCACGATCACATCGTCCACGACAAAGCCGGTCGCGATGGTGATGGCCATGAGCGAGAGATTGTCGATGGTGTAGCCCATCAAATAGAGCGCCCCGAAGGTGCCGATCAAAGACACCGGCAGCGCCACTGCCGGTACCAGCGTGGCGCGCGCATTGCGCAGAAACAACAGCACCACGCCGAGCACCAGGATGGTGGAGATAACAATGGTCACCTCCACCTCATGCAATGAGGCGCGGATGGTTTCGGACTGGTCGAGTTCGACGGTGAGGTTCACACCGCCCGGTACCGAGGCCTTGAGCTCGGGCAGCAATGCCTTGACCCGATCCACGGTTTCAATGACGTTGGCACCGGGCTGGGTACGCAAGGCGATGACAACCGCCGTTTTGCCGTTGGCCGTGCCGGCATTGCGGATGTCCTGCACGGCATCGTGCACTTCGGCAATGTCTCGCAGCAGCACAGGCGAGCCTGCAACGTAGGCAATCACCAGATCCCGGAATTCATCGGCGGTCTTGGCCTGATCGTTGGCATTGATCAACCAGCGCTTCTGGCCGTCCTCCAGACTCCCCTTGGGCCGGTTGGCATTGGCTCCTGCCAGCGCCTGGCGGATCTGTTCGAGCCCCAGACCGTATTTGTTGACGGCGTCGAGATTGAGTTCAACCCGAACGGCCGGCAGGGCCGATCCGCCCAGTTCCACCTGACCGATGCCATACACCTGGGAAAGTTTCTGGGCCAGGATGGTAGAGGCGGTATCGTACATCTGGCCCGGTGTCAGGGTATCGGAGGTGAGGGACAGCAGAAGAATCGGCGAGTCCGCGGGATTGGCTTTCCTATAAATAGGGCTCGTTGGCAAGTTGGCAGGCAACAGGCTGCGCGCTGCATTGATGGCGGCCTGGACGTCGCGCGCCGCGCCATCAATGTCCCGATTGACATCGAACTGGATGATGATGCGGGTGAAACCCATCGAGCTGGAGGAGCTCATTTCCTCGATGCCGGCGATCCGCCCCAGTTGGCGCTCCAGCGGCGTGGCCACGGTGGCGGCGATGGTTTCCGGGCTCGCGCCGGGTAGCCGTGCAATCACCACGATGGTGGGGAAATCAACCTTTGGCATCGGCGCCACAGGCATCAGAAAAAAGCCCACTATCCCCGAGAGGGTGATGGCCAGGGTCAGTAGTGTGGTGGTGACCGGCCGGTAGATGAAAAATGCGCCGAAGTTCAAGGGGCGCCCTCGGGCGCGGGCGCCGAACGACGACCGATGCGCTCAGCCAAGTCGGAAAACGCCAGATAGATCACTGGCGTGGTAAACAAGGTCAGCAACTGGCTCAACACCAGCCCGCCCACAAGGGTGACACCCAGAGGCCGGCGCAATTCAGCGCCCACACCTGTGCTCAACATCATCGGCAGCGCGCTCAGCAAGGCGGCCAGCGTGGTCATCAGGATCGGCCGGAAGCGCAACAGGCAGGCCTCGAAAATTGCTTCCCGTGGCGACTTGCCGCCGCTACGCTCGGCGTCCAGGGCGAAGTCCACCATCATGATGGCGTTCTTCTTGACGATGCCGATCAGCAAAACGATCCCAATGATGCTGATCACATCCAGCGGGTTGCCGCTCAACAGCAGCGCAAGCAAGGCACCGACGCCCGCCGAGGGCAGGGTGGAGAGGATGGTAATGGGATGGATGTAGCTCTCATAGAGCATCCCCAGCACGATGTACATGCAGACGATGGCGGCCAACAGCAGGTAGGTCTGATTGGCCAGGGAAGCGCGAAATGCCAGGGCGTCGCCCTGGAAACGGGTCTGCAGGCTGGCGGGTGGCGCCAGTTCTGCCAACACCGCCTCGACATCGGCCACCGCCGCTCCCAGGGAGGCATTGGGCGCCAGGTTGAAGGAGATGGTGGCCGAAGGGAACTGACCCAGATGCTGGATCATCACCGGCGTGGTGCGTTCACTCAGCCGCGCCAGGGCGGTGAGCGGCACCTGTACGCCAGCCGGGGAGGGCACGTAGATCCGCTCCAGCGCCGCCAGGCTGCGTTGCAGGGCGGGGTCGAGTTCCAGCACCACGCGGTATTGGTTGGATTGGGTGAATATGGTGGAAACGATGCGCTGGCCAAAGGCGTTGTAGAGGGCATTGTCGATGGCCGCGGCAGTGATGCCGTAGCGCGCCGCCGCATTGCGATCGATGGTCAGATAAGCCTGCAGACCGCCGGTCTGCAGGTTGTGGTTCACATCCCGCAGGGCAGGGAGTGCTTGCAGGCGTTGGGTCAGGGGCATGATCCATGCGGCCAGTTCGGCAGGATCCGGATCCTGCAGGGTGAGCTGGTATTGCGTGCGCGACACCAGGTTGCCAATGCTCAGGTCCTGCAGGGGTTGCAGGTACAGGGAAATGCCCGGTACGCGTGCTACCCGCTCCTGCAGGCTGCGCATCAGGGTCATTGCATCCTGGTCGCGCTCTGCATGGGGTTTGAGCTGGATCAGCAGACGCCCGCTGTTGAGGGTGGGATTGGAACCGTCCACGCCGACGAAGGAGCTCACCCCGGCAACGGCCGGCTCCTCAAGCAGGACCTCGACCAAGGCCTGTTGCCGCTCGGTCATGGCCTGGAAGGAAATCGATTGAGGCGCTTCCGAAATGCCCTGGATGAGCCCCGTGTCCTGTGATGGCAGGAAACCCTTGGGAATCAGAATGTACAACACCAGCGTGAGGATCAGAGTGGCGACCGCGATGAGTTGCATTGGCCCTGGGCGGTCCAGCACCCGATTCAGGATACGGCCGTAGCGGGCGATCACGCCATCGAGGAAACGGCCCTGGGCCAGTTCGGAATGGCGGCCGGCCGGCGCGCTGTGCAGCAAGCGGGCACACATCATCGGCGTCAGCGTGAGTGAGATCACGGCCGAGATCAGGATGGACACCGCCAAGGTCACGGCGAATTCGCGAAACAAACGGCCAATCACATCCCCCATGAACAACAGGGGGATCAGGACGGCCACCAGGGACACCGTGAGCGAGATGATGGTGAAGGCGATCTGGCGTGAGCCCTTCAACGCCGCCTCCAGCGGCGAATCCCCTGCCTCCAGATAGCGACTGATGTTCTCGATGACCACGATGGCGTCGTCCACCACGAAACCAGCGGCGATGATGAGGGCCATCAGGGTCAGATTGTTGATACTGAAACCGGCCAGGTACATGAAGGCGAAGGTACCCACCAGGGACAGCGGCACTGCAATAGCGGGAATGATCGTGGCGGTGAGATTGCGCAGAAACAGAAAGATCACCATCACCACGAGGGCAACGGCCAGCATCAATTCGAACTGCACGTCTGCCACCGAGGCGCGGATGGTGGTGGTGCGATCGGAAAACACACTGAGTGTCACGGCAGCGGGCAGGGATTCCTGCAGCCGCGGCAGCAATTCCTTGATGCGGTCAACCACCTCGATCACATTGGCGCCGGGTTGGCGCTGGATGTTGACGAGAACCGCCGGCTCGCGGCCGGACCAGGCAGCTTGGTGGGAATTCTCGACGTCGCGCACCACCCGCGCCACCTGATGCAGGCGCAGCGGCGAGCCTTCCCGATAGGCCACCACCATCTGCGCGAATTGTTCGGCGCTCAGCAACTGATCATTGGCGTCGATGGTATAGGCGCGATCCGGCCCATCGAAGCTACCCTTGGCCTGGTTGACGTTGTTGGCGCCAATCGCGGCCCGCACATCTTCCAGGCTGAGGTTGTAGGCGGTGAGTGCGCGTGGATCGACCTGGATGCGGATCGCCGGTCGCTGGCCGCCACTGATACTGACCAGACCCACGCCGCTCACCTGAGCCAGTTTTTGCGCCAGTCGGGTGTCCGCCAAATCCTCCACCTCGGGCAAGGGCAGATTTTGCGAGGTCAACGCCAGCGTCATGATCGGCGCGTCGGCGGGGTTGATCTTGTTGTAGATGGGCGGATTGGGCAGATCGAAGGGCAGGAAGGTGTTGGCGGCGTTGATGCCTGCCTGAACCTGCTGTTCAGCAATGTCCAGCGTAAGGTCGAGGGAAAATTGCAGGGTGATGACCGATGCCCCCGCGGAACTGGTGGAGGTCATCTGGCTGAGCCCGGCCATCTGGCCGAGTTGACGCTCCAGCGGTGCAGTGACAGACGACACCATCACTTCCGGGCTGGCGCCGGGATAGAGTGTGACCACCTGAATGGTGGGATATTCCACCTGCGGCAGAGCGGCGAGAGGCAGGAAACGGTAGCCCAGCAGACCTGCGATGAGCAGGGCCGCCATGATCAGCGAGGTCGCAACCGGCCGCAGAATAAACGGGCGCGAAGGGTTCATGGGGCTTTGGGAGAGGCAGGGAGGGACGCTGCTTTCTCGATGATCTCAACCGACTTGCCTTCGGCCAGTTTTTCGGTGCCATCGACAACCACTCGTTCTCCCAGGCTCAATCCCGCGGTCACGGCGGTCAGGCCCTGATCGCTGACACCGATCTGGATCGGGCGGGCGCTGACGGTCTGCTCGGGTCCGATCACCCAGACGTAATGGCCCTGCGCACCCTGCAGGATGGCCCCATTGGGAATGACAATGGCGTTGCGCGCCACGCTGAGCAACAGGCGGGCGTTGACGAACTGGTTGGGAAACAGCTTTTCATCCGCGTTGGTGAACCGGGCCTTCAGGCGCACCATGCCTGTGCTGGCGTTGATGCGATTGTCGACGGCAACCAACTGACCTTGGCCCAGCTTGCGCGACTGGTCGCGATTGAAGGCAGTCACCGGCAATGAAGCGGTGCGTAAGCGTCCCAGCACGCTGGGAAGGGCATCCTCCGGAATATCGAACAGCACCGCAATGGGCTGGGTCTGGGTAATTACAGCCAATCCATTGGGATCACCCGCTCGCACCAGATTACCCTTGTCGACGTTGCGCAAGCCGATGCGTCCTGTGATGGGCGCCGTAATGCGGCTGTAGTCGAGCTGTAGGCGCACATTGTTGATTTGCGCCTGATCGATCTTCAGGGCCGCCTCATATTGGCGCACCTGGGCTTCCTGCGTGGAGACCTGTTGCTGGGCTATGGAGTCTTCCTTGAGCAATTGCTGATAACGGGCCAGATCCTGACGGGCATTGGTCAGGAGTGCCTGATCCCGCGCCAGTTGCGCCTCGCTCTGCTGGAGCTGGACCTGGAATGCCCGCGGATCGATTTCGGCAAGAAGGGCGCCCGAGGTCACCACTTGGCCTTCCTCGAAATGCAGGGCCATTAATTCACCGTCCACACGGCTGCGAACGGTTACGGTATTCAGCGGGGTAACCGTGCCGAGGCCATTGAGATAGACGTTCAAATCCGCCTTGCTCACCGTGGCCACTGACACGGGTGCAGGGCGATCAGCAATCACGGCTTGGGCGGTGGGTTTTTGTCCCCAGAACAGATAGGCGCCTCCCAGGATCATCAATGCGAGCAGTCCGCCGCCAACAATGAATTGATTGCGGTTCGGCTTGCGCTTTGACACAGGAGAGGAGGCGGCGGAAGGGGCGGATCGCGGCATGGAGATTCCTGATGGAACAGAAAAAAAA
>JBARUT010000010.1:0-9649 GCA_049645885.1 Candidatus Macondimonas sp.
GGCCGCGGAGCACGGCGCCGTGATCCGCGGCATCAGATGTCGCCATGCGCCTTTCCGCTCACTCCCCTGCAAGCACGTCGATGATCGGGCAGTGATCGCGACCGTCACCGGCATCGCACTGCTGAATCAGCCCCGTCAGCGCCTCCTGTATCGCGGCGAGATCGGCCATTCGCTGTTCGATGAGAGCCAGCTTGCGCGACGCCAGTGCTCGCGTGTCGGCACACAGGCAGGCCGTATCCAGCTTCAGCAGGCCACCCACCTCGGACAGCGTGAAGCCAAGACCCTGCGCTCGTTTGATGAAGTGAAGGCGCTTTGCCTGCTGCTGGGAATAGCGGCGATACCCCGTCCGCGGCTTCTGCGGCTCGTCGAGCAGCCCCAGCCGCTGGTAAAAGCGCACCGTCTCGATGTTCACCCCCGCCGCTGCGGCGAGCTTGCCGATCGTCAGTTCTGTTGCCATCGCACACCCCTTGACTCCGTACCTCGGTACGGAGCTTAGAGTAGCGCCTTCGATATCTGTTTCATGGACGCGGAATGCAACTCACAGGCAAATCTTCGTTGATCGCGAGTGCCGCAGCCGCCATCGGCGCATCGGTGTGCTGTGTGGGACCGCTCGTGCTGCTGGCGCTCGGCGTCGGCGGATCGTGGCTTGGCCATCTGACCGCGATGGAGCCGTACCGGCCGTTCATCGCTGGTCTGACGCTGATCTTTCTCGCCCTCGCCTTCCGGCAACTTTATCTGGTCCCGCCAGCGTGTGCGCCGGGAACGCCCTGCGCTGATCCGAACACCATCAAACGCCAGCGGCGGATCTTCTGGATCGTCGGCGCTCTGCTGCTGGGCCTGCTCGCCGTTCCGCTGCTGGCCCGGTTGTTCTACTGACAAGGAAGACCTAGATGCGCAAATCTTTCCTGCAACTGATCGCGCTCATGGCGCTGCCGCTGGCCGCTTTCGCTTCCGCTCCACAAACGGTCACGCTCGATGTTCAGAAGATGAGCTGCGCGGTGTGCCCCATCACCGTCAAGAAATCCCTGCAAGCCGTGCCGGGCGTGAGCGACGTCAGCATCGACTTCCCGAAGAAGACCGCTCGCGTCAGCTTCGATCCCGATCAGGCCACGCCCGCAGACCTGACGGCGGCCACCACCCATGCCGGGTACCCTTCGACCGTGCAGAAGTGAAACCGGCATGAACGCCATCGTGTTGGAGTCGGTGATCACCTGTCCCCGGTGCGGCACCTCGAAGGCTGAGATCATGCCGACGGACGCCTGCCAGTTTTTCTACGAGTGCAGCCATTGCAAGACGCTGCTCCGCCCGAACGCGGGCGACTGCTGCGTGTTCTGCTCGTACGGCTCGGTGAAGTGCCCATCGATCCAGGAGCAAGGACGCTGCTGTAGCTGATCCGCAACGAAGTCCGGGGTTGCAAGGTTAATTGATTTGCACAGTGTTTAAAGTGGATCGAGCTGCATCGCCTAAGCTCTGGCGATGCAGCTCGGCGAATCGGGCCGGCGGGATGCGCCCGATGCTGCTGTGGGGTCTGACTTCGTTGTAGCCCTGTCGCCAGATCGCCGTGGCGATCCTGGCCTGATGCAGCGTCTCGAACCAGTGCTCGTTCAGGCACTCGTCCCGGAACTTGCCGTTGAAAGTTTCGATGTAGCCGTTCTGCATAGGCCGCCCTGGCTCGATCAGGATGTTCCGGATGCCGCGGCGCTGCGCCCACGCCATGAAGGCCCTGCTGGTGAACTCCGGGCCGTTGTCGGTCCTCACGGCCAATGGGTAGCCACGGAACCGCGCCACTCGATCCAGGACGCGGGTCACATACTGGCCCGAGATGCCCCAGTCCACCGCGATATCGACGCACTCATGGCTGAAGTCATCGGCCACGGTCAAGCACTTGATACGCCGGCGTTGGCCAGGCTGTCGCTGACGAAGTCCATGCTCCACACCTCATTCACGTTCTGGGCAATTTGCAGTGGCACACGCTCTGACGCTGGCCGCTGGGTCTTCTTGCGTCGCCGCACCGCCAGATTGGCGTTGCTGTACAGCCGGTACACCCGCCTGTGGTTCACACCCGGGTACTCCGGTCGCAGCAGGTCGTGGATACGCCGACAGCCAAAGCGTCGGCGCGCCTGGGCGATCGCGACGATCTTGCCCGTGAGATCGCGGGTCATCGGGTCAGTCTCCGGTGGATGCCGGTAACTGTCGCGGGAGAGCCCCACAAGGCGGCAGGCACGGCGCTCGGACCGATGGTACTGCTCCACCATTCCCGTGATCGCCGTACGCTTGGCCTGTGGGGCTAACGCTTTACCCCGAAGACGCCCTTGAGTGCGTGGATGTCCAGGTGCGCCTCGGCCAGCAACTTCTTGAGCTTGGCGTTCTCGCTCTCCAGCTCACGCAGCCGCCTGGCGTCCGGGACATCCATGCCGCCGAACTTGGCCCGCCACTTGTAGAAAGTGGCGTCGCTGAAACCGCTCTTGCGGCACAGCGCCTTGATCGGCAGCCCAGCCTCGGCCTGTTTGATGAAGCCGATGATCTGCTCCTCAGTGAATCTGCTCTTCTTCATGTCCGTCATTCTCCTGGTTGACAGACTTCCTGGAAATTACGATGGTACGGCAGGAGGGGGGCAGGTCACTGCTTCGCGTCGTACCAGAAGACGATCCGGTGCCGGTCGAAGAGTTTTACCAGTGCTCGCTCAATCTGACTACTCATGACAAAGCATCCTCACCCTCAACCACTTCCTCATCCTGATCTTCGGGCTCTGGCTCGGCCGGGATCGACTGGGAAATAAACACACGACTTTTCAACCGTGCTTTAAGTGCTGCCCTGCGAGCGGCAAAAAATTCCGGAAAAGCCTCAAAGCCAAGATCGACACGGTCTGCCAACAGGCTTGCCGCAGTCAGGTGAACAGAAGAATCCTCAAGCCATTCCCTCAGCGGTCGATCAGACTTACTCAGGTTCTGCGAGTCGTTGAGCAAGTGCAGATTGGCAATAGTATTCCAATGATTGGGGTCCGCATAAAACGCCATTTTGTCAGGGTCCGAGAGCAGACAACCCACTTTAGCCAAGTGTTTCTTGTCAAAGTAGCTACGCGGGTGCAGATGATCAATATGAAACACTTCCGTTGCATTCATTTCCGGGAACAACAAATGTAGCAGCGCGCGGCAGCGCCCTTCACCATGCTCAATGTTCAACAAGCTCTCCATGTACTCGTCATCAAATCGCAGATCCTTGTTGGTCGCGGTGTATCGTTCCACTACCTGCTGCAAGGGAAAGTACTGCTCATCCAGGTGCTGATCCAGCACATCACGCATCGATTTCAGGATGGTATCCGCCTGTCCGCCAAACACGCCTTTCAGCAACGCCATATAAAACCAGCGACTGATCAAATCCCGCTGTTCCTTATGCCGAGCAAGATTATTGATGCTCTTGTAAAGCGGCTCATCACCAGATTGCTTTCTGTACAGGTAGTAGCAAATCGGGATCACCGCATTTTTAGATGTCAGCGATTGGGCGTTAATACCAAACCGGCGGATCAGCCGCAGGGCCTCCAGAATGCAGTCCTTGATTTCAGCCCAGGCGGACTGAATCTGGCGAACCTGCTCAGCACTGAAGTTCTTAACCTTAAACCGGACATCCGCACCGATAAGCACCAGACAGGTTTTCAGCACCCAATCGCGCTCCATGTAAAAACCCATATCGGCACTTTGATGAATCTGGCGAATCAGGCCATCCAGATCCTGACGGAAGTCACCGTCCCAATTTGCCACAGCAATCGACATCAACAGATCAGAGAAGTCCAGCTTGGTGCCACCGCTGTTGGTGCGGATGAACACGTCCAGGACATGGTCAATCTCCTGACTGCTTTCGTTGAAGTAATGAACAATGCGCTGCCCTCTGATGACGTCATACAGCTTGAGCAAGGTTTTCCGGGAAAACGCATTTTCTGAAAGCCCTAGCTTCTGCAGCTGGGGCAGAACGATCTCCAGCAGAACATCATCGGAACTCTCATAAGGGGGGTATTTCAGGACCTCATGAAGGCAGAACCAGTCATGCTTCCTATCCGGCGCCGACAAGGGGCTCTTGCACTGGGCGTCAGTCAGGAACTTGAAGTTGTAATGCATCAGTGACTCATTGTCTTGCGAATCCACAGGCTGCGCCAGATCAAGGTACAGCTTGCGTGGTGGCAGCACCTTCTCATCTCGGGTGCTTGGCCAATGCTTACGTGGCTGTTTGTAGGCGTAGGAGCCACATAAGCCAATATATAAAGAGGTTAGGCGCTGCTGGCCATCGATAATCGCCTTGAAGTTTTTATAACTGGCAGTGGTCGGCTTGTGCGGGTTTTCTTCGCTGAAACGCTGACAGTAAGACTTCAGGAACTCATAAAACTTGTAGTCGTTTTTAATTTCAGGGCTGTTCACCTCCCACATCATAAAGGAGTTGATCGGATAGCCCCGCATGATGGAATCGAACAGCACGCAGATCTGGTGGCTGCTCCAGACAAACTTACGCTGAATGGCGGGCAGCAAATAATCCCCGCCGTTAATAGCAGCAATGGCGTCCTGGATGGTAATGGCCTTTTCGTATTCACCCGCCATGTTCAGTCCTCTTGCGCCTCAAGTCCCGGTATTTTCTTCAAGGCCGCGCCGAGTCTGGGGTAGTTGGCCTTCACGCCGTCGTCGAGGTCGATCTCCACCTGCTCGGTAGCCAGCGGGTAAAGCACCTCGCGCTCGTACTCCTCCATCTCGGCGATCATCTTGGTGATCTTCTCGATCTCCTTCAGAGCCTTGGTCTTCTCACCCTGGCTGCTGCGGGCGCTGATGCTGACCGTCTCCAGGTGGTTCTTGTGCGAGGTGAGCTTGGTACGGAATTCGCGCAGGTAGTCGTTGAGCACCACGCTGGCCGTATCCGGGCGGTAGCGGATATGCGCTTGCGCGGCAAGCTCACTGGTATCTTCTAATCGGAGAGGGTATTGCTCTCGGATATCAGTGACAGATGGATTCCAGTCAAATAGAAAAAAAGCTGCCAGCTCGAGTCCGACAGCAGATGGTGGGTTCGTTGGGTCTGGAATCCCCAGATTCGATGAGATCGTCCAGCAGAAGGTAGGTCTCTGGCGGTCAACCAAGGTTGGTAGTCTTTTCCTGAACCCTTTCCGCGACCATGTTTGATCCATTTCTGGGAGCGAGAATCTAGAGATAAGCTGGTCAAGCTCCGTACCTCCGACATTGCACATAAAGTATACGGAGCTAAGTTACTAGTTTTGTTTGTAAGTTACCAACTATATTTCTTAGTTACCTACTTTATTTGAACCCCACAACACCCATGGGCTCGTTATTCGACCGTGACCGATTTCGCGAGATTGCGCGGCCGGTCGACGTCGGTGCCCTTGAGAACCGCGACGTGATAAGCGAGCAGTTGCAAGGGCACTGTGAACACCACCGGCGACAGCGCCGACAAGGGAACGGGCAGGGACAGCACGGCCACGCCCTCTTCATCCGGCAGGTCCACCCCCTCACCAGTGAACACCAGCAACTCCCCGCCCCGCGCACGCACTTCCTGCAGGTTGGAGAGCAGTTTTTCCAGCAGGGCATTGTGCGGCGCCAACGCCACCACCGGCATGTCCTCGCTCACCAAAGCCAGGGGGCCGTGCTTGAGTTCGCCGGCCGCATAGCCCTCGGCGTGGATGTAGGAGATTTCCTTGAGCTTGAGGGCGCCTTCCAGGGCAATCGGGTATTCCACCCCACGCCCCAGGAACAGGGCGTGATCGCGATGTACCAGGCGCGGGGCCAGGGCAGCGACAGCCGGCTCCAGGGCGAGCACGCGCTCCACCTGCTGGGGCAGGCTGCGCAGATCGGTCACGATGCGGGCGACTTCCTCTGGCGCCAGCGATTGGGCCTGGCCGATGCAGAGGGTGAGCAGCATCAACGCCACCAACTGGGTGGTGAAAGCCTTGGTGGAAGCGACCCCGACTTCCACCCCGGCGCGGGTCATCAGCACGCGATCCGATTCCCGCACCAGCGAGCTTTCCGGCACGTTGCAGATGGCCAGGCGCGACAGGTAGGGCCGCTCCCGACTGGCTCGCAGCGCGGCCAGGGTATCGGCGGTCTCGCCCGACTGGGACAGGGTGACCAGCAGGGTATCGGCGGGCACGGCCGGCTGGCGATAGCGGAATTCACTGGCGATTTCCGCCACCGCCGGAATGCCGGTCAGGGCCTCGATCCAGTAGCGCGCCACCAGCGCGGCGTGATAGCTGGTGCCACAAGCCACCAGATGAACGGCGCGTACCTGACCGAACAGCGTTTCGGCATCCGGGCCGAACATCTCCGGCAACACCCGATCCGCCGTCAACCGGCCTTCCAGGGTTTCGGCCAGCACCCTGGGCTGTTCGTGGATCTCCTTGAGCATGAAATGGCGATAGGCGCCGCGGTCGAGGGTTTCATCGGCCAGGCGGGAACGGCGCAGGGGACGCTCCACGGGTTGGCCTGATCGATCCAGCACCCGCACGCCGGTGCGCCAGATCTCGGCGACATCCCCTTCCTCCAGATAGCGGAACTGCTGGGTGACCGGCAGCAGGGCTGCGCTGTCGGACGCCACGAAATGCTCCCCGATACCCACGCCGATCACCAAGGGACTTCCCGACCGCGCCACCACCAGCCGGTCGGGCGCGGCACGATCGATCACCGCGATGGCGTAGGCGCCGCGCAGGCGTGCGAGGCAGGCCCGCACCGCCGTGATCAAGCCGGCGCTGTCATCAAGGGCGTGGTGGATCAGGTGGGCGATCAGCTCGGTATCGGTGTCCGATTCGAGCGGATCGCCGCGCACCAGCAGCTCGGCGCGCAGTTCGGCATGATTTTCGATAATGCCGTTGTGTACCACTGCCACGCGATCGGCGGCGATATGGGGGTGCGCGTTGCGCTCGCTCGGCGCGCCGTGGGTAGCCCAGCGGGTGTGAGCCAAACCCAACAGCCCCTCCAGCGGATGGGTTTCCAGCGCCTGGCTCAGCATCTCGACCTTGCCGACGGTGCGCACCCGCTGGAGGCCCTGAGCGCCCAGAATCACCACACCAGCCGAGTCATAGCCACGGTATTCCAGACGCCGCAGGCCCTCCAGCAAGATAGGCGTTACATTGCGCTGTGCGATGGCGCCGACGATGCCACACATGGGTTCAGTTCCTTCCCTGAGCGGGAATGGGGTGCGCCCATTCCAAGGGTGCGACTTCGGTCAAAGCCGGTCCCGGTTGCAGGCTTTCCCAGAGTTCGCGGTAAGTCCGTCCCAACTCGGGATGGATGGCGTCAGGCGCCAGATCGGCCAGTGGCTTGAGCACGAAGGCATAACGCAGGATGTCGGCGCGCGGCAGTCGCAGCCCCGCCAACTCGCCGACCTGATCGCCAAACAGGATGATGTCCAGGTCCAGGCTGCGCGGGGCGAATCTGGCCTCACCACGGCGGCGGCCGAAATCGTGCTCGATGCCACGCAGGAAATCGAGCAAGGCGACAAGATCATCTTGCGTGGAAAAAGCGACCACCAGATTGAGGAAAGGATCGCCCTCGAAACCAACCGCAGGGCCTTCATAGACCGGCGAGACCCGCAAGGGGCCGAGACGGGCGTCCAGTAGCGGCAGGGCCGCAGCTAGATTGCGGCGCGGCGCGATGTTGCTGCCCAGGCTCACAAAGACTTCAACCACCGCCATCCGGTCCCGATACAGGCGTCGCCGTGTGTCGGTCGCGCTCGATGATCACGCCCACATCGCGAGCACCGCGCACCGCACCGGTCTTGTTGACCCGAACCCGCACCCAGGCCACGTCGAACTCGGTCAGGACCAGTTGCGCAACCCGCTCGGCCAGGGTTTCAACCAGCTGGAAACGACTTTCCTCAACGAAGGCGATCAAGCGCTTGGCCACCGCCTTGTAGTCCAATGCATCGACCAGATCGTCGCTCTGAGCCGCGCGGGCGATGTCGGCAGCCATCTCCAGGTCAAGCGCCACGGTCTGACGCACGCGGCGCTCCCATTCGAATACGCCGATTACCGTGGGAATACGCAGGTCGCGCAGATAAACGATATCCACCAATACTCCGTCCAGAGGGGTCAGGGCGCCATTCTAACCGGTCTGCTGTCCCGGGGGCCGCAAGCTGTCGATGGGCCAACGGGCCCGTACGGTGCCTGCTCCGCGCTCGCCTGCCTGCAGGCGGTGGTATCCCGCCAGCGCGATCATGGCGCCATTGTCGGTACAGAACGCCGGCCGGGGATAAAACACTTCGACCCCAAGCGATGCGCCCATCTGCAGCAATGCCGCCCGCAAACGCCGGTTGGCGCCCACGCCGCCCGCCACCACCAGCCGGCGCAGACCGGTCTGCGTCAGGGCGCGCCGGCATTTCTCCGCCAGCACGGCCACCGCAGCCTCCTCGAATCCGCGCGCCAGATCCGCGCGCAGGCGATCATCCAGCGGCGCCTCTGCCTGCGCCTCGCGCGCCGCGTACAGGACCGCTGTTTTCAGCCCGCTGAAGCTGAAATCAAGTCCCGGGCGGTCCAACATCGGCCGTGGGAAGTGAAAGCGATCCGGCGCGCCGCTCACGGCCAGGGCCGCCAGGGCAGGTCCACCGGGATAGGGAAGACCGAGCAGCTTGGCCACCTTGTCGAAGGCCTCGCCAGCTGCGTCATCAATGGATTCCCCGAGCAGGCGGTAATCCCCCACGCCCTCCACTGCCACCAGCAGGGTGTGCCCTCCCGAGACCAGCAGCGCCAGGACCGGAAACTCGGGCGCGTGGGGCTCGAGCCATGGCGCCAGCAAATGGCCTTCCATGTGATGCACGCCGACGCAGGGTCGATTCCAGGCCAGCGCCAGGGACTGGACGAAGGTGGCGCCCACCAGCAGCGCGCCCACCAGGCCGGGGCCCGCCGTATAGGCCAGTCCATCGATGGACTCCGGCGCGGCGCTGGCCTCATTGAGGACGTCCCGGACCAGCGGCAGCAGCTTGCGGACGTGGTCACGCGAGGCAAGTTCCGGCACTACCCCCCCATGGGGCGCGTGCAGGGCAACCTGGCTGTGCAAGGCATGGGCAAGCAGGCCCTGCGCGCCGTCATAGACGGCGACAGCGGTTTCGTCACAGGAAGATTCAATGCCGAGCACCCGCATGGTGATCTCAAAATCCGGGGTCATGTTGAGGACGGGTTGGCAATTGTAATTCAAAGCGGATAGAATTTTGCGCCTTACCTGACGGGTACCTGTCGGGTTGGTGACCAAAATTCACGTCCGGTTTGAGTGAGACTGCATGCCAAGCGTTCGCATCAAGGAAAATGAATACTTCGATGCCGCCCTGCGGCGCTTCAAGCGTGCCTGCGAAAAAGCAGGCGTGCTGACCGAAGTCCGTCGTCGCGAGTTCTATGAAAAGCCCACCCAGGAGCGCAAGCGCCGCAAGGCCGCTGCCGTCAAGCGCCACGCCAAGCGCATCCTGCGCGATACGCAGCGCCACACCCGGCTTTATTGAGTCTGGCAGCCGGAGATCGGCGCATGGACCTCAAGCTTCGTTTGCAGAATGACATCAAGACCGCCATGCGCGGTGGCGACAAGCTGGGCCTGATCACCTTGCGCATGCTTTCCGCGGCGATCAAGCAGCGCGAAATCGATGAACGCATCGTGTTGGATGATGCGCAGGTTGTGGC
>JBARUT010000011.1:0-3968 GCA_049645885.1 Candidatus Macondimonas sp.
GGCCATCGGTTTTCAGCATCCTGCCGGTGACATACAGCACCATGACCAAAAAAAACAGACTGCTTGCCACCAAGGTCGAAACGCGAATCCAATAAGAGCCCCCGATGGCCAGGTAGACGTCATAGGCGACCGCCTTGTGCTCGGATTCCTCCACTGCATGCCAAAACCAGATTTCCCGATATTCGGGACTGGCATCTTCCATAAGCTCGGGATATTTGAGCAAACCGCCAGCCAGTGTCGCGGTGACATGCTCCAGGCAAACCGTCAACGCAAGCTGCACTTGCTTGGGAAACAATCGCTGCACCAACGTGAATATGCCTTTGATCAAGTAACGCTCAATTCGCCGCAAATACGGATAGCCCTGATCGGCAATATCATAGTTGTAGCGTTCATGCGCTTCGCCATGAATGGTTTCCTGCTGCATGAAACCCGCGATATCCTGGCGCAACTGCGGATCCTTGATGTCACCGGCATAATATTGGACCGAGCGCACGAAAAAACGCTCGCCTTCAGGAAAGAACAAGGAGGCTGCAGTCAGCAAATGCGTAAACACCGCGACTGGATGCCAATAACGCGGTTTGCCTTCGATTGACTGAAAATCGAGGCGGCGCGGCTCGATGCTGACGTTTGCCGGCAGGGAAGACGACTGAGCCAGATTTTTCATCTTGAGATTCCTCCATTCATCGGACCGGTCGAGCCTGCAATACCCGAGGGCATACCCGAAGCAGGCTGAACGACCAATGCAGCCCCCTGCAATCGGGATATTTCTCGCGCCCACGGATCTGTTTTCTGTGTGGGCCCATGGCGCCCATCTTTATGAGCGTAGCCCGCTTTAAGCCCCTGTCAACGCATCATTTGCCAGGATCAGCGTTGAGTCTGAACCCTGGACAAGCCGGACCCTGCATAGGATGTAATCCCGCTGACCTGAAACCGCCATCGCTCTGTCATTGAGCCCTTTGATGATTGGCCTTCTTGCCATCAAAAAAATCTAGGGGTAAACACAATGGGGCGTCGTTTGTGGTCCGCACTGATCATGGGTTTTGGAGGAATTCTGGGCATGGAGTCGGCCGTAGCAGAGCTGACACTGACCCGTCTGGGGGAGTATCGCACGGCGCTATTCGACCAGGGAGCAGCAGAAATTTCCGCCTATGACCCGGCAAGTCAACGACTGTTCATCTCCAACGCGAGCGTGAATACCCTCGATATCCTCAACCTCAGCAATCCATCCGCGCCGCAATTGATCACAAGCCTCGATCTCTCTGCATATGGTGGCGGCGTAAACAGCGTGGCTGTCGATCGGGGCCGAATCGCGGTGGCGATGGAAAACACCGACCGCACCGCCCCCGGGCACGTGGTCTTTTTTGATGCCCAGGGTGGGTTCCAGGCGGCGGTTCAGGTCGGCGCCCTGCCGGACATGGTGACGTTCAGCCCGGATGGACGCTATCTCTTGGTGGCCAACGAAGGGGAACCCAACGATGCTTACACGGTGGACCCGGAGGGTTCGGTCAGTGTGATTTCCTTGCCCACTGATCTGAAGCGGCTCACCCAGGCCCAGGTGAAACATGCTGATTTCCGCCACTTCAACGATGCGCTTCCTGCCGGGGTCCGGGTCTTTGGCCCTAAAGCCACCTCTGCTCAGGATCTGGAACCGGAGTATGTCACTGTCTCCGCAGATTCGCGTACGGCGTGGATCACCCTTCAGGAAAACAATGCCCTGGCCCAACTGGATATCCGCAGTGCACGAATCACCGCCTTATATCCGCTGGGCGTCAAGGATCACACCGGCAATCCCAAGCTCAGCCAGCATCGCCTACCCGAACCGGTGCTCGGAACCACTGCTGCAGGTGATGTCTTGCGCCTGGGGGGATTTTCCGGGCTGTTTTTCGAAGGCTGGCAAGGCAACCGCATGGTTTTCTTGACCCATACGGATCGTGGACCCAATGCGGAACCCGTTGATGTCAATAGTGACGGGATCGCTGATCGTCCCTTTCCGTTGCCTGACTTCCAGCCCCAGTTGGTCCGGTTTTCCCTCGACCCCGTGCGCGGAAGGGTACAAATCATCGAGCGCATCGGGCTGACGCGAGAAGATGGCCGCACGCCGCTGAGCGGCCGACCCAATGTGCAGGGCACGCCCGGTTTGGCGCTCGCCGATGAGGCGCCCATAGACCTCCGGGGCCAAGCGCTGCCGCTGGATCCCTGGGGTGCGGATCTGGAAGGCGTGGTCCGAACCCCGGACGGCCACTTCTGGATGGGCGATGAATATCGCCCCAGCCTGTACGAATTCAATGCCCGAGGCCAGTTGCTGGCCCGTTACATTCCTGCTGGGGCGGCCGCAGCCGGCGCCGGGGGGACCGAAGCCCTGCCCGCCGTCTACAACCAGCGCCGGGAAAATCGCGGATTCGAGGCCATCGCCTATGCGGATGGAAAAATCTACGCTTTTGTGCAAAGCCCGCTCGACAATCCGGATATGGCCAACGACGCCAGCAGCAAAGCCTCACGCAACGTGCGCATTCTGGCATTTGATCTGGCCACCCGCCAGGTTGCCGGTGAATACCTCTATATCCTGGAAGGCGGTAGCAGCGACAAGATCGGTGACGCCGTGGCCATGGGCGATGGGCGGTTTCTGCTGATCGAACGCGATTCGGCAACGGGAACCAGCGCCAAAAAGGCCGTCTATCGCATCGATCTGAATGCAGCGACCGACCTGTCCTCACTCGATGCTGCGATCGTCGGTCCCGGTGGGAGCCTGGAATCCCTGAATGCGGCGGCCCTTGAGACCGCCGGAATCCGCCCCGTGCGCAAGGAACTGTATGTGGATCTGGTCGCGGCAGGGTATACCTTTGCCGACAAGCCCGAGGGCCTCGCCCTGGTCGACGCCCAGACGCTGGCCCTCATTAATGACAACGACTTCGGATTATCCGGTGGCTTCGATCCGGCAACGGGCAAGCTCATTCCCAATCCGGCGCCGCAGGCATCGATTCTGGCCTTGTTGAAGCGTAATCCGGGCGGCCTGGATGCCAGCGACCGCGACAATCGCATCAACATCCGCCCCTGGCCGGTCAAAGGGCTCTATCTGCCTGATGCAATCGCTTCCTACAGTGCCGGAGGACGCACCTATCTGGTCACGGCCAATGAGGGAGATGCCCGGGAGTATGCCGGCTTCGATGAGCAAAAACGCGTGCGGGACCTCACCCTCGATGCCACGGCATTTCCCAATGCCGCTGCCTTGCGTGACAACGCCGCTTTGGGCCGCTTGCGGGTCACCCGGACTCTGGGCGATACGGATGGCGATGGCGACTACGACGCCCTGTACGCCTTCGGCGGCCGATCTTTTTCCATCTGGAGCGCACGTGGACAACTGGTTTACGACAGTGGCGACGCCATGGAAATGATAACCGCCAGCCGGTTTCCCGCGGAATTCAACAGCAATAGCGATGAAAATGACAGTTTTGACAGCCGCAGCGATGACAAGGGGCCGGAACCCGAAGGCCTGGCTCTCGGCGAAGTGGCAGGGAAACGGTATGTCTTCGTGGGATTGGAGCGCGTGGGCGGGATCATGATGTTCGATATCACCTCGCCCTTTGATGTGGCTTTCGCAGGCTATCACAACGATCGCAATTTCGAAGGCGATCCCGAAACCGACAGCGCCGGGGATCTGGCGCCGGAAGGGGTGCTGTTCATCCCTGCCCAAGATAGTCCGACCCGCCAGCCTCTGCTGGTCGTGACCCATGAAATCAGCGGCAGTACCGTGATCTACGGTGTGATGCCTGAATCCACGGCCACGCCTTGATGGGATTGCCGAAACTTAATGGCGGCCCGCTTGCCGGGCCGCCTTGGGTGAGCAGAAATGCGGATTGACTAGGGAGCCATTCGCTCCGAATGGCCTCAACCGTGCTTGGCGACGCCTTCCCAGTAACGGGCTTCCAGATCCTTCTTCGGCAACTTGCCGGCCAGATTGCGCGGCAACT
>JBARUT010000012.1:0-2925 GCA_049645885.1 Candidatus Macondimonas sp.
ACGCTCGCCAGCAGCCGGGCGCGCGCCGTTTCCACCGTCAGATCCTGCCCGCCCTCTCCCGCCATGCCGTTTTATGCTCCTTGCGCCAAGGCGCCCAGTTCCGCCGGCGTGTTGGCGCCGCGCAATGCGTCCATCCAACCCAGCGTCCGGGCATCCACTTGCGCCGGCTGCTGGGCCGCCACCCAATCCCCCAGCCGACGTGTCCCCTGCGCCACTGCCTGCACCAAGTCCCCGGCCCGCGCCTGATGGATCAGCAGGAAAGCCGGCTGCAGGCGCTCGCCGTCGTGGACCGTCGCCAGCATCCGCCCCTCCCGCAAAGCGGCCTCGCCCAGTCGCGCGCCCAGATCCAGCGGCAGGCGCGGACTATCCACCGGCGCCACCAGCAGCCAAGGCGTTTCGATGCGGCGCAGCGCGGAGGCAATCCCCGCCAACGGTCCCAGCGCATCGGGCCAGTCGTCGGTGAAGACCGGGGGTCCCAGCGCCGCATAGCGATCCAGATCACGGTTGGCGTTGATCCATACCACCCCGGTCTGGCTCGCCAGGCGCTCGGCCACATGGGCCACCAACGGCCGGTTGGCCAGGCGCACCCAGGCCTTGTCCACGCCGTTCCAGCGCCGGCTCTGGCCACCGGCCAGCACCAGACCGGTAAGGTCCGCTTGCGGGATTTGCGGCATCGACAGCCCCGTCACGCTCAGCCGCCAGTGTGGTTCATGAAGCGCAAGATCTGCGGGCGATTGCCGAGGTCGAAGTCATGGCCGCGCGGCTTCAGCGCCATGGCGACAACAATCGCCTCCCGCAATGCCCGATCATCGCCCGGCTGCCCACGCAACACGGCGCGCAGATCGGCCGAATGCTCCTGCCCCAGGCACAACAGCAGCCGCCCCTGGGCAGTGACGCGCACCCGATTGCATTGCTCGCAGAAATTCTGGCTGTGGGGGGAGATGAAGCCCACCCGGATCGGGCTGTCGGCCATCTGGTAATAGCGTGCTGGCCCGCCCGTGGACTCAGCGATGGGCCAGAGTGGATAGCGTCGGGCGATGTCCGCACGGATGCGGGCGCTGGGATGGAAGGTCTCGGACCGCGCATGGGAGCTGATCTCCCCCAGCGGCATTTCCTCGATGAAGGCGAGGTCAAAGCCCTCGGCGCGCGCGAACGCCACCAGATCGACCACCTCGTCCTCGTTGCGGCCTTGAAGGATGACCGCATTGAGCCGGATGCGCTTGAAGCCCGCCGCCTGAGCCGCCCGCAGTCCGGCCAGCACCCGCTCCAGGTCCCCGACCCGGGTAAGCGCCCGGAAGCGCTCCGGGCGCAGGCTGTCGAGACTGACATTGAGGCGGCTCACCCCCGCCGCCGCCAGGGGTCCGGCCAAGCGTTCGAGCTGGGAGCCGTTGGTGGTGAGCGTTAACTCCTCCAGGCCCGGCAGGCGTGCCAGACGCTCCAGCAACCAGGGCAGATCGCGCCGCACCAAGGGCTCGCCGCCGGTGACGCGAATCCTGCGCACCCCCAGCGTCACGAAGGCGCGCCCCACCGCCAGCAGCTCTTCCAGGGTGAGGATTTCGGGGCGGGGCAGGAACTGGACGTCCTCGCCCATGCAATAGACACAGCGAAAATCGCAGCGATCCGTCACCGACAGGCGGACATAGTCCACCCGTCGGCCGAAACGATCGATCAGCGCAGGCGCTTCAGATTGGGCTTCGAGGGGCATGATCGGTGATCCACGCACAGGCGGGGTTCCCGCCCGAAGGGATAAGCATAGCCCCACCGAGGGTGCGGCGACCATGCCTCCGCCGCATTCCGGCCCAAGGCATCAGCAGCGCAAAGCCGCGTTCAGCCCCCTGCCCTCTCGTTAACCGAAATCGAAAGCCGGGCACCGGACAGAGATGCTGCCATCGTGGCGGCTTATGCGACAGGCAGATATTCTTACCAGCAACTCGCCGACTACTTTGGCCTACACTTCACGACAATAGGCAACATTGTGAGGCCGTGTCGGTGAATTCATCGTTTATAGACCTGAACCTAGTTGCTGCTCTGGGAATCCTTCTCGTTAATTTCCTAACCGCTGCATGGAAAAGACGCGGTCCTACGGCGCTTTGTTTCCTATCGTGTTTGTACCCCGCTCGGCTCACACTCGCCGTTAGGAATGCTTAAGGTAAAGTGCCAAATGCCAATCTCGGATAAGAACAGAAAAATACTGTGGGGAAAGTCGGGGACTCGATGCGCGATGTGTCGACACACGCTTGTTGTTGATCCGAATGCCCTTGATTCGGAATCCGTTGTGGGTGATGAGTGTCATATAATCTCTGGCGCAAAGGGAGGTCCGAGGCATGATCCGAGGTTCCCTAGATCTGAAATTGATGAGTTATCAAATTTCATATTGCTATGCCGTATTCATCACAAGCTGGTTGATGATCAGGCGTGAACCTATACTGCAGAAGTATTACGCACCATAAAAGCCAATCACGAAAATTGGGTTCAACAAAAGCTTAAGGATCAACCCGAAGTACCTACAGTTCGGATTAGGCGTGTAAGGAACGAGATACCAACAAAATTACCGGCGATTCATTCGGGCAAGGAGTTGCTGAATCTCGCAATTGGGTGCCACGGCTCGTACACAGATTACAGCGATGACCTTGATGATGAGGAAACCGAACTAGTAGGCGGCTTCATCCAGAACTTAACAGATTGGGCAGATATTTCTGTTGGGTTGGAACCGATTGAGCGTATTCGAGCGGCAAAGACTCTAGATGAGGAAATCAAAGCGTTAAACGGGCGCGGTTTCATGGTGTTCGCAGCAACTGAAAACCAGAGGATAGAGAGTGGGATCAGTAGCCCTTCAACCTTCCGCGTATTGCATCTGTCCGTAAATCGCACGTCTGACCCGGGCGTCACTGAAAATTAAAATCCACAAAAGCATGCCTATACAGC
>JBARUT010000013.1:0-1837 GCA_049645885.1 Candidatus Macondimonas sp.
GTCCCCGGGTGATCCAGCAGACCGTGGGCCAGACCTTGCCCGAAGGCTTCCAGCGCAGCGAGTTTCTACTGGATCATGGCACCGTGGATATCATCATGGATCGCCGGCAGATGCGCGATCGCCTTGCTAGCCTGCTGCATCTGCTGATGGGCACGCCGGGGGTCGCCGCCGGGTGAGCGCCGCCGTTCAGCGGCGCAGCCTGGCGCAATGGCTGGCCCATCTGGAGCATCTGCATCCGCGCGAGATCGATCTGGGGCTGGCGCGGGTCCGCGCTGTCTACGCAGCGATGGGGCGGCCGCGTCCGGCCCCGGTGGTGATCACGGTGGCGGGGACCAATGGCAAGGGGTCCAGTGTTGCATTTCTGGAGGCGGTGCTGATCGCCGCCGGTCGGCGCGTGGGCAGTTACACCTCGCCCCATCTGTGGCGCTACAACGAACGTGTGCGCCTGGATGGCGAGCCGGTGGACGATGCGGCCCTGTGCGCCGCTTTCGAGCGGGTAGAGCGGGCGCGGGGCGCGGTCAGCCTGAGCTATTTCGAGTTCGGGACCCTGGCGGCGCTGGATCTCCTGGCCTGCGCGGGCCTCGAGGTGGCGGTGCTGGAGGTGGGGCTGGGGGGGCGCCTGGACGCCGTCAACGTGCTGGATCCCGATATCGCCCTCATCACGCCCATCGATCTGGATCACCAGGATTGGCTGGGCCCCGATCGCGATCACATCGGGTGCGAGAAGGCGGGCATCAGCCGGGCGACCCAGCCCTTGGTCTGCGCCGATCCCAACCCGCCGGCAGGCCTGCTGCAGCATGGCCTGGGCACACCGCGCTGGTGCGCCGGTGTCGATTTCCGCGTGGCGCGCCGGGAGGACGGACGCTGGGATTTTCGCAGCGCGACGCTGTGTTGGCGTGATCTGCCCGCCCCGGCCCTGAAGGGGGCGCATCAGTACGGCAATGCAGCCGGTGCGCTGGCGGCGTTGGCCCAATTACCGCCCGTGCTGCAGCCGGACCGGGACGCCGTGGTGCGCGGTCTGCAGACAGCTCGCCTGGCTGGCCGGCTGGATCACCGTCCCGGCGCCATCACCCAGCTGTTCGATGTGGCCCACAATCCGGCGGGCGCGCGGTCGTTGGCGATCCATCTGGCGACGTTGCCCACGACCGGCACGCGCCGGACGGTGCTGGGGATTTTGGGGGATAAAGATGCAGGCGCCATGATCGAGGCGCTCATCCCCGAGACCGATGTCTGGTATCTCACCGATCTGCCGGGACCGCGCGGGGGATCGGCAGAAGCGCTCGCGACCCAATTGCGGGCCTTGCATCCCGATGCCGCCCTCCGGTTGCATGGGCATCCAGGGCAAGCGCTCGCGCAGGCGTTGGCGGACGGTCTGCCCGGTGATCGGGTGGTGGTGACGGGTTCGTTCCTGACCGTGGCCCTGGCCGCGCCGGCGCCCTTATAATATGCGGTTGATGATGCGCGCCCGCATCAGGTATGGAGGATGGCGATGGATCCGGTCCTGAAGCGACGTTTGGTTGGGGCGGCGGTGTTATGGGTGGCAGCCATGCTGGTCTT
The DNA here is from genome assembly GCA_049645885.1 of Candidatus Macondimonas sp. Lineage (GTDB taxonomy): Bacteria > Pseudomonadota > Gammaproteobacteria > UBA5335 > UBA5335 > Macondimonas. The sequence continues at coordinate 1,558 of JBARUT010000013.1, forward strand.
GCCCTGGATTTTGGATCCCGCCCGTCATTCGACGCCTGACCCTACCGTGGTCGCCTCCAGCGATCCTGATCGGGAAATGCGCACCATTGATCTGACGCCGCCACCTCTGCCCGAAGCGCCTGCGGTCAGTACGACTGTCCCGGCAGCGAGCGAACCGGAACCCTCGGTCGAGCCGCCCCCCGCGCTGGCGGAGATGGAAGAAGCCCCCGTGAAAGCGCAACCGGAAGAGCGTGCGCCGCAGAAACCATCGGCCCCGGCGCCTGTGGCCGCTCCAAAGCCC
>JBARUT010000014.1:0-9552 GCA_049645885.1 Candidatus Macondimonas sp.
GCCTGGAGTTGCCCGCTTCCGGCAGCGCCGCCACGCGAAGCTCATCGGGCGCCACCACCAGCACCACGGCGCGAATGCGCGGTTCGGCGAGCAGCGGCCGCAAACTCCATGACAACACCGGCGCGCCGACCAGCGCCAGGTATTGCTTGGGGCAGTCGAGGCCCATGCGCAATCCGCGTCCGGCTGCCGGCACGACTGCCCATACGGCCGCCATGTCAGGGGGATGCGGGAGATGGCGCGGGTGCGGAGGTCGGTCGGTCATGGTATGGCTCATGGACGAACTGATAGAAGGTCTCGCCTTCGCCCACCATACCCAACTCGCGCCGCGCGCGCTCCTCCACCGCCTCCAGCCCCTGCTTGAGGTCGCGCACTTCGGCATCGAGCAGATCGTTGCGCGCCTTGAGCTTGTCGATTTTCTCGTCCTGGACGTCGATCATGCGCCCAAGTCGCACCCACTGGCGCAGGCCATCCGGTGCAATCCAGATCTGGTAGTGCAGGATCACCAACAGGACGACCAGCACTATGCCAAGGCGCCGCGCCACCACCTGCCCTCCCGCAATCCCATCATCCCTGAACGGGCGCGCAGCGCGGCGTCAGCGCTTCAACCGCCGCGGAAAAGCGGCCATGCCCGGATAGCGGGCGCGATCGCCCAATTCCGCCTCGATGCGCAGCAGGCGGTTGTACTTGGCCACCCGGTCGCTGCGGCACAAGGAGCCGGTCTTGATCTGGGTCGCCGTGGTTGCCACCGCGAGATCGGCGATGGTGTCGTCCTCGGTTTCCCCCGAACGATGGGAGACGACGGCGGTGTAACCGGCATCGGTGGCCATGCGGATGGCTGCCAGGGTCTCGCCCAGGGTGCCGATCTGGTTGGGCTTGATGAGGATGGAGTTGGCGATGTGTTTGGTGATCCCTTCCGACAGGATCGCGGTATTGGTGACGAAGAGATCATCCCCCACCAGCTGCACCTTGTCGCCCAAGCGCTGGGTCAATAGCGCCCAGCCGTCCCAATCGCCTTCGGCCATGCCGTCCTCGACCGAAAGAATGGGGTAGCGCTCCACCAGGCCTGCGAGATAGTCGCAGAAACCGGCAGCATCATAGGACTTGCCCTCGCCTTCCAGGTGATAGCGCCCGTCCCGATAGAACTCCGAGCTGGCCACGTCCATGCCGAGATAGATGTCCTTGCCGGGAATATAGCCGGCGCGCTCGATGGCCTCCAGGATGGTCTGCAGCGCCTCCTCGTTGGAAGCCAGATTCGGGGCAAAGCCGCCTTCATCCCCCACCGCCGTGCTCAGGCCGCGCGCATGCAGCACCTGTTTGAGGTGATGAAAAATTTCCGCGCCGTAGCGCAGCGCTTCGGCGAAAGTGGGGGCGCCCACCGGCAGGATCATGAATTCCTGCAAATCCACGTTGTTGTCGGCGTGGGCGCCGCCATTGATGATGTTCATCATCGGTACGGGCATGCCCGTTGCTGCCGCGCCGCCCAGGGAGGCGTAAAGCGGCTTGCCCGTCTCAATCGCGGCGGCCTTGGCGGTGGCCAGTGAGACCGCCAGGATGGCGTTGGCGCCCAGGCGGGATTTGTTCTCCGTGCCGTCCAGCGCAATCATGAGCTGATCCAGAGCGTTGTGATCCTGCGCATCCTTGCCCAGCAGCGCCTGGCGAATCTCGCCGTTGACGTTCTCGACCGCCTTGCGCACGCCCTTGCCCAGATAGCGCCCCTTGTCGCCGTCGCGCAGTTCCACTGCCTCGCGCGAGCCGGTGGAGGCGCCGGAAGGAACCCCAGCCCGACCGACACTGCCATCGTCCAGCCGCACGCTGGCCTCCACGGTTGGATTGCCGCGCGAATCGAGGATTTCCAGACCTTCAATCGCCGTGATCTTTGCCATGTTGCGCACTCCGAATGGGATGGGGGCCGACAGGGGCCGGCCCAAAATCAAATCACTGGATCAAGCCAGCGCGATTCCTGCAAGGGCCGGGATTTGATCAGGGCATCGAGCCCGACCAGGGTTTCAAGCAAATCCGCCATGTGATCGAGCGGCCAGGCATTGGGGCCATCCGAGAGCGCCTGGGCCGGGTCGGGATGGGTTTCCATGAAGATCCCTGCCACACCGGCTGCGACCGCTGCCCGCGCCAGCACCGGCACGAATTCGCGCTGACCCCCGGAACGATCCCCCTGCCCGCCGGGTAACTGAACCGAATGGGTGGCGTCGAACACCACCGGACAGCCGGTCTCGCGCATCACCGCCAGGGCGCGCATGTCCGACACCAGATTGTTATAGCCGAAGCTGACGCCGCGTTCGCAGGCCATGATCTGCTCATTGCCCACCGCGCGCGCCTTATCGACCACATGGCGCATGTCCCAGGGCGCAAGGAACTGACCTTTCTTGATGTTCACCGGCAAGCCCTGGCGGGCGACCTTCTGGATGAAGTCTGTCTGGCGACACAGAAATGCTGGCGTTTGCAGCACATCCACCACGGCGGCAACCTCATCCAGCGGCGTGTATTCGTGCACATCGGTGAGTACCGGCACGCCGATCTGGCGCTTGACTGCCTCCAGCACGCGCAAACCTTCTTCCAGACCGGGTCCACGGAAGCTGTTGGCTGAAGAGCGGTTGGCCTTGTCGAAGCTGGACTTGAAGATGAATGGCACGCCCAGACGATCCGTGATCTCCTTGAGCCGGCCGGCCGTGTCGATCTGCAATTGCAGGGATTCGACCACACACGGCCCGGCAATCAGGAACAGGGGGCGGTCGATGCCGACTTCGAAGCCGCACAGTTTCATGCGGAAGCCGCCTGGGCCACACGGCGCTCCCGGGACGCCCGCGCCGCCCGGATGAAACCGGAGAACAGCGGATGGCCATTGCGGGGCGTGGAGGTGAATTCGGGATGGAACTGGCAGCCCAGGAACCAGGGATGACCGGGCAACTCGATGATCTCCACCAAACGGCCATCGGCCGACCAGCCGGAAATCGCCATGCCATGCGACTCCAGGATCGTGCGATATCGGTTGTTGAATTCGTAGCGGTGGCGATGACGCTCGACGATCAGTTCCTTGCCGTACAGCCGGTGCGCCAGGGAATCCGGCACCAGCCGGCAGGGCTGGCCGCCCAGACGCATGGTGCCGCCCAGATCTTCACGTCCACTGCGCTGGTGCACGCTGCCGTCCGATTGCTGCCACTCGGTGATGAGCGCAATCACAGGATCCGGGGTGGCCGGGTTGAACTCCGTGCTGTGGGCTTCGGGCAGCCCGGCCAGATGCCGCGCCAGCTCGATCACCGCCACCTGCATCCCCAGGCAGATGCCGAGATAGGGCACGCCGCGTTCGCGGGCAAAGCGCACCGCAGCGATCTTGCCTTCGATTCCGCGCCGCCCGAATCCACCCGGCACCAGAATCGCGTCCAGCCCTTCCAGCAGCCTTGTCCCTTCGGTTTCCAGACGCTCGGAATCGATGTAGCGCACCGCCACTCGCGTGAGGGTATGGATGCCCGCGTGCCGCAGGGATTCATTCAGGGACAGATAGGCGTCGGACAGGTCGACATACTTGCCCACCAGGCCAATGGTCACCTCGCCATCCTGATGTTCGCCGGCCTCCACCACGGCGTGCCAGTCCGCCAGATCGGCAGGGGGCAGATCAAGCCCGAAACGCTGCACCACAATCTCGTCAAGGTGCTGATCGTGCAGCAGTTCGGGAATCTTGTAGATGTTGTCCACGTCCACGGCGGAAATGACGGCCCGCTCCGGCACATTGGTGAACAGGGCGATCTTGCGCCGCTCGTCGGGCGGCAGCGGCCGGTCGGCGCGACAGATGAGGATGTCCGGCTGGATGCCGATGGAGCGCAGCTCCTTCACCGAATGCTGGGTTGGCTTGGTCTTGATTTCGCCCGAGGCGGGAATGTAGGGCACCAGCGTGAGATGAATGAACAGCGCCTCCTGCGGCCCCAGTTCACTGCCCATCTGGCGGATGGCCTCCAGGAAGGGCAAGGATTCGATGTCGCCCACCGTGCCGCCGATTTCCACCAGGCACACATCCGCATCTCCGGCCCCGGCCTGAATCGAGCGCTTGATCTCATCGGTAATGTGGGGGATGACCTGCACCGTGCCGCCCAGATAGTCGCCACGGCGCTCCTTCTGGATCACGGTTTCGTAGATACGGCCAGTGGTGTAATTGCTGTGGCGACCAGTGGTGGTGCGCACGAAGCGCTCATAGTGACCCAGATCCAGGTCGGTCTCGGTGCCATCGTCCGTGACGAACACTTCGCCGTGCTGGAACGGGCTCATGGTGCCCGGATCCACGTTGATGTAGGGGTCCAGCTTCACCATGCTGACCTTGAGGCCACGGGCTTCCAGAATCGCCCCCAGGGAGGCCGAGGCGATGCCCTTGCCGAGGGAAGAAACCACACCGCCGGTCACGAAGATAAATCGCGTCATGCCGCTTCCGTTGCTTGAGGATGGACGGAGGCGGATGAACAAGAAGCCCCCAAAGATGGGGCTTTAGCCTACCAGATCGGCCGGGGCCGGACAATGAAGCCGATGACCCTGCCCAAGCCGGCGCGCCACCCCATCCGCCGCTGTACGCCGCGCCGACATACCGATAAGCCGCTGAAAGACATATCTTAGAAGCAATTTCTGTTGCAATCGCAGGCCACCAGCCAAAGCATGGCCGCACTGACCCGCATACGCATTGTCATCATGCGGCGCTCCTGAAAAACCCGAATCAACCTGCGCTTTGACAAGCGCTTGAGGAAAGCCGATGGCGTCAGCCCTGAACTTGGCATGTCTGCGGAAGCGATTGATTCAACAGCCGACCCACCGACTGCGAAAGATGAAGTGAACGGCGCCCAGAATGCACAGTCCCGCCCACAGACAGTTCGTCTTCAATTACACATGCATGAAAAAAAGGCGGCACGACGGTCGTGGCGTCGGGGCTCGAACTGCCCTCCAACGCTGCCGGCTGCCGGTGTTCGGCGAGCCGAATGTCATTTCGGCTCCAGCGGGGGCGTCGCAGTGTCCATGTCAGACCAGTTCGCCCGCTGCCTTGCGGCCCATTCCCGTCGTGAGTCCGCTGATGCTTGGCGAATGACGGCCATAGCCGTTTCCTGAATCACGCTGCGCAGGTCGCTCGCCGAGTCACTCAACTCGGAAAACGCGGCATCCAGGGCTGCCTCATCCAGTGGATTACGTTCGATCTCCCGGATGATTGCTACCCGGGCGGCGCGGAGTCGGGTCAGTTGCCGCCGGAGATCTGCGCGGCGGGCGAGCGTTTCCCGCGCCAGGATGGGGCGTGTCTCAGCAGGAACCGCTTGGAGGAATGTCCGGACCACTTGTCCCGCACCTCCTGCAGATTGCTGCGCCGACCACCTTCCGATGATGACGCCGGCCAACAGAAGATTCAGCAGGACCGACGTCAGCAGGAGCCCTTGCAGGAGCCGCGCCTTGTTCATGCGCCACCTTCTTTGAGTAATTCGACGGTCAGCAATTCATCATATGAGAGGAGCGGGTCGGCATCGACCTGCGGTCGGACCGGACCACTGCTGATCAGTCCGAGATAAAAGCCCAGCACCAGACTCGCTGCAGCCGAGATGGCGCCCGCGGCGTAATGCGTCGGAAGCAAACGAAAGCCGAGCTTGAACCCGGGTTCGGTATTGGGCATGACTTGGGCATGATGCTGGGGGATGGAGGCGAGCCATGCCAGATCGAGGGACACCCGATCGGGCAGAAAGGCTCGGTGCAACTCGATTTCCTCCTGGATCAGTCGATCCAGTTCGTTCGCAAGATAGGGTCGCTGTCTGATGAGGCGGCGATAACGCCATCTCGTCCAGCGCGGCCAGAGCGCCGGATCGGGTCCATGGCGGATGAGCCAGTGCTCGATGGGCGAAGGGGTGTTCATCGTATATTCTCCTCCCGTGCGCTGACGAATCTGCTCCTCAATTCGCGGCGGGCGCGCACCAGCAATGATTCCGCCGCCTTGGGCGAAATGTTCATGATCTGCGCGACCTCCGCAACGCTGAGCTCACCGCCATAGCGCAGTTGCAGCGCGATCCGCTGCTGTATCGGCAATGACCGGACCGCTTGGTCGAGGGCGGTCTTGGACTGGGCCTCCTCGACAGCCTGTTCAGGCGTCGTTTCAACAACCAGATCCTCCAATGGAAGGTCATCCAGCTGGGTATGTCGTCGTTGGACACGCTGCCGATGATTCAAACTCAAATTGAAGGCCACCCGGTAGATCCAGGTCCGGTAGCGTGCCTGTCCGGGGCGCCATTGCGGGGCGTCGCGCCACATGCGGATGAAGACTTCCTGGGTCACATCCTGTGCGTCCGCACGCGATGACAGGACCCGATAAGCCAAGGCATAGACGAAGGCACCATGCCGCTCGGCAAGTTGAGTAAAAGCGGCGCTATCGCCTTTTCCCGCTCGTGCCACCAATTCATCATCCGATGCGCCATTCACAAACCTGTCGCCATTCCCAAAGAGGCAAGGGCCCCGGCTGGAGACCGGATATTGCCAATCTCCAGCCGAGACACCATGCAGTGATAACCCGCAGTTCAGATTCGCAGGAATCAGTTCGCCTTGCGGGTCTGCACCCGGTTTTCGATGCCGGTGCGGATTTCCTGGCGACGCTCGACGCGACGATCCAGGCGATCATCGACTCGGCGCAGGGACTCCTCCGTACCACGGCGCTCGAGGCGACGATCGATACGGTCATCCACTCGCCGCTTGGACTCCGGCGGTGATTCCTGTGCCTGCGCGATCGAGCCGGCGAGGAAAAGAGCCAGCATCAGACCGGCGCCGAACTTCAGGCTTGCATTGGTTTTCATGAGCAACAATCTCCAACGATGGTAAGTTGAGTTTCAATCAATTTGACTACATCAGGGCCTACGCTTGAACTGCTCGCGCGCGGCTGTGATCTCCTCCCGGGTCAGACGCCCGTCGTGATTGGTGTCCGCCTGTTCCATCAGGGGGCGGGGAGACTGCAGGTATTCCTCACGCGTTAACCGACCATCGTGATCGGTGTCGGCGTTCAGCAGTTCCTTGCCCGCCGTGGCTGCGCGGTTGAACCTAGCAGACAGGCGTTTTTGTTCCTGAGCATCCAAAACGCCGTCGCCGTTACCGTCGAAGCGATCGAACAGGGTGCCTCTCATCGTTTGGATTTCGGCTTCCGACAGTGCCCCATCCCGATCCGCATCGAAGCGTTCGAGCATCCGTCCTCCCGGCTGGGCAGAGGCAAGCGTGGTCATGCCACAGGCGGTTACCATCAATCCAATCATTGGCATCCGCAGTTTTCTCATTTCGATTCCTCGTTTTTGGCGGCGGCTGAACCGGACTGATTGTGACCGGTTCGACTCTTAAACACCGCAGGAAGAGAAACCCTTCGCAGCGGCGTGAAGGAGGACCTGAAAGAGGGAGATGGTGTAGAAAATGGCCCAGCCGGAATCTCCTGGCGGGCTTTCCTCGGTCAGCAGGGGGAGGTCGGAAAAGTGGCGCGCGAACGCATCGATCAGGCAAGCGCCGCCGACTGAGATGTTCGACGATGTCGGCTGCAGCGGATGTCGGCGCTTCAACCGGCAGATCGACATCATGCACGAGATTGCGCGCCGATTCTCGCCTCTGGAGGTCGACATTTCTTCCCCGGATGACAAGGACCCATTGTTCTGATCCGCGTCGGCCCCAAGGGACAGAAGAAGGATCGTGAGCCAGATTGGGCGCCCCTACGTACGGGTGCCTGAAGTTTGAGGGAAAACGGGTCAGTGACCGGTCCGGTGAAACGATGGCTGAGCCTCTTCCCAAGTGCGGCGCGGGCATCACGGGTATGGCGAACCATCCTTGTGGAGAAAGACCCACTTACCCTCGACCAACGCCGCCTGGAGGTCGTCATCGGGGTAGCTGCACGCATCGCCCGGCGTCCGGTCGCCGACTTCAAGGTATACCACCTCCTCCGCTGTTTCGTTGATCAGGCAGTGTGCATTGCCCGTGCCCGCCTTGAAGCCGGCGCACATCCCTGGCAAGAGCAGGGTGCGGCCTTCGTCGGTGTGCAGCGTGGGGCGCCCCTGCAGGATGTAGACGAACTCGTCCTGTTTGGTGTGGGCATGGCGCAGGGCCGAGACTGCACCGGGCGCCAGGCGTGTGAGGTTGACGCCGAAGCGGGTCAGCCCAAACAGATCACCCAGCGGCCGCTTCTCCCGGCCCGCCATGCGCGAGGCGAACGGCTCGGGATAGTTTGATGGCTTGGTCCGCAGCGGGGCGTCCGCAGCCAAGATGGCGACTGGCTGTGTTTCTTCAGACATGAGCGATCCAAATGCTGCTTTGAAGATGATGTCAAGTTGTCATAATAAACAATGCGTTGCAATAACCCCGCTGGCCTATATCGGATCGCAGGCGTAAATTCAGCCTTGAACCCTCGGACTCCGATTGCGCGTATGAGCCGGCGCCGTGTCCGGCCATGGGAATTGGGGAAGTGCATGGTGAACCAGGCTTTATCCCCGTTGTTCAAAGCGATCCAATCCTCAAGGTGTGGTCATGATTGAACAGTCGCAGGACAGTCTCGACGAAATCGAGCGCATCACGTTGAGCCATTACGAAGCCAACGCGGCGTCCTTCTGGTTGGGCACGCGCGACCATGACGTGAACCAGAATATCGGCGCCATCTTGAATGCGCTGCCCAAGAATCGGGCGCTGGATATTTTGGACATTGGCTGTGGGCCGGGCCGCGACCTGCTTACCTTCAGGCAGCTCGGTCACCGGCCAACAGGGCTGGATGGCAGCAATGCGTTTTGCGAGATGGCGCGGCAGCATAGCGGCTGCCCGGTGTGGCACCAGCAGTTTTCAAGGCTTGATCTTGGCAAGGGCGTGTTTGATGGTATTTTTGCCAACGCATCGCTGTTTCATGTGCCGAGGCAGGAACTGCATCGGGTTTTATCGACCTGTCGCCTTGCGTTACGGGCGGGCGGGATTTTGTTTACCTCCAACCCGCGTGGCAATGGCGAAGGCTGGCAGGGCGGCCGCTATGGCAATTACCAAGAATATGACCAGAGCAAGGCCAGCCTGGAACAGGCGGGTTTTACCGTTCTTGATCATTATTACCGGCCCGAGGGAAAGCCGCGCGATCAGCAGCCCTGGCTGGCCATTGTTTCGCAAGTCAAGCCGGGGTTCTAAAAAAACAGGTGCGAGGGTTGGATTCTTGACCCGCCTCCAAGCTGCCTTCAGTTTCGCAATCGGCCGCAGCCATGCCATCCTCCGGCGCGCGCGGCGTGTCGGTTCCACGCCATGAGTGTTCCCGCGTTCGTCTGGCCCGTGCGTGGACTATATGCCATCACGGATGGCGCGTCCTCGCCACAGGCGCTGGCGGATCAGGCGATGGCCTGGATTGGCGGCGGCGCGCGGGTGGTGCAGTACCGCGACAAGGATGCAGACGCTGGCCGTCGGCTTGAGGAGGCGCACGCGCTACGCACGGTTTGTCGAGCGGCAGGGGTGCCGCTGTTGATCAATGATGATGTGACGTTGGCGCTCGCTATCGGAGCCGATGGCGTGCACTTGGGCCGTGATGATGCGGATCTCCGC
>JBARUT010000015.1:0-8371 GCA_049645885.1 Candidatus Macondimonas sp.
ATGACACTGATCTTGTTGCCGCATGAATTCGACTGGCTTCGCGACTGTTTGGTGGGATCAAGCGGATGGCTGGGAGTTGCATGTTCGACGACGAATCCAGTTCAAGGCTGTCTCGTGTGAAATCAACAAGACACCAGGCGCTCTTGCACTTCATCCTTGAAACCGTCAACCCGCTGTTTAGCGGAGAGGCTTCAATGAGCGGCCGGGGAATCGAGGGGAAAATGGCAGCGCACCGCGCGCTCGGGACTCAGGGTCCTGAGGGCGGGCGTCTCGCCCTCGCAGCGCGCCTGGGCGCGCGGACAGCGCGGATGGAAAGCGCATCCCGACGGCGGATCGAGGGGTGAAGGCATTTCCCCCAGCACCGTGGGCTCACGCCGTGTGCTCACTTGGGGTTCGGGGATGGCGTCGAGCAGGCCGCGGGTGTAAGGATGCCAGGGGGCCTGGAACACCGCATCAGCCGGCCCGGCTTCGACCGTCTGCCCCAGGTACATGACCTGGATGCGATGGCTGATGTGGCGCACCACGGCCAGATCGTGCGCTATGAATACGAGCCCCAGCCCCTGTTCAGCCTGCAGGTCCTGCAACAGGTTCACGATCTGGCCCTGGATGGACACATCCAGCGCCGACACAGGCTCATCACACACCAGCAGTCCGGGGCGCAGCATCAACGCCCGCGCGATGCCGATGCGCTGACATTGGCCGCCGGAGAATTCGTGAGGGTAGCCATCCATGGCGTCCGGCGCCAAGCCCACCCGTTCCAGCAGCGCCAAGGCCCGGGCGCGGACCGCGAGGCGCGTCATCGCGGGCTCATGGATACGCACTGGCTCGGCCAGAATCTGGCTTACCGTCATGCGCGGGTCGAGGCTGGCCAGCGGGTCCTGGAACACCATCTGGGCATGGCGGCGATGGGCACGAAGCTGCCGTCGCGACAGGGCCGTCAGATCCACGCCTTGCAAGGCCACCGTGCCGGCATGGATCGGCGTCAGCCCCAACAGGGCGCGACCGAGGGTGGATTTCCCGCAGCCCGACTCCCCCACCACACCCAGCGTCTCCCCGGCGGCGAGGCTCAGGCTCACGCCGTCCACCGCGCGCAGCCAGCGTCGGCGCCGCAACAGGCCGCCGCTTACCGGGTAATGCACCGCGAGATCGTGCGCTTCCAGCAAGTTGGCGCTGCTCATGCGTTTGCTCCCATTTCCGGGCCGATTGCGGGAACTTGCCAGTGGCAGCGCCGGCCGCGCGTCTCCGATTCATCCTCCCACGCGGGTCGGACGGTGGCGCATATCGCCATGGCGTGGACGCAGCGCGGCGCAAAGGGGCAACCCGCCGGTCGCGTACGATGGTCGGGGGGATGGCCGGGGAGAGTGGCCAGCCGCCGCGCGCCATTCTGGCGACTGGGCAGGGATTCCAGCAGCCCCTGGGTGTAGGGATGGCGGGGCTGTTCGAGCAATGCGGCCACGGGTCCCTGCTCCACCCCTTCTCCGGCGTACATCACCAGCATGCGATCGCACACCGCGGCCACCACGCCCAGATCGTGGGTAATGAGCAGCATGGCCGTGCCGAGATCCCGCCGCAGGGTGCCCAGCAAGTCCAGGATCTGGGCCTGGATGGTCACATCCAGGGCTGTGGTGGGCTCATCGAGAATCAGCACATCGGGTTGGGGCAGCAGCGCCATGGCGATCATCACGCGCTGGCGCATACCGCCGGACAGTTCATGGGGATACTGGTCGAGCCGGCGCGCGGCATCGGCGATGCGCACCGCATCGAGCATGCGCAGGGCCGCGCCGCGCGCCTCGCGGCGTGATTGGCCGCGATGCAGGCAGAGCGTCTCGGTCATTTGGCGCTCGAGGGTCAGATATGGATTCAATGCCGTCATGGGATCCTGGAAAACCACCCCGATCCGCGCCCCGCGAATCCGGCGCAGCTCCGCCTCCGGCATGTCCAGCAGGGAGGTGCCGGAGAGCCATGCCGTCCCGGCGGCGCGCCCATTGTCGGCCAGCAGACCGAGCAGGGCCATTGCGCTCTGGGTCTTGCCTGAACCCGACTCGCCCACCAGCGCCAGGGCCTCTCCCTGGGCCAGGGTGAAGCTGAGCTCGCGCACCGCCTCCACCGGGCCATTGTCGGTCTGGAAGCGCACATTGAGATCGCGTACCGCGAGCAACGGCGTGGGTTGCGCCGTCGTGACGGGCTGATGCGTGGCTGCCGGGGCCGGGCGGTTCATCACAATGGGCTCATGGTTTGTCGTTCAAGGTGGCCATCAGCGATCCTTGGGGTCCAGCGCATCGCGCAGCCCGTCGCCGAGGAAGTTGAAACAAAACAGGGTCGTGGCCAGAAACAGCGCCGGGAAGATCAGCAGCCAAGGGCCGGCTTCCATCTGCTGGGCGCCATCGTTCACCAATGCGCCCCAGCTGGTGTAGGGCTCCTGCACGCCCAGTCCGAGGAAGCTGAGAAAGGATTCGACCAGGATCACCTGGGGGATGGTGAGCGTGACGTAGACCATGACCACGCCCAGCAGATTGGGCACGATGTGGCGCGCGATGATGCGCCAACCGGGGGCGCCGTAGGCCTGGGCGGCGAGGACAAATTCGCGTTCCCGCAGCGACAGGGTCTGCCCGCGCACGATGCGCGCCATGTCGAGCCAGTTCACCGCGCCCACCGCGATGAAGATCAGAAAGATATTGCGCCCGAAAAACACCATCAGCAGGATGACGAAGAACATGAATGGCAGGGCGTAGAGGATGTCCACGATGCGCATCATGACCGCGTCGACGCGCCCACCCAGATAGCCCGCCGTGGCGCCCCAGGTGACCCCGATCAGCAGGCTGACCAGGGTGGCGGAGAGGCCCACCAGGAGCGAGATGCGCCCACCGTGAAGGGTGCGCACCAGCAGGTCGCGTCCGAGGAAATCCGTGCCGAACCAGTGACCGCCGGTCCACGTGGGCGCCAGCAGAATGGCGTCCCAGTCGCTGCCGTCGAAGGCATTGGGGCTCAGCCAGGGACCGATGCTGACCGCAACCACCAGCAGACCCAGCAGCACCAGACTGGTCATGGCGGCCCGGTTGCGCCGCAATCGGCGCAATGCGTCGGACCACAGGCCGCGCCCGATGACCGGGCGCGGGGCCTCGATGCCGGATGTCGTGCCATCCATCAGCTGTACCTCACGCGGGGATCCAGCAGCGCATAGAGCAGGTCCACCAGGAAATTGAACACGATGATCAGCGCGCCGTAGAACACCACCACCCCCATCACCAGCGTGTAGTCGCGGTTCAGCGCCCCTTGCACGAAATAGCGCCCGAGACCGGGAATACCGAAAATCGCCTCGATTACCACCGATCCCGTGATGACGCCTGCCAGCGCAGGCCCCAGGAACGACACCACAGGCAGCAGCATGGGTTTCAGTGCATGGCGCAGCAGGATCAGCCGCAGCGGCAGGCCCTTGGCCCGCGCGGTGCGGATGAAGGGGCTGCGCCAGACTTCGATCAGACTGGCCCGGGTCAGGCGGGCGATATAGGCCAGCAGCGGCAGGGCCAGCGCCACCACCGGCAGAATCCAGGAGCGGATGCCGCCATCCAGGCCCCCGGCCGGCACCCAGCCCAGACCCACCGCGAACACCAAAATCAACAGCGGCGCAACCACGAAACCGGGCACCGAAATCCCCGTCATGGCCAGCGCCATGGTCACGTGATCGGTGGGGCGATTCTGCCGCAGCGCGGCCAGCATGCCTGCAGGCAGCCCAATCAGCAGGGCCAGCGCCATGGCGGCGAGCCCCAGGCGCAGCGATACCGGGAAACCCTGCGCAATGAGCTCATTCACGGTGTAGTCGGCGTATTTGAACGACGGCCCCAGATCGCCGCGGGCCAGGTCACCGAGATAACGCAGATACTGCTGCCAGAGCGGCTCGTCCAGATGGTATTTCGCGGCGAGATTGGCCTCAATTTCCGGGGGCAGGTTTTTTTCCACATCGAAGGGTCCGCCCGGCGCCGCGCGAACCATGAAGAACGAGAGGGTGACCAGCACCAACAGGGTGGGCCAGGCGCCAACGAAACGCCGCAATGTATAGGCAAGCATGATCGATTCATCCCGGGCAATCCGCCCGTCCCCTGCAATTCCTGAAAAACCCCGGCCTACGTGCCTTGATGCGCCTGTCACGGACGATGGACATCGTTCTAGCACGTCGTGGCGCACCAAGCCCAGTGGCTGCCATCGCCGCTGGTCGCGTCGTTCGGCACAAATCCCGCAAAAGCCCTTACCATGGCCGCTTTGCCGCAAAGCCATGACACAAGAGATTCCAATGCGTGATGCGATCATGTCGAGCGAAACGCCAAATGGCAATGCCAAGGGGCGGGTGCTGTTTGCCAGCCTGATCGGCACCACCATCGAATTCTTCGATTTCTACATCTATGCCACTGCTGCGGTGCTGGTCTTCCCGCAGCTGTTTTTCCCGGCCGGCGACGCGACCACCGCGATGCTGCAGTCACTGGCCACCTTTGCCCTTGCCTTCTTCGCCCGCCCGTTGGGATCGGCGCTGTTCGGCCATTTCGGCGACCGTATCGGTCGCAAGGCCACCCTGGTGGCGGCGCTGCTGACCATGGGCTTGTCCACCCTGCTCATCGGCTTGTTGCCCACCTATGCCCAGATCGGCGTGATGGCGCCGCTGTTGCTGGCGCTGTGCCGCTTCGGCCAAGGGCTGGGACTGGGTGGGGAATGGGGCGGCGCAGTCCTGCTGGCCACAGAAAACGCGCCGCCGGGGCGGCGCGCCTGGTACGGCATGTTTCCGCAACTGGGCGCGCCGATCGGCTTCATTCTCTCGGGCGGCTCGTTCCTGTTGTTGACCCATTTCCTGAGCGATGCACAGTTTTTCAGCTGGGGCTGGCGGACGCCTTTCCTGGCCAGCAGCATTCTGGTGGTCGTGGGGCTGTGGGTGCGGTTGAACCTGCACGAAACCCCAGTATTCCAGCGCGCACTGGATGCCGATGCACGGGAGCGGCTGCCGATACTCACGGTGTTGCGCGATCACTCCGGCGCACTCGTGCGTGGCACGATCATGGCGTTGTGCACTTTCGTGCTGTTCTATCTGATGACGGTTTTCACCCTGACCTGGGGCACGACCGCCCTGCATTTTTCCCGCGAGCGCTTTTTGCTGATCCAACTTTTCGGGGTGCTGTTTTTCGGCCTTACCATCCCAATTTCCGCCCATCTGGCCGACCGCCACGGCCGCCGGCGCATGTTGATGGCGGCGACCGGGGGCATTGCACTGTTCGGTCTTTTGTTTGCCCCCTTGCTCGGCGCGGGTGGCGAGGGGCTGGTGGTCCTGTTCATGGCGCTGGGTCTGGCCTTGATGGGCCTTACCTATGGGCCGCTGGGCACCGTGCTGAGCGAACAGTTCCCCACCGCAGTGCGCTATACAGGAGCATCGCTCGCCTTCAACCTGGCCGGTATTTTCGGCGCCTCCCTCGCGCCTTATATCGCCACCTGGCTGGCGACGCACTATGGCCTGCACACGGTCGGCTTTTATCTGTCCGCGGCTGCGCTGCTGACGCTGCTGGCCTTGTGGGGGGCGCGGGAAACCATGCATGACAACTTGTAAGCGAATCATACTTATCTGGGGGCCCAAGTAACCCACACGCCGCCGGATTACCCGGCCTGTGGTTTCTCACCAGGAAGACCTTCACATGCATACCCTTGAGTCTGGTTCTCCACAACGCCTGTTTGGCGTACTCAATCCCATGGGCGGGAGTTGTGATCCCGATCAGGTGCGCGCCGTCCTGGAGGCGCATTGCGCGCGCTCCGGACAAAGCTGTGAGATTTACCAAACCACTGGCGCCGAGGACGAGGATGTACCGGCTCGGGTGCGTGAAGCCGTGGCGGCGGGCGCCGAGCTGGTGATTGCCATCGGTGGCGATGGCACTGTGTCCCAGGTCAGCGAAGGCGTTGCGGGGTCTTCTGTGCCTGTGGCCGTCATTCCCACGGGGACTGCCAATATTTTTGCCCGCGAAATGGGGATTCCGCTGGAATTGGAGGCGGCCTGCGCACTGCTCACCGGTTTCCGTGTGCGCGCCGTGGATGGCATGGTGTGCGATGAACATCTCTATCTGCTGCATCTGGGCGTGGGCTTGTCATCGCTGATGATTCGCGATACGAATCAGACGGCCAAGCGACGCTTCGGCCGCTTGGCCTATGTCTGGACCGCCCTGCGCACCTTGAGCGGCCTGCAGCCGCATCGCTTCGAGATTTTCGTGGACGGCCTGCGCCACCGTATGCATGCCAAGCAGGTCTTCATTGCCAACGGCGGGATCTGGGGCATCGAAGCCGTGCGCCTCGGCGACCATGTGGCGCCCGACGACGGTGTGATTGACCTCTGCATTCTCAACAGTCGGACGATGTTCGACTTTGCCGGCATCGGTTGGGATTTCTTTACCGGCCAGCATCATCGCAATCGCCGCATCCGCTACCTGACGGCGCGTACATCGATCGAACTGGATTGCCGGCCGCGTCTGCCGGTCCAGGGGGATGGAGAAATCATCCGGCACACGCCGATTCGCCTCACGATCAAGCCGGGCGCCGTGCAGGTGGCGGTACCATCCGCAGGAGAAGGCAAAGTGAAACGCCCGGCGCAGGCGCACCGGGCGTGAAGGACGCGGTTCAAACGGGCGGCGCTTGCGCTTCCAGACGCGGTGGATTGTCCATTTGCTTGATGAAGCGCTCAGGCCCCGCCTGCCCCACGGTCGCAGGGAACCAGAGAATGGCCGTCAGGTCGATGTCGAGCTTGCCCACCGGGAGCTTGGTGACCTGGAAACCGAAGCGCGGCAGGGCATCGGGGAAGCTTTCATACGCATAGGATTTCTCGGGCTTCACCGCGTCCACATAGGTCCCCCGCCCTTCCACCGGCCAGTCCGGCGGAATGGCAAACTTCATCACCACATCCCAGCCCCGGCCGCTTTCGACCCAGAGCCAGGTGGCATCGGGAATGCGGATGTCGAGTTGCTTTTCCTCCGGGGTAATCACGCCATCGACCGCGTGGTATTTGCCGCTGGGATTGACGGCTGAAACGAAGCGCCCACCTTTCATGCTGTTCATGTCCAGGGCGATGTCAATCAAGGGCTTGTTGAGCACCCGGGTGAGGATCTCGCCGCCGGGGATATGCAGCTTGACGGGCAGGGTGATGCCTTGGTCGTAGACCGTCATGTCGGTCAGGATACGAAACACTGGGATTCCGGCGACAACCACCCAGATCTTGAGTTTGAGCACTTCCCGCACCGGACCATGCTTGACGCCAGCCAGTTCAGCCTGAAGGTTGCGAATGTCAACCGTCACCCGCGGCCAAGGCATCATGACCCCAGTGGAAATTTCCATGATCAGCGTGTCCAGCACCCGATGTGTGGGCGTGGGTCCCGCGTTGGCACGGAAGTCCTCGAACATCAGGATGTTCTTGGGGTTGTTGCGGAAGTTGAAGAAGGTGGCATCCAGGGTCCATTTTTTCGGGTCGTACTGGACATAGTCGCTGGAGTCGCGCAGGGATGAGCCCTCGGCAACATAGGCATAGCGTGTCTTGCCGTTATAGTCGTACTTGAGTTCCTGGACAATGCGGCCATCCGCCAGGCGATGGACCGCAGGATCGAGGCGTTCGATCCCCGTGTCGCGGTACATGAAGACCAGCTCATCGTCCGCGTCGAATACCCCCTCGGTGCCCTTGATCTTGCCCGATACGTCGGATTCATAGACCCAGCCATCCTCATCCTGCTCATCGATCTGGAACGGAATGGGCACCAGTTTGCCCGCCCGCACCGACACGACCGACAAGGCTTCGATGCGCTTGCCCGCCAGTTGCGGGCTTTGATTGGCCTTGACTGTTGTGGCATAGACCCAGGTGTAATGATCCAGGTCCATTGCCTGCACCATCTGATCCCATTGCGCCGTGCTGAGGCGGAAAGAAAGATCATTGTCCTTGGCCATCAGACTGGGATCGGCTTTCAGACGCGTCACGAACTGGTCGAAAGCTTCGCCCTTGAGACTGTCATAGGGGGCTGGCGCCGCTCCCCAAGCCGTAGCCATCCACGCCATGACACAACCGGCGAGTAGCGGCCGGAGGCTTGTTCCTATCCTGCGCATGATGTCTCCTCCATGATGTCGTTATGCGCGGCCGGAATTCCGGCCGGAGGGTTTTTCCCTCAAGCAATTCAAGATCATGGCGCGCAAAACGCAAGCGCTTAGCACATCTCATGCAGACCAATCAAGGGATAATTACGGGCGACTGGATCCGGGTTTCGAGCGCCCCGATGCATCGGCTTGGTGCTTCACTACAGCACCCTTGGCCGTCATGACTCCCATCAGAACCAGTGCCAGCACGATGGCTGCCCCGGCCGGCAGGTCGAAC
>JBARUT010000016.1:0-5286 GCA_049645885.1 Candidatus Macondimonas sp.
GGCGTCACCAGCAGATCGATGTCCTCCCACAGCGGCCGCAGCGCCTGGCGCAAGGCACGCAGCCGATACTGCCCCGTGAAGGCATCGGCTGCCGAGAATCGACTGCCCGCCTCAATGATCTGCCGCACCACAGGCAACACGGCATCGGGACGGCTGCGCAACAAGTCGCGAATGACGAGGTGGCGTTCCGCGAGCCACGGCCCGTCATAGAGCAACCGGGCCGCCTCGCGAAAGGGCGTGTAGTCCACCTCGACCGCCTCACCGCCCAGCGCTGCGAGAGCCGTCACGGCATGCTCGAACGCCGCGGCACTCGCGGCATCGCCAAAGAATTCCCGTTGCGCCGGCCGGGGCACACCAAAACGAAAAACCGCCCCGCTCGCAGCAGGGGTTATCGGTAAGTCACGCGAAAACGGATCGTCCCCATCAAAGCCCGCAACCACATCGAGCACCGCCTGGGCATCAGCGCAGGTCAGCGCGAACACCGAAACGCAGTCCAGCGAACGACAGGCGGGCAGCACACCGCGCGTGCTGACCAGACCGCGGCTGGGCTTGAGTCCGACCAGATTGCCCAGCGCCGCTGGAACCCGGCCGGAACCCGCCGTGTCAGTGCCCAGCGCGAAGCTGACCAGCCCCTTGGCCACTGCCACCGCCGATCCTGAACTCGATCCGCCGCTGATATAGGCCGGATCGAAGGCATTGGCCACCGCGCCGTAGGGGGAGCGGGTGCCGGTCAGGCCCGTGGCAAATTGATCCAGATTGGTCTTGCCGACCAGGATGGCGCCGGCATCCAGCAAGCGCTGTACCGCCGGCGCCGTCACCTCGGGCACGTAGGCAAAATCCGGACAGGCCGCAGTGGTGGGCAGTCCGGCGACGTCAATGTTGTCCTTCACGGCGAACGGGATGCCGAACAGCGGCAAGCCATTGGCACCCCGCGCCGCAAGGGCCGCTGCAGTGGCGCGTAACGCATCGCTCCCGATCCGGCTGATCCAGATCGCCGGATCAGGCTCGGCTTCAAGTCGCGCGATCAACGCTTCCACGAGCACCGTCGGAGTCAGTACGCGATCGCGGTAGCTCCGGGTCAATGAAGCGAGGTCCAGGTCAGGAATCACAGGACTCACTGCAAGCACTCCGGGACCAGATGTGGATCCGGCCGTGTGAACCATGGCATTCAGAAAATCCACTTCACCATGGCCTGGGGCACATCTTCGTCCATGCCATCGATGCCGAACTTGTTGCGCCAGACCTGGTACTCCACGCCCGCTTGCAGCTTGCCGCCACCAAAGCCCGCTAGCTCTCCCACGTCCACCAACAGCCGTGGCGCGGTAATGATGTTGTCCTCCAGCGGTTCCTCGCCCCAGGCGTAGTCAAAGAACCCCTCGAACACCAGCGGCACCGGGCCCAACTTGAACGGCGCGCCCCACACGAGGGTGATCTGCTGGCCGGTGTCGATGCCGGCGCCCTGGTTGTCGCGTATGTACCAGTTGACCTGGAAAAACTGGAAGCCAGGCAGCTTGAGATCGACCGCCAAGCCATAAAGGTAAGTTTGATCGACGGGGGATTCCGGGATTTCCACCGTGGCGGTTAACAACACATCCTGGATCAGCCCCCAGGACAAATCCTTCCCGGCCATCTTGCCAAAGGAGAGCCGCGGCGAAATTTCGGCGTAAAAGCTGGCGCTTTCTTCAGCCGTTGTGCCGAAGGCGTCCCCCTCGCCAAGCGGATTGGTAATGTCGACAAACATGAAGTTGTCGCCATATTTCCAGGTGTTGAAATGCTCGATCGTGATGATGCTCGACTCATCGTCTTCGCTGAATCCACCGCTCGGATCGAAATCTGCGTAGCGGGTGCCATGCAGGTACTGGATATTGGTGGTGGCGAAGTTGGCAGAACCCGCCTCGGCGGCAGGACTGGCCAGAATCGCGAACAGGCAGCCCGCGCTGAGCGCGCCACGCCTACGGTAACGGTCAAGTACATACATAAAAGCGCTTCCCCATGTTGGCAATGAATTTTTGGCTACCCTGAAATACGACGTTGCATACAACGTCGAGCACAATTCATGCCGTAACAGGAAAAAACACATAACTTGTTCATTTCCAAGTTTTTAAAAGCGTCACGCGGGTTTGGCCTCGAACCCCGCGCCATCCGGTGCGCCAAGGCTGGGCATGCCACGCACTGATTGAAGGCGACGAAATTCCGCGGGGTATACAATCATGTATCCTGAAATCCATCCGCCTTCACGGAAATCCGCATGCGTCATCGGCCTTCCACCCAGACCATCTATAACGAATTGAAGGAGCGCATCCTGAGCTTCGCGCTGTACCCCGGCACCCGGGTCACGGAAACCGAACTCAGCCTCGACTTTGGCGTCAGCCGCACGCCCATTCGTGAAGCCTTGCAGCGTCTGGCGGTGGAAGGCTTCATCACCATCCGCCCCAAACAGGGCTGCTTCGTGCGGGAACTGGATATCGACGAGATCGACCAGTTCTACCAAGTGCGCACCGCACTGGAAGGCTTGTCGCTGGAACTGGCGTTGCTCCAGATGCCTCGCGCCAAGCTGGAGGCATTGGCGCACCATTGGCACCCCTCCCGGTCCAGTGAGGCGCCCCCCTCGGTCGAGGCCATGGCCCAGCACGACGAAAGTTTCCATATGGCCTTGGCCGAGGGCTCGGGGAATCGCGTGCTTGCTGGTCTGCTGAAAGATGTGAATGCCCGCATCCACATCATCCGCCGACTGGATTTCACCGCCCGCGAGCGCATCGCCACGACCTATGCCGAACATCACCGCATGCTGGAACTGCTGCTGGATGGCGACCTCAGCGCCGCCCGCACGCTGATGGAGGCCCACATCCGCTACAGTCAGGAATTCGCCCGCAGCCTCACGCTGCGTCGGCTGGCCGAATTGCGCCATACCCCGCTTCAGGACGGCACCGGGAATGGCTAAGCGTCGGGTAAGTGGATAAAATCACTGCCCCTCGCTCCCAAGGCCCGCGCCCATGACCACCCAGGTTCCCAAAGTCGGCTTTGTCAGCCTCGGCTGCCCCAAGGCGCTGGTGGATTCTGAACGCATCCTCACCGAGCTGCGCCGCGAGGGCTATCAGGTCTCGCCCAGCTACCAGGATGCCGATCTGGTGGTGGTGAATACCTGCGGCTTCATCGATGCTGCCAAGGCCGAATCCTTGGAAGCCATTGGCGAGGCCTTGGCGGAGAATGGACGGGTCATCGTCACCGGCTGCATGGGCGCCCAACCCGAGGACATTCGCGCGGCGCATCCGGCCGTGCTCGCGGTAACCGGCCCACAAGCCTACGAGCAGGTGATGGCCGCCGTGCATACCCACCTGCCCCCAGTGGCGCATGACCCCTACCTGGATCTGGTGCCGCCCCAGGGCATCAAGCTCACGCCACGCCATTACGCCTACCTGAAGATTTCCGAAGGCTGCAACCACCGCTGCAGCTTCTGCATCATTCCTTCGATGCGCGGCGATCTGGTGAGCCGGCCGGCCGGGGAGGTGCTCGGCGAGGCCGAACGGCTGGTGGGCGCCGGCGTAAAGGAATTGCTGGTCATCTCGCAGGACACCAGCGCCTACGGCGTGGACCTTAAATACCGCACGGATTTCTGGAACGGCCGCCCCGTGCGCACGCGGCTCACCGAGCTGGCCCGAGCACTGGGCAGCCTGGGCGCCTGGGTGCGGCTGCACTACGTCTATCCCTACCCCCACGTGGACGAAGTCATCCCGCTCATGGCCGAAGGGCTGGTGCTGCCCTATCTCGATGTGCCGTTGCAGCACGGCAGCCCGCGCATCCTGAAGCTCATGAAGCGACCCGCCGCCACCGAAGGCACGCTGGAGCGCCTGCGCGCCTGGCGCAGCATCTGTCCCGAGCTGACCCTGCGCAGCACCTTCATCGTCGGCTTCCCCGGCGAAACCGAGACCGATTTCCAGCAACTGCTGGATTTCCTGGAACAAGCCCAACTCGACCGGGTCGGCGCCTTCACCTACTCCCCCGTCGCGGGCGCCACGGCCAACGCCTTGGCCGATCCGGTACCGGAAGCCGTCAAGGAGGAACGCTACGCGCGCCTGATGGAACACCAGGCCCGCATCAGCGCCGCCCGTCTGCAGGACAAGATCGGACGCACGATCGACGTATTGATCGATGCGGTGGATGCGGACGGTCCCATTGGCCGCAGCGCCAGCGACGCGCCCGAAATCGATGGCGTGGTCTACATCGACGATGCGCCCGGCCTCAAGCCCGGCGATAAAGTCCGCGTCGTGGTCACCGATGCGGACGAGCACGACCTCTACGCCGATCTGGCGCCCTGAATCACCTCTGCAGCCGGTGCGTCCACCGATCCGGCTCCGTCATGACCAGTACATTGCATTTTTGGTGCCGTTCTGACATATAAGGGCAAGCTTCAGCGAGCAAAGGGCCAACCGGCAGAGGTGTCCCGTGTACGACTTGAGCCAGCATGTGCTCCGGACCGATGCCAGCGGCATGCCGCTGGAATGGATCGATTACCAACAGGCGGTGCGACTGCACCATCTGGGGGAGGTCGCCTATACCCTGGGCGCGCCGCTTTATCGCATCCGAGGCGGCATCAATGCCCACAGCGGCCGGCGCAGCCTGGTCCAGATCCATTCCATCATGGCCACCTTCGGCCACAATCACGTACTCCATGAACTGCGCGACCGCTACACGCCGCCGCTAGGGAATCGCACGCTGTTTCGCCGTGACGGCCATCTCTGCCTGTACTGCGGCGGACGCTTTTCCGTCTCCGACCTATCGCGCGATCACGTGACACCCCTGAGCCAGGGTGGCAAGGACGTCTGGACCAATGTGGTGGCTGCCTGCAAGCGTTGCAACAACCACAAGGCCGGGCGCACGCCGGAACAGGCCGCCATGCAGTTGCTCGCTGTGCCCTTCACCCCGACCCATGCCGAATATGTCTACCTCCAGGGTCGCCGCGTGCTGGCCGACCAGATGGCCTTTCTGCGCGCCCATTTTCCCCGTTCCAGCCCGCTCCATGCCCGCGTGACGCGCCAGATTTTCGATTAAATCGGCATTGAACCGCATCAAGCCCGCCAGGGCGCCGTGCGGGTGGACACCAGATCGGCCAGAAAAGCGATGTGGTCGGGTGTATCGTTCAGGGCGGGAATATAGCGCAGCTTGCCGCCCCGGGATTCGAGCGTCTCGGCATAGCGGATTGCAATCTCCTCCAGTGTTTCCAGGCAATCCGCCGCAAACCCGGGGCACAGCGCATCCACCGTGCGGACCCCGGCGCCTGCCCACGCG
>JBARUT010000017.1:0-5048 GCA_049645885.1 Candidatus Macondimonas sp.
GGTCTGATGCGTGTGCTGGACAGCGGCGCGCCGGTGGCCTGCCTGGTGGGCAAGACCTGGGATTTCCATGTCGAGGTGGCGCTGCGCAGCACCTTGCCGGAGAACCTGGAGATGATCCGCGACAGCCTCGTCTTTGCGGGGACGCGCGTGGCGGAGGTGATCTTCGATGCCGAGCATTTCTTCGACGGCTACAAAGCCAATCCCGATTTTGCCTTGAGTTGCCTGGAGGTCGCGCTGGAGGCCGGGGCGCGCTGGGCGGTGCTGTGCGACACCAACGGCGGCACGTTGCCCCATGAAGTGGAAGACATCGTTGCAGAGGTCGCGGCACGGTTTCCGGGCGAGCGGCTGGGGATTCACTGCCATAACGATACCGGCAATGCGGTGGCCAACAGTCTGGCGGCGGTGCGAGCGGGCGTGCGCCAGGTCCAGGGCACCCTGAATGGTCTGGGTGAACGTTGCGGCAATGCCAACCTGATCAGCCTGCTGCCGAGTCTGATGCTCAAGATGGGCTTTGAAACCGGCCTGAACCGGGAGGATCTGCGCCAGCTCACCCACGTCTCGCGGGTGGTGGACGAGCGCCTCAATCGCGCGCATGACCGCCACGCGCCCTATGTGGGCGAGAACGCCTTTGCCCACAAAGGGGGTCTGCATGCGTCGGCGGTGGAAAAGGACGCGCGCAGCTACGAGCATGTGCAACCCGACGATGTGGGGAACGCACGCAAGATCCTAGTCTCTGATCAGGCCGGCCGGTCGAATGTGCTGTCCCTGCTGGCGGATGTGGGGGTTGTGGTCGATGCCGCCGATCGGCGGATCGAGCCGCTGGTGCGGCTGGTCAAGGAGCGGGAGTTCCTGGGCTATACCTACGACGGGGCGGAAGCCAGCTTCGAGCTGTTGGCTCGGCGTGAGCTGGAAGACCTGGCGCCACCCTTTGATCTGGTGAGCTACCGCGTCATGGACGAGCGCCGCGTGGCCGCGAGCGGCGAGCCGTTCACGCTGGCTGAGGCCACCATGAAAATCCGGGTGGATGGCGAGCTGCACATGACCGTGGCCGAGGGTAACGGGCCGGTCAATGCGCTGGACCGGGCGCTGCGCAAGGCCTTGTTGCCGGCCTATCCCCAGTTGGTGGACCTGAAGCTGGTGGATTACAAGGTGCGCATCCTGGGCGCCGGGGCCGGCACCGACGCCTTGATCCGGGTCATGATCGAGAGCACCGATGGCTCCGGACAGCGCTGGACCACGGTGGGGGTGTCCAGCAACGTCATCGAGGCCTCCTGGCAGGCCTTGTCCGACGCGGTCGCCTACAAGCTGCACCCCACGCGCGCCACCTGAGTCCGGCACGCCAGCAGGTGAGATTGCTCGCGCGGCTTCATGCTGCGCCCCCATCCAGACTTCCCCTTCCGTTGCCGATAGCTTGGGGGACAGGGCAGAGGAGGGGAGCGCATGCAGGATCTGCACGATCTGGCGTTGATTCTGGATGTGGGCGTGCCGCTGGTGGTGATCGAGACCCACGAGGAGAGGCGCGCTCTTGAACTGGTGACGCGGCTCGCCATCACGCGCGACTGGTCGGTGTTCACCTGGAGCGCCACCGCCGGCCTGCGCCGCGAGCCTCCCGATCCAGATCAACCGCCTCCCACCGGGACGCGCAAGCCCGACGGCGTGCTGGCGCATATCCAGGACAATCCGCTCGCCGGGCTCTATGTGCTGTTCGATTTCCACCCCTATCTGGCCGATGCGCCGCTGAACGTGCGCCTGTTGCGTGAAATTGCCCAGCAGGTCTTGCCCCGGCCGCTGCATCTGATGCTGGTGGGGCCGCGCTGCGAATTGCCCGAGGAATTGCATCACCTGTCGGCCCGGTTCACGCTGCGGCTACCTGATGTTGAAGCCTTGGAGCGTCTGGTGCGGGAAGAGGCGCAGGCCTGGGCTGCGGCCAACCGAGGGGCGCGCGTGCGCAGCGACAGGCGCAACCTGGAACGCATCATCCGCAATCTGCGCGGACTGACCGAACAGGATGCTCGCCGGCTGGTGCGCACGGCGATCTGGGATGATGGCGCCCTCACCGAAGACGACCTGCCCAAGCTCAACAAGGCCAAGTTCGAACTGCTGAACCTTTCGGGCGCGGTGCATTTCGAGTTCGAGACCGCCCCGCTGGCCGACCTTGGCGGCCTGGAACGGCTCAAGGCCTGGCTCGCCGAGCGGCAGGATGCTTTTCTCGGCCGGGGTGCGTCGGCCGGCCTCCCACCCCCGCGCGGTGTCCTGCTGCTGGGCGTGCAGGGTAGCGGCAAGAGTCTGGCGGCGCGCGCCATCGCCGGGATTTGGGGCGTTCCCTTGCTGCGCCTGGACATGGGCACGCTCTACAACAAGTACTACGGCGAATCCGAGCGCAATTTGCGGGCGGCGCTTGCTCTGGCTGAAAACATGGCGCCCTGTGTGCTGTGGATCGATGAGATCGAAAAGGGACTGGCCACGGGCGGAGACGACGGCGGCACTTCACGGCGCATGCTGGGCACCCTGCTGACCTGGCTGGCGGAACGTACCGCGCCGGTGTTCCTCGCGGCCACCGCCAACGACATCCAGCAACTGCCGCCGGAGTTGATGCGCAAGGGCCGGATGGACGAGATTTTCTTCGTCGATCTGCCGGAGACTTCCGCGCGGGAGGCGATCTTTGTGATCCATTTGCGCAAGCGCCAACTCGATCCGGGCCGCTTCGACCATGCCGCTTTGGCACGGCTGAGTGAGGGATTTTCGGGAGCGGAAATCGAACAGGCGGTGGTGTCGGCCTGTTATGGTGCGGCCGCCGCTGGCCGCCCGGCGGGACAAGCGGACGTGCAGCGGGAGTTGGCCCGCACCCGTCCGCTGTCGGTGGTCATGGCTGAATCGGTGCAGGCCTTGCGCGCCTGGGCCCGCGATCGCACCGTCGCGGCCGATTGACGCGGCCGCCTGCCGATCCAGGCGGATGGCTTAAGGTTCACGCGCCGAATTTTCCGCGGGCTCGGCCCATCAGCGCGTTGAGGCCGGTGGGGCTCAGGCGCGCCACATAATCGCTTAGGTAGGAATCAAGGCCCACCCGTACCCGGGCGCGGTTGTGGCGAATGCCCGCTTCGATCTTCTCCGCCACCCGCTCGGGGGCGGTGCCGAAACGGTTCATCAGGTCCTGACCCCGCTGCACCAGGCCACCGCCGCCCGTTTGCTGCGTGCGCGCCGCCTTCATGATGTTGGTGCGGATGGTGCCGGGATGGATGGCGGTGACGCCGATACCGGTGCCCCTCAGTTCCGCCCGCAGCGATTCGGTGAAACCGCGCACGGCGAACTTGCTGGCGCAATAGGAGCTCTGGGTGGGCAGACCGTAGAAGCCGAACATGCTGGACAGGTTGACCAGATGGCCCTCCCCGGCGCGGCGCAGGTGGGGCAGGAAGAATTTGCAGCCATAGACCACGCCCCAGAAATTGATCCCGAACAGCCATTCGAAATCCTCCAGGGTGTGGGTTTCCAGCGGGTCGGCCACCATCACGCCGGCGTTGTTGATGACGATGTGCACCCCGCCGTGGGCCGCCAGCACCGCATCGGGAAAGTCCGCCATTTGGGTCTTGTCGGCCACGTTGACCGTATGGGTGCTCACTGCAACCCCATGGGTCTTGAGGGACGCTGCCACCGGCGCGAGCGCTTCGGCGTTGATATCGGCCAGCGCCAGCGCGCAGCCGGCCTGGGCCAGCCGGGTGGCCGTCGCCTTTCCGATACCGCTGCCTGCGCCGGTCACCACCGCAATCTTGCCCCGAATATCTTGCATGGGTCTCCTCCTTCGTTTCCGGCTGTCCCGAAGGGGGACGCCAGCTTGTTTTCAGTTCGATTTTGAGCATGGCACGGGGTTGCGATGGCGTTCAATCTCCACAGGGCTGATGCGTTGATTCGGCGTGTCTCAATGTCCGGCTAGAACCACGACGCACGCCAGCAGCGTCAGCGCTTCGCCGCGTTCCACCAGCGCGCCGGCCAGGTCGCCGGTAAACCCGCCCAGATGACGCAAGGCTGCGTGGCGCCAATACAGCAGGAAGCCACCGGCCAGCAACAGGATTGTGCCGGCAGCCGCCGGCCCACACAGGAGGGGGATCGCCAGCAGCGTGACCCCGAGGCTGGCAAGGCAGGCATTGCGATCATGATGCCCGGCGAGGGCTTCCCCCAGCCCGCCCGCGCGAATGTAGGGCGTGGTGAGGAAGGCCGCAACGATCAAGGCCCGGCCCACCAGCGGGGCGACGAGCAGGGCCGGGAATAACCCGGTGCTTGTGTCCAGCAGGCTCATCACCGTGGCCGTTTTGAGCAGCAGCACCAACACCACGGCGGTGACCCCGGCAGGTCCGGCGTTCGGGTCCTTGAGTACGGCAAGTCGGCGCGTGGCGTCTCCTCCCGCGGCATCGGCATCGGCGGCATCGGCCAGTCCATCCAGATGCAGGCCGCCGGTCAGCCACACCCACAGCATCACCAGCACCGCGGCGCTGACCGCTGGCGCAGCGGGCAGGAGCAAGGCGAGCAGGGCGGAGCCGACCCAGAGCAGCAGCCCGATCAGGGCCCCCACGGCAGGGTACCAGGCCAATGAAGCGCCGATGGTCGCAGGATCGTAGATGGGCGGCGCGGGAACGGGCAGGCGCGTGAGGAAGCCCAGCGCCAGGCGCAATCCCTTCATGGATTCACGGCACCATGGGCCAGCAGGCGCGGCGGCCCATCCCCAAGAATGAGGGTCGAGCGGCAGGCATAGGGCACTTCGATGCGCAGCATATGGGTGAGCGGCATGCCCAATAACTCCGTCAAAAGCACCCGGATCACCCCGCCATGGATGATCCACAGCCAGGGTCCGTCGATCATCCGTTCGCGCCACTCCTCGAAAGCGGCGCGGATGCGGGCCGCGAAGGCATCCATGGTTTCGCCCTGGGGCGGCGGATGACGTACCGGATCACGCCAGAACGCCATCAACTGCGCGCGATCGTCGGCCAAAATGGCATCCGCCGTGCGTCCCTCCCAGATTCCGAAATCCAGTTCCTGCAAGCGGGGCTCGTGATGTA
>JBARUT010000018.1:0-7550 GCA_049645885.1 Candidatus Macondimonas sp.
CAACAACCTGCGTCGACTGGTGTTGCTGCGCGGCACCGCCATCGTCGGGTTGGCTGGAGTGGTGGGGGTCACCCAACTCCTCGTCGGACTGGCCGTGCCTGTGGCGCTGCCGCTGGCCGTCCTGCTACTCATGGCGGGCGACAACCTGAGCGCCTGGCAACTCACGCGGCACGCCGAGTCGGTGACTCGGGCGCGTTTTTTGCGCCATTTATTGGTTGATATCGCGGGGCTGACCGCCCTGCTCTACGTCACGGGGGGCCATGTCAACCCCTTTGCGTCCCTGTATCTTTTGCCGCTGGCAGTGGCGGCTTCCACCCTGCCGGCGCGCGATACGGGCTCGCTCGCCTTGGTCTCGGTGGCCTGCTACAGCGCCGTGATGTTCTGGAATATCCCCCTCCCCCACGCGCCTGGGATGGCTCACGACAGTTTCAACCTGCATCTGGTGGGCATGTGGGGCAGTTTCGTGCTCGCGGCGGGGGTAATGGCATTCTTCGTGGCAGCAATGGCCGATGAATTGCGCGAGCGGGAAGAAGGCCTGGCCCGCGCCCGCGAAGGCGCCTTGCGCGATCAGCAAATCGTGGCCCTGGGGGCACTGGCCGCCGGCGCCGCCCATGAACTGGGCACGCCCTTGTCGACCATGACCTTGTTGGTGGAGGAGTTGCGCGAACGTTGCCCCACCGACCCCGCCATCCAGGATGATCTGACGCTGCTCAAGAGCCAGGTGGATCGCTGCCGAGAAAGCCTGGGACGGGTCCTTACCGCAGGCGGCGAGCCACGGGGCGAGGGGGCCGGCGTGCAAACAGCCGATCAATTGTTGCGCCAGACCTTGGCGCGATTCAGCCTGTTGCGTCCGGGCCATGCGGTGCGGGTTGATTGGGGGAGACCCCGGCCCGCGCCCCAATTGGTGGTGGACGAGACGCTGATCCAGTCCCTGCTCAGCCTGCTCAACAATGCAGCCGACGCCAGCGACCGCCCCATCGCAATCGGTGTCGATTGGGATGCCGCGCGCCTCATGCTGTCTGTGCGTGATGAAGGTCCGGGAGTGGCCGCCCACGTGGCGCCGCACCTGGGTCAGATGGGCGTCAGCGACAAGACCAGCGGTCACGGCCTGGGGCTGTTTCTGGCCCAGAGCGTAATCCGGCGCATGGGCGGGGAATTGTCGCTGGAATTTGGTCAGGGGCGGGGGAGCTGCGCGCGCGTGACACTGCCCATCCTGGCCCCGACTGTTGCGAGGGAATTGAAAGATGCCGTCCCAGACGATCATGGAATCCAGCCTGCTGCTGGTCGATGACGATGAGGCGTTCGGGCCCGTGATGGCCCGCGCCCTGACGCGGCGCGGCTTCACGGTGCATTGGGCGCGTGCGGGAATGCAGGCGCTGCAACTGGCGCGTGCCCATCCGCCGACCCATGCCGTGCTCGACCTGCGCCTGCTGGAAGGGGAATCGGGTCTGGATCTGATTGAACCGCTGCGGGCGATCAATCCGGCCATCCGCATCGTGGTGCTGACCGGCTATGCCAGCATCACCACCGCGATCGATGCCATCAAGCTGGGCGCCGCCTACTACCTGCCCAAGCCGGTGGAAGCCGATGCCATCGTACGCGCCTTTGCTCATGCACCCGGTGAAGAAGCCACACCAAACGTACCCTCCGAACCCGAACGGCTGTCGGTCCGGCGGCTGGAATGGGAGCACATCCATCGCGTGCTGGCCGAGCACGGCGGCAACATTTCGGCGGCGGCGCGCAGCCTGAACATGCACCGCCGCACCCTGCAGCGCAAGCTGTCCAAGCGCGCCATCAATCGCTGAGCGGCACTTCCTGAGGAACCAGCTCGGTGCGATAGCGCTTGGCGTTCTGCACATAGTGCTGGGCGCTCAGGGCCAGCATCTGGATCTCCGGCGGCGAAAGCGGGCGCACCACCTTGCCGGGCGAGCCCATCACCATCGAGCCGTCGGGAATCTGCTTGTTCTCGGTGATCAAGGTGTTGGCGCCGATCAGGCAGTTCTTGCCGATCACGGCGCGATTGAGGATCACGGCGTTGATGCCAATCAGGCTGTTGTCCCCGATGGTGCAGCCGTGGAGCATCACCTGGTGGCCGACGGTCACGTTCTTCCCGATGGTGAGCTTGATGCCCGGATCGGTGTGCAGCACGGCGCCGTCCTGCACGTTGCTGTTCTCGCCGATGGTGATCAGCTCGTTGTCGCCGCGCAGCACGGTGTTGAACCACACGCTGGCGCCCCGCTCCAGCACCACCGAACCAATCAACACCGCCGTCTCGGCGATGAAATTCTCGCCGTGGCAAACCACCGCGCGCGAGCCGATGCGATACATCATGTCACTCCTCCCTGTGTGAATGGCCGCGACCGGACTGCCGCGGCAATGCCCCCAGCATAGTCGTCCGGCGGGTCCGGTAAAATGCCAGGCATGCATGACGCCTCTTGTGCCACCACGGAACCCGCCCGCTTGCACCTCGATGCCGCGCTGCCCGGAGGGCTGCTGCTCGCCTGCGACGCCGCGGGCTGGTCATTGCAGGATGTACAGGGCGCCTTGGCGCCGTTGCGGGTGGATTTCGCCTCTGGCGCGCTGACTTATCGCCGCGCGCGCGGAGGGGATCGCCACCAGGGGCTGGGGCGTGCAGCCGGCAAGCCCGATCCAGCAGCTGCGCCCACGCTGATCGATGCCACCGGTGGACTCGGCAAGGACGCCTTCATCCTGGCCCATCTGGGTTGGCAGGTCACCTTGCTGGAACGCTCGCCTGTGCTGGCCTGGCTACTGGCGGATGGCGTGGCGCGAGGACGAGCGGATGACGCCGCAGGGCCCGTCTGTCAGCGCATGCGGGTATTGCATCGCGAGGCAGTGGATTGTCTCGATCATTTGCCGGCAACTGCGCGTCCACAGGTGGTCTATCTGGACCCCATGTATCCGCCCCACCGCAGCAGCGCCCTCCCGGGGCGGGAGATGCAGTATCTGCGGCGGCTGCTGGGCGATGATCCGCCGGATTCCCAACTCCTTGTGGCCGCCTGCCGCGCCGCCCGCGGCCGGGTGGTGGTCAAACGCCCTGCCGGCGCCCCACCATTGCCCGGTCCATCACCCAGCCACGCCATCCGCCTCGGCCAGACCCGCTTCGATGTCTACCTGACCAGCCGCTGATGCAGCAGTTATGCCACATGCGCGCACTTCACCTGTGCAGTCAGCCTAGCCTATCGTTGCCAATTCGTAGCCAGGCGGCGCCGCATATACGCCCTGCTCGCGGCACAAAAAACGCCACAAGGCCGCAGCGGCGCTCGCCCGATGGTTCAGAATACCCGTCCCAGGCTCAGGGTATAGATATACGGGTCGGCCTCGACCTTGACCCGTGCATCGGAAGCCTGGACATTGCCGACCACGCCGCCGTCGGTCACCACATTGGTGATGCGGTTGTCAAAATCGAGATCTACCCGCATCACATCAAACCCCAGAAACCATTTCTTGGTCAGGTCCACGTCGATACCGGCCTGGAGGATGCTGCCCCATTCATCGCTCACCTCCAGATCCGGTGCTGTGCCCGGATCCGTGCGACTGGTCCACAGGCTGGGGTCTACCAGGCGCTCGTTGTATGTAATGGTGTAGGTGGCGCCCGCGCCAATGTAAGGCCGCAAGCGATGATTGGGGAAAGGCTGGTAGATGAATTTCAGGTTCAGGGGCGCCGCCGTGACATCGGCAATCTTCCCATCCAATGGACCGACCTGGACATTGCTCAGGCGCGGGATTCGCACGCGCACCAGCGGCTTCTCCGGCAGACTGCCCTGACCAGTATTGTCGAACTTGAGGGTGGGCAAGCCAAGCGCCGTTTCAATCGCGATGTGGGGCGTCAGCATGTAACCCAGCGTAATCGTTGCGATCTCATCGGGTGAGACGCCGATGCGCGAGCCTGCCACCGGCCCGGCAGGCAGCACAGTGCCGAGAATCGGCACGTTGGTATCTCGATCAAAGGTCAAGGGTCCGGAACTGGAATCCGGGTCGAATCAACTGACGCCAAATTTGGCGTAGACACTCCCCGCCTCCAAGGGATTGAGCGCCGGTTGCGTCAGCCAATGATCCTCTGCGTGAGCCGATAGAGGGGCACAAAATCAAACAGCCAATGCACCACGGCGCCAGCCACTGCCAAAGCGAAATCCAATCATGTGGTAATCCTCCTGATCGCAGATGAAAAGATGCCTTCCCATCGACTCTTCACAACCATCATTCAAGCCGATCCGTAGCAAAATACCCTTCTTCAAAGCGAATGAGAGGTCAATCGCTTTCTCAAGCGACCGCCACGCGCGTACGGCGGCTGAGCCATAACGGCGAGCGTTAAGGCATCCGCCCCTTTAGCCATCGCTTGATCGCGCCGGGCCCGACGCCGTGAATCCTTTTGAAGGCCTTCCGGAAGGCGGCTTCAGTCTCGTAACCCATCTGCTCGGCGACGGTCGCCACAGACACCCGCGGATTCCGCAGGGCGAGCTCCGCCTGCGTCATTCGCCACCGTGTCAGATAGTCGATTGGCGTCGCGCCCACCACGGCAGCAAAGTGCTGGGAGAAGTTGCTGCGCGACATGCCGGCCTCCTGCGCCAGCGATTCAAGCGTCCAATCCGCCCCCGGTTTGCGATGCATGGCCGCCAATGCACGCCGCAGTCGTTCGTCCGCCAGTGCCGCCAGCACGCCGCGCTTTTCACTGAGGCCGTTGACGTAGAAGCGCACGACCATGACGAACAGGGTATCGGCAAGCCTGTCGAGTACGGTCCGCGTGCCCACCGATGAGCCGTCGGCTTCCGCCATCATGAGTTCGCCCAGTGCCGCCAACGCCCTGCCGCCTTCGCGATGGGTGATGACCAGAACTTCGGGCAGTGCATCCAGAATGGGATTCTTGTCGCCCAACTCGAACTCGAAGAAGCCGCACACCACAACAGTATACGGTCCCTCACCCTCCTGGATCGGAATCGAGTCTTCTCCATGCAATACCGGTCCCGCGGAGAGCATGTGCCAGGCATCGTGGGGAAGCACGACCAAATCACCGGGTTCGAGCCGGATAGGCTCGGCCTGCTGCCGCGTATGGAGCCAGGCCCCACCGGTGCCGATGAGATGAAAAGCACCGCGGTGCATGCCGGCCGTGCTGTGTTGCCAGGCACCGCAGAACCGCGGGCTGCCATAGACGCCCGCGCGCAGGTGATACGCCGACAGCACCGACGAGAGCAGGTCGTCTTCTGGACTCATGGACATATATTCGAGACTCCAACATGTTCAGGTTCGCAGCCTTGGCGACGTAGCATGCACTATATCGTCATCTGGCTGAGCCCATACCCATGTCTGTTCGAACGATCCTGGCCCTCTGCATCGCCATCCATATGGCCTCATCGGCGGCGGCGGACAAGCTGGTTCTGACCGGCTCCAGCACGGTCGCACCGCTGGCCGCTGAGCTGGGCAAGCGGTTCGAACTGCAGCACCCGGGTACGCGCATCGATGTGCAGAGCGGCGGCTCTTCGCGTGGCGTGCAGGACGCTCGCAGCGGGATTGCGGACGTCGGCATGGTGTCGCGCGCGCTGAAGGCCGACGAGGCGGATCTGCAAGGTTTTGTGCTGGCCCGAGACGGGATTGCCGTGATCGTGCATGCCCGCAATCCGATTCAGTCGCTCACCAACGCGCAGATCGTGGCGATCTACACCGGACAACTGCGGGACTGGCACGACGTCGGTGGGCAGCGTGCGCCGATCACGGTGATCAACAAGGCTCAGGGGCGCTCGACCTTGGAGCTCTTTCTCGCCCACTTCAAGCTGGACGCCCCACAGATCCGCGCCTCGGTCGTCATCGGCGATAACGAGCAAGGCATCAAGACGCTCGTCGGCAACCCAAACGCCATTGGATACGTCTCCGTAGGCAGTGCCGAGTACGCCGCGGCCCATGGGCAGCCCATCAAGCTGCTGCCGCTCAACGGCATTGCGGCGACAACCGAGAACATTACGAATGGCCGGTTCCCACTGGCGCGGCCACTGCTGCTCGTTACTCGGGGGGAAGCCACGGGCATGGCCAGGACCTTCATCGACTTCGCACGACGTCCGGCCAATCACGATCTGATTCGGGAGTTTTCGTTTGTCCCGGCACCATAAGCCAATGCGCCGAGACGCCTTTGTTCAAGGCGCGCTCGGCATCAGCGCCGCCGCAGCTGCCCTGGTGCTGTTGTTGGTCGTATGGTTTGTGATGCGTGAGGCGATGCCGGCGGTGACGCAACTGGGGCCGCGCCTGTTAGGGGATGCTGGATGGTATCCAGCAGCCGAGCCCCAAATGGGGCAGTTCAATCTCGCGCCGATGATGGCCGGCAGCCTCATCGTGGCGACGGGCGCCATACTCGTCGCGGTGCCCGCCGGAATCCTCTTTGCCCTGTACGGGCACGGCGCTGCACCGGCGTGGCTGCGCACGCCGCTCCGCAGCATGCTGGAACTGCTGGCGGGAATCCCGTCCGTGGTCTATGGGCTCTGGGGCTTGGTGGTGCTGGTACCGATAATCCAGGGCTGGCAGCCGCCGGGCGCCAGCGTACTGGCCGGCATCCTGGTGCTGGCGCTGATGATCGTGCCGACGGTCGCGCTGTTCGCTGACGCCGCACTGCGCCAAGTGCCCATGCATCTGATCTCGGCGGCCGCTGCGCTCGGCATGCGGCGCTGGACGATCACAACGAAAGTCATGTTGCCGGCTGCGCGTCACGGTATCGGTGCCGGCGTCATGCTCGCCTTCGGCCGCGCACTGGGCGAAACCCTGGCGATGGTCATGGTCTGCGGCAATATCGTGCAGGTGCCGGCGTCGCTGTTCGATCCGGTGCGGACGCTCACCGCGAACATTGCGCTGGAAATGGCGTATGCGCAGGGCGCGCAGCGCAGTGCGTTGTTCGCCAGCGGCCTTGCCCTGCTGGCGCTCGTCATCCTGACCAGCGGCCTTGCGCGTCGAGCCGGAGGCGTTCGACATGCTTGATCGCCTCGCATCATCCAAGGGCCGATGGCTCGCGCTGGGCGCCACCGCGCTCGTGGCTGGCAGCTTTCTCGCGGTGTTCAGCGACGTGCTGGCGCAGGGCGTGGCCCGCCTGTCCTGGGACTTCCTGACTACCCATCCGACACAGGGCGGCCGTGGCGGCGGGATCGCACCGTTGCTGGTGTCGACCGGCTTGCTTCTGACAGTCTGTCTTGCGGTCTGCCTGCCACTCGCACTGGGCACCGCGCTGTTCCTCACGGAATCGGCCTTCGCGCGCGGTCGCGTCGGCCGCGGCCTGAGCTACTGCCTCGACGTGCTGGCTGGCGTTCCCTCGATCGTTTTCGGCTTGTTCGGTAATGCCTTCTTCTGTGTCACGCTCGGGCTTGGTTTTTCGATCCTCTCTGGTGGCCTGACGCTGGCCTGCATGGCGCTGCCGCTGCTGGCGCGGGCAACCGAAGAAAGCCTGCGTGCGGTGCCAGTCGAGACGCGCCTCGCCGCCGCGGCGCTCGGTCTGTCGCAGACACGCACGATCGGTCACTTGCTGTTGACCGCGGCAGCCCCCGGTATCGCCGCCGGAC
>JBARUT010000019.1:0-1661 GCA_049645885.1 Candidatus Macondimonas sp.
CTTCGGCAGTCAGACCAGCGGTCGAGTGCGGCGCACGTCCCGGCTTCCCTTCGATGTATGCATTTTCGGCGTCGGGCCTCGATGCAGCACGGATGTAGCGCTGAAAGCGCGGCCGGTACTTGCCGAGGTCGTGCCACAAACCCGCAACGTGTGCCCAGTCCTGGCCGCCGAAAGGTGCGGCGTGACCCGCCGCCAAGCGCGCGACTTCAAGCAGGTGCTCGACAAGGCCGTGGCTTTCGATGCCTTTGTCTGTCTGGCGGGTGTGCGCCCAAGGATCGGGCCGGTGGTCCGGAGGTTGTGTCATCGATGTCGCTTTTCGAGCGGCTGGTATTTGGAGATTATCGGCACTATCCGGGCAAATGGGAGCGCGGGTTGATATCTCGAAGACTTCGCCGAGTGGCTCCACTCGCAGGGGAGGGGTAACGGACATATCGATTACTTCAGGCCTGTCATATTCTTTTCGTGGATTAATATAGAGGCATTGATTCCTTTATAAGCTAAAGCCGGCTTGGTAGTTTATGTCTCCGAAGCCCATCCGGGCTCGGACGGTATTCTTTCGAGAGGCCTGCCATGTCCGTATCCAACGCGATTCAGGCAATTTCCCATCCCATCGGCGCGGATCTCGATCCGGACACGCTGAATGTCCATCTCGCCGAGGCGACCGCCGAGGAGCGGGTGGCGTGGGCGCTGAAACAGTTCGGCAAGTCCATTGTGCTGACCTCGAGCTTCGGCGCGCAGGCGGCGGTGTGCTTGCACCTCGTCAGCAGCCAGCGGCCGGATATCCCGGTGATTCTGGTGGATACGGGTTATCTGTTCCCGGAGACCTATCGCTATGTGGACGATCTGACCGAGCGCCTGGGCCTCAATCTGAACGTCTATCGCGCGGCATTGACCCCGGCCTGGCAGGAAGCCCGCTACGGCAAGCTGTGGGAGCAGGGTGTCGAGGGCCTCGATCGCTACAACCAGATGAACAAGGTCGAGCCCATGCAGCGCGCCTTGAAGGAATTGGGAGCGCGGGCCTGGATCACCGGCTTGCGGCGCCAGCAGTCCGCCAGTCGCCAGCATCTGAAGGTCCTGGGTCAACAGAACGGGCGCATCAAGGTTCATCCCTTGGTGGATTGGACCGATCGCGATATCTACCTCTACATGACTCGCCACGAGCTGCCCTACCATCCCCTGTGGCACAAGGGCTATGTGTCCATCGGCGATGTGCACACCACGCGCCCGCTGGGCGAGGGAATGACCGAGGAGGACACGCGCTTCTTCGGACTGAAACGGGAGTGTGGCCTGCACGAGCGGGCCTGAATCCGGCGTGACGGGCGGGGCGAGGCGGCTATAATCAAGGCTTCGCCCCGACCCAGTGGGATCGGGCGCCCTTGATCCTGCTGGAGCACCTGCCCCTTGAGCGCCAATCGCATCTATCTCTACGACAGCACCCTGCGGGACGGCCAACAAACCCAAGGGGTCGACTTTACCGTGGGCGACAAGATCGCCATTGCCCACGAACTCGACCAGCTCGGTATCGACTACATCGAAGGCGGTTGGCCGGGCGCCAATCCCACCGATGATGCCTTCTTCGCCCAGGTTCCGCCGCTACGCCGGGCGCGCCTGAGCGCTTTCGGCATGACGCGCCGTCCGGGCCGCCGCCCGGAGGAAGACGC
>JBARUT010000020.1:0-41339 GCA_049645885.1 Candidatus Macondimonas sp.
GGGGCATTGTACGGTGCGCTTTTCATGCTGATCCTGGGCGCGGCGGTGCTGCTGTGGCGCAGCGCGATGTTCCGTCAGGGCTTGGCCGCGGCGCCCGTTCTGGCGGGCGCGCTGCTCGGCCCGTTGCTATTCGGCCTGGCGCGGACCCTTATCGAAAGCTTCGATGGCAGTGCGCCCTTTTTGTGGCGATTGCGTGACAACCTGCGCATGCCGCGCAACTATGGCCGCGGGATCGTGCTGGGGCTGGGGCTCGCCCTGCTGATGGAGCGCGAACTGGTCGCCTCGGCGGACGGGATCCGGTTCGCGGCTGGCTTTCTCCTCGGCGTACTGGTCGGTGCGGGCGTGGACTGGGCGGCAGACGGCATGGCGCGCCTGTGCGGCCGGCGGCAGCGTCTGGACACCAGGCGGGCCTATGTCTTCGCCGGACTGCTGGGGGGCGGCGTGGGCGGACTGCTGGCTTGGTATTTCGATGCCCTGCAGTTGCAGATCGTGGGCGAGAAGCTCATGCGCTACGCCCTGATCCATGGTCCCGCAGTAGGTCAGCCGGTGTACGACTACGTCACCTACCCGCTGTTCAGCCGTTGGGGCGCCATCGAGCTGGGAACGGTATCGGGCGGGCTCAAGCAGTTCTACTGCGATTCGCTGGCGGGCGTCATCAACTGGTCCATCGCCGCGCCACTATTCAGTATCAACCTGATCGTCCTGACCGCGGTCTTCCAGCGCAGCCTCGAACCGCTGCGCCATCTGTTTACCCGCGACGGGCTGGCCGGCGTGGTGACCCAGGCGGTGCGGGTGCAGCGCTGGGGGTTATGGATGGCGCCCATCATCCAGACCTTCCTCAAGATGGCCCCCAATCCCGCCTGGTACAACCAGGACGGCGCGTTGCGCACGGGCATTGCCACGGTGCAAAGCCTGCGCCTGGATGAAGCCGCGTTCGAGCGCTGGAGCCTGGAAACCTTCTTGGGGCTGATGGCCTACGGTTGGCTGCGCGTCCTGATCTGGTTCGATCACATGGGTCTGCGGGTCGCCACTTTGGTCAATCTGTCGTTCATCGGCGTGGACCGACTCGAAGCCCGTTTGGCGCGCTGGCTGGGCCACGCCTCCCCCACGCCTGTGATTCCCGAAGGCATCCGCCGTTTTGCCACCTGGGCTCCATTGCTGCTGCCGTTCTACATTCCGCGAGGAGCGGAATGGGATTTTGTCTGGCAGGAATCGCAGCGCCTCGCGGCCTCTCCGGATGCGCCCTTGCTCCCGGCTGCACAGTTGCTGCTGGGGATCTACATTGCCGTTGGCGTTGGTGGTTTCTTCATGCTGATTTGGCTCGTGAGGCGTTTGCATCGGACACGCCAGGCCAGTGTCCCCGTACTGGCCCGGCTGCACAGCGGGCGTTATCAGTTGGAGATCCGTGCCGATGGCAATAGTCACAGCCTCGTCCATATGAGAAATGGGGGGGATCTTGATTTCTCCAGGCGCAATCCGGATCCGTCCCTGCCTCATGGGCGGATGTTCTATCTACAGGAATCGCTGTCCGCAACAGGCGCTTTCTCGCCCCCGGTCGATCTGCTCCGGGCCGGGCCGATGGGCACGCGTACCGCCCAGCGCACGCCAGCCGGCACGGTTGTCCTGACGCAGGATGGGGCGGATGGACTCAATGCGCGCATCGAGGTCCGTCCAGTCGCACACGGCGAAGCCATGCTCTGGCGGATTCATCTTTCGCAAAGCGCAGGGCGTGCGCGGCAGTTGCGAATCACCAGCTACTTGGAATGGGCGCTCAATCGGCCAGACGTTTACCTGCGTCGTCCTGAT
The DNA here is from genome assembly GCA_049645885.1 of Candidatus Macondimonas sp. Lineage (GTDB taxonomy): Bacteria > Pseudomonadota > Gammaproteobacteria > UBA5335 > UBA5335 > Macondimonas. The sequence goes on from JBARUT010000020.1 coordinate 1,807, forward strand.
TTCAATGCCATTCATGTCGGGGTGCGGCTTATCCGCGATCGCGCTGCCCTGCTCGCCCATAATCGCCTGCTGGGCGGCGAGCAACCCAGCCGGCACCCGACGGGCTGTGCCTTTGTCGCTGTCAAGCCGAGTGATCGCGTCCGCCTGGTGGGCTATGAGGATGATCGCAGTCGTTTCCTGGGTCTCGGTACCCTCGCCGCGCCTCAGGGTTTGGCGGGCACTGCTCTGCGCGGAATCGATGATGAGGGCTTGCTGTATCCCTTCGATCCTGCGGCCGCGTTGCAGGTGGAAGTGGATCTCGCACCGGAGGATACCGTCGAGATGGCCTGGATCGAGGGTTGGGCCGACTCCGAGGCCGCCGCCCTTGACGCGATCACCCGTGCATTTCCGAGTGATATCCCCTCTCCATCGTTGCAGGCGATGAAAAAAATCCCGCCGCGCAGCATCTTGCCCCGTCCCGGCCTTGATCTGCGATTTGGGTTCACGCTGGACGGTCGCGGGTTTGCAATGGGGCCGGACACGCCGCGCCCATGGACTCATGTGCTGGCCAATCGCCAGGGACATGGCGTGTTGATCGGCAACGATGGCGCCCAATTCTCTTTTTCCGGTAATGCCCAGCAAAATGGTCTGACGCCGTTTACCTTGGACACCGTTCCCGCCCAGTCCTGCGCCCAGGCCGTGTATGTGACTGATCTGGAAACCGGCGCGCTGGTGGCACCGGGTTTGACTCCCCTCAGGCAAAGCGCGGCGCAAGAAGTGCGTTTCGAACCTGGACAGGCCGTACTGGCCAGCGCCGGGGCGGATCTGGCGCTTTGCATGACGGTGGCCGTACTGCCGGATGAACCCGTGGAAGTGCGGGTCCTGCGGGTGGAGAATCGCTCGGCGCATCCCCGCAAGCTGCGCCTGACGGCCTTTGCCCATCTTTCTCTGGCGGAGTTGCCGCAAGACAGCCATGGCCAGATCCGGACGCATTTTGATCCCGAACTGAATGCCTGCCTATTCTCCCGGCCGCGACAGGCGTTCCATGCCGGCATGGGCTTTCTCGCCATCGATCTGCCGGTGGAAGCCCATAGCTTCAACCGCCGGGCGTTCTGGGGCGCGGCTGGCGACTTCACCCGCCCTGCCATGGCCGTCACGGGCTGTCCGCAGAACGATCAGCTACCGGATGGAGAAACCATTGCGGCCCTGAGTGGTCTTTTCCAGCTTGCCCCTTTCGCCACACAAGAACTCGTTGTGCTGATGGGACAGGCAAAAACGGCCGATGACGCCGCCCGGTTGATTCGCCGCTACGGCCAGCCCGCACCCGCCACGCAGTCCCTCGCCCGCACCCGGGACGAATGGACCGACATCCTCGGCCAACTGCGCATTGAAACTGACCACCCCGACTTCGATCGACTGGTCAACGACTGGCTGCCCTACCAAGTACTCACCGCCCGACTCTGGGGTCGGCTGGGACCGAATCAGCGCAGCGGGGCCTTCGGCTTCCGGGATCAGCTACAGGACGTGCTGCCGTTGATCTGGACCTGGCCAGAGCTGGCGCGCGAGCAGATCCTTCGTCATGCCGCGGTTCAGTTCCCGGAGGGCGATGTACTGAAATGGTGGCACCCCGCAACTGATGGGGGCATCGGGCTGGGTCAGCGCAGTCGCGCCAGCGATCCGCATCTGTGGTTGCCCTACCTGGTGAGTCACTACGTCACGGCCACGGGCGATTGGGATGCCCTGGAGATACAAGTCCCCTATCTGGAAGGCCGACCCATTCCCAAGGGCTGGCCGGACATCGCCTTTGTCCCCCGCGTGTCCCGCGAGCAGGAGAATCTTTATCGCCATTGCCGGCGCGCCATTGCGTTCAGCCTGGCCCACCTCAGTCCCCGCGGCTTGCCCCTGATGGGCGCGGGAGATTGGAACGATGGGCTCGATCAACTGGGATTGAAAGGTCGTGGCGAAAGCGTATGGATGGCGCTGTTCCTGCACGATGTCTTGCGGCGATTTGCGCCCCTGGCGCGGCGAATCGAAGGCCTGCAGGGCGAACAGTGGTATCTCGATGCGGCCAGACGGTTACGCGTGGCGATCGATGCCTGCTGGCTGGGCGATCGTTTTCTGCGCGCGACCAGCGATCAAGGCGAGCCGTTTGCGCCATTGACCGCACTGATGGCCTCCTGGCCGGCGATTTCGGGCGCGACGGATGCTGAACGGGCGGAAGCGGCCTTGATGGCGGGTCTGGCCGGACTGGAACAGCCAGACCTGATTCGCCTGCTGGATGAGGCTTTTGACGGCGACAGCAAGCCTTATCCCGGGCGGATCGCATTGTACCCGCCGGGTGTGCGCGAAAACGGCGGCCAATACAGCCATGGCGCCACCTGGCTGATTGATGCGGCGCTCACCGTATCCGCCCAGGCTGGGATTGCTGGCGACGGTCCACGCGCCGTTCATTGGCATCAACGTGCCTGGTCGTTGTGGCAAAAGCTCTCGCCCATGAACAAGGATCCCGTGCGTAATGGGCTGCCGCCATACCAACAGGTCGCGGATGTGTATTGGGGTGCGGGTCATGACGGGCGCGGCGGGTGGACAGGTTATACCGGCGCCGCCGCGCGCATGCTCTGGACCGCCTATGGTTTGCTGGGGCTTAGGCTGGAGCAAGGCGAGTTCACCATTGATTCGGCAGCGTTCACACGGGTGGGAGCGCCCCGTTTGCGCGCTGTGCGCTATCGTGGCCGCTTATATCGCTCGGTGGCGAACCCGGAGTCAGATCGCGTGTCAGACAATCGCCATTCCGGCGAAGAATAAGCACCCCCTGGTTTTTACTGGAAGGCGCCAGCGATTGTTCGTGGAATGTACGCTGGGCGCGCGCCATCGCGTCAAATGCTGTATTTGTGAGCGGGGTGCAGCAGCTGCTGTGAATTGCGAGGAGGGATTCCCATGGCTCGATTGTTCAAGAAACGCTACCACCCTCCAGGAACCGCACCGGGCACGCTCACCGAGCACACTTCCGCAGGGAATGCGGAGGTCCGGATCACGGCGATGCTCTATGACGCTCAGGAAACGCAACTGCTTCCCGAAAATGCGCTGGATAGCCTCCCCGAGCCGAAGGAAGGGGGGCGCTTATGGGTGCATATCCAGGGAACGCCAGATGCCAACCAGCTGAATTTGCTCGGCAAGCGTTTCGGCCTCCATCCCTTGGCTCTGGAAGACGTCGCCAACGTCGGGCAACGGCCCAAAATCGACCAATACGATCAAAACCTGTTCGTGGTGCTTGGCATGCCTGTTCTGGTGGTGGACGATCTGCACGTCGCCGACATCAGCCTGTTTCTGGGGAAGAATTTTGTGATCAGCGTCTGCGAAGGCGCCGATGATCCTTTTGTCGAGGTGCGCAAACGGCTTCAGAACGGCGGTGGGCGCTTGCGTCAGCTCGGCGCGGATTTTCTGTTTTATGCACTCATCGATACCGTCGTGGATCAGGCCTATCCGGTCCTGGAGACCCTTGGGGAAACCATCGAAACCCTGGAAGTGGAACTGCTGGATCGGCCCAATCGCGGCATGCTTGGTCAATTGCATCTGCTCAAGCGCGAATTGATTCTGCTACGCCGCCAATTGTGGCCGGCCCGGGATCTCCTTTCGCAGATGATGCGCAACGATCTGGAACTGCTACATACGGAAACGCTGGGCTATTTCCGCGATGCACATGACCACGCCGTGCAGATTATCGATCTCATCGAAAGCTACCGCGACATCACCGCTTCCATGCTGGATGTCTACCTCTCCAGCATGAGCCATCGATTGAACGATATCATGCGGATTCTGACCGTCATCACCACGATCTTCATGCCATTGACGTTTATCGCCGGTATATACGGCATGAACTTTGTTGCCAATGACAAGAGCTTTTGGGCCATGCCGGAAATCCGCACGACTTACGGCTATCCCGTGGTATTGGGGGTGATGCTCGTCATTGCGGTAGGCATGCTGCTGTCATTCCGCCGCAGTGGATGGCTGCGGTAACTTTTAAACGGGCGATGGCCGCTACGCCTTTCAGCGCAGACTGACACCCCGTCTCATCTGCCGCTTGGTGTGGCCACGTCCAAAGAACCCGATAACGGGGGCGCCTGTCGTTCAGCCGCCGGCCAGCAGCCGTTTCAATTCGGGCACGCAGGAACCACAACCGGTACCGGCCTGGAGTTTCTGGCCGATGGCTTCCAGGGTCACTGCCTCGCCCTGGGTGATGACCTTGAGCAATCGGTTGCGCCCCACCTGGAAACAGGAACAGACAATCTCGCCCTGATCCTCCCCCGCCACCGGCGAACGTCCCGCCAGCAGGCTCATGCGCGCTGCGGCATCCAGTTCCGAGGCATCAAAAAGGCCCTCCAGCCACTGACGCGCCGGCAGGTTGCCGTCCCGACTGACGAACAAACAGCCCTCCAGTCGCCCGGCGCGGATCAACGCGGCGCGGTAACGGCCGGCCCCCGTATCCTGAAACTCCAGCCATTCATCCGCATCCGCGTGGCCCAGGCGATTCATGGCCCAGATGGACCAGTCGCCCGGCATGGCGGTGTCGGCCAGTTCATAGCGTGAGCAGCGGGTGCCCGTTGAACGCACCCAGTAATCGACGCCGATCGTCTCCAGATCGCCTCGAATCAATGCAAAGCCCTGCCAGGCACAGGCATAAGCGCTGATCCGAACCGGGGTGTGCTTGAATTCCGGTTCGCCGGAAATTGGATCCACCACCGGATTGACCAAGGCATCCACCCGGCCATTGCCGGCAAACACATCGTTCCAGTGCATTGGCACGAACACCGTACCAGGACGTTGGTCGCCGGTGAGGCGCGCGCGCGCCAGCATCCGTCCCCACGGGGTTTCGAGATGCACCAAACGCCGATCGGCAATCCCCAGCGCTGCGGCATCGCGCGGATGAAGCTCGGCATAGGGTTCAGTGAGATGGGTCGACAGGCGCGGAGAGCGACCGGTACGGGTCATGGTGTGCCATTGGTCGCGGATGCGGCCGGTGTTGAGCACCAGTGGGTAGTCGGTATCCGGCGCATGAACGGGCGTGCGATAACGCACCGGCACCAGGCGGGCCCGCGCATCGGGGGTGTAGAAGCGCCCATCGGCGAACATGCGGTCGGTGCCGGTCCCCGCCGTGCGTACCGGCCAGCGTATCGGATCCAGCGTTTCATACGCCGTGCTGTCCACATCAGCGAGTCCGGAGAGGTCGAAGTCCCGCGTGCCTGCATTCTCAAAGGCCGACAGCCGCGCGTGCTCGCGAAAAATATCCCCCGACCCGGCATAGTTGAAGCCGGCGCCGAACCCCATGCGGCGCGCCACCTCCTGGACCACCCACCAATCAGGCTGGGCTTCCCCCGGTGCGTCCAGAAAGGCGCGCTGGCGCGAGATGCAGCGTTCGGAATTGGTTACCGTGCCTTCGCGCTCACCCCAGGTCGCGGCTGGCAGCACCACATGCCCCAAGGCGGTGGTATCGGTCTCGCACATGTCCGAGACCACCACCAAAGGACAGCGCCGCAAGGCGTCCTTGACCCGGTCGGCGTCAGGCAGGCTCACCACCGGATTGGTGGCCATGATCCACAGCGCCTTGATGCGCCCCTCACCCACCGCCTCGAACAATTCCACGGCTTTCAATCCCGGCCGGCGCGCGATGACCGGGCTCTCCCAGAAACGCTGCACAATCGCCTGATGCTCGGGAGATTCCAGGTCCAGGTGGGCGGCAAGCTGGTTGGCCAGGCCGCCCACTTCGCGCCCGCCCATGGCATTGGGCTGGCCGGTGATGGAAAAGGGACCCATGCCGGTCCGGCCAATGCGGCCGGTGAACAGGTGGCAGTTGATGATGGCGTTGACCTTGTCGGTGCCGGCGGAGGATTGATTCACGCCTTGCGAAAACAGGGTGACCACCCGCTCGGTGCGTGCGAACAAACGGAAAAACGCGGCGACGTCCTCCTCGGGGACGCCACACCCGGCAGCCACTGCCGGAATCGATGGCGCGTCGTCACGGGCAGCGGCCAGCGTGGCCGCATAGCCGCTGGCATGACTTTCAAGAAAGGCAAAATCTGCCCTGCCCTCCCGCGCCAGATGCGCCAGCAGACCGTTGAAGAGCAAGACGTCGGTGCCGGGCCGGACGGGCAAATGCAAGCCTGCCAGATCGCAACTGGCGGTGCGGCGCGGATCGATCACCACCAGACTGAGATCGGGTCGCTCGGCCTTGGCCGCCTCGATGCGCCGATACAAAACCGGATGACACCAGGCCAGATTGGAGCCGACCAGGATCAGTACATCCGCCTGCTCCAGATCCTCGTAGCAGCCCGGCACCGTGTCGCTGCCAAACGCGCGCTTGTGGCCCGCGACGGCGGAGGACATGCACAGGCGGGAATTGGTGTCGATGTTCGCTGAGCCGATATAGCCCTTCATCAGCTTGTTGGCGACGTAGTAATCCTCGGTCAGCAATTGTCCCGAGACATAGAACGCAACCGCATCGGGGCCATATTGCTCGATGGCAGACTGGAATCCCCCGGCCACCCGCGTCAACGCCGTCTCCCAGGAAACAGTTTGTCCATCCACCCGTGGCTGACGCAGCCGGTGGTCATGGCCGACGGTTTCGCCGAGTGCCAGACCCTTGGAGCACAGCCGACCGAAGTTGGCTGGATGGGCTGGATCCCCCGAGATTGCGACTGAGCCGTCTGGTTGAACCTGAGCCAGCACACCGCAACCCACCCCGCAATACGGGCAGGTGGTGCGGATCGTAGGGTGAGTGGAGGGGATGTCAGCCCCTGGCGCCATCAAGGGGAACCCCCACTCCCTGGCAGGCCGATGAATACCGTGCCATTGTCAACACGCGTGGGGAAGCAGGCCGTTTCCCCTTCGTCGGGCGCCAAAGCGGATCCAGTCTCCAGCGCAATGCCCCAGTTGTGCAGCGGGCAATAGACACGGCGTTCGCAAACGATGCCTTCGGAGAGAGGCCCCCCACGGTGGGGACAATGGTTGCGCAGAGCAAAGACCTCATCCTCGCGGTTGCGGAAGACGGCGATTTCGCCGGATGGATGCTTCACCACCCGGGCACCCAAGGGCGGAATGGCCATCAGTGGCCCAACCTCGATCCAGTCCAAACCAGTTGTGGGATCAGGGGCCTGTATCTGTGTCATGAAGCCTATTCTCCTGCAACAAGCCGCGCTCAGGCCAGGGAGGCGAGCGGTTCAAAGGCATGGGTGTCTTTTTCCTGCGCAACCAGGGTGGCCCATGGGTCGAACTGAGCATGGACCTGGGATTCATGGAAACGCTGCGCCAGCGCTTGGCGTCCTGGCGCATCTTCCACAATGCGCTGTTTCACGAAGTTCAATCCCACCCGCTCGATCCAGGGGGCGGTGCGTTCCAGATAGTGGGCATCCTCGCGGTAGAGTTGCAGGAAAGCGGCGGCGTATTCGGCCACCTCATCGGAAGTTTTGACGTGACATAGCAGATCCGTCGCGCGCACCTTGACACCGCCATTACCACCCACATGCAGCTCGTAGCCTGAATCCACACAGACCACTCCAAAATCCTTGATGGTGGCTTCAGCGCAGTTGCGGGGACAGCCCGAGACAGCGAGCTTGACCTTGTGCGGTGTCCAGGTGCCCCAGGTCATCTTTTCCAGATCGATGCCCAAGCTGGTGGAGTCCTGGGTACCGAAGCGGCACCACTCCTTGCCGACACAGGTCTTGACCGTGCGCAGGGATTTGCCGTAGGCATGCCCGGAGACAAAACCCGCCTCATTGAGATCCGCCCACATGCGAGGCAGATCCTCTTTCTTGACGCCCAACAAGTCGATGCGTTGCCCACCGGTGATCTTGACCGTGGGAACGGCGTATTTGTCCGCCACGTCGGCGATAGCCCGCAGTTCCTGGGCATTGGTCACCCCGCCCCAGATGCGGGGAACGACCGAGTAGGTACCATCTCGCTGGATGTTCGCGTGGGCGCGTTCGTTGATGAAACGGGATTGAGGTTCGTCCAAGGCCTCGCTGGGCCAGGCCGCAATCAGGTAATAGTTGATCGCTGGACGGCAGCTGGAACAGCCATCGGCGTTGCGCCATTCGAGGAACTGGCGCACCTGTTCGGCCGTGATGAGGTGATGGTCGCGAATCGCGGCCCGCACCTCGTCATGCGTGCGTTCAGTGCATTTGCACATCGACTTGCGGCTGGGCGTCGCGCTGTATTCACCCCCCAGGGTGGAAGCGAGAATCTGCTCCACAAGACCCGTACAGGATCCGCAAGAGGAGGAGGCCTTGGTATGTGCCCTGACCTCATCCAAAGTAAACAATTTCTTCTCGGTGATCGCCTGGACGATGGTGCCCTTGCAGACACCATTGCAGCCGCAAATCTCGGCCGTATCAGGCAGGCTGGCGGCATTGGAGCTGCCACCCCGGCCCGAGTCGCCCAGATGGGCCTGGCCGAAAAGCAGTATCTCGCGCATCTCGGAAACATCCGTGCGATCGCGCAGCAACTGGAAATACCAACTGCCATCGCCGGTATCGCCATACAGGACGCTGCCCTTGATGCAGTTCGCCGCGTCCAGCACCAGCCGTTTGTAGACTCCGCGCCGGGGATCCTGGAAGACAATTTCCTGTGTCCCCTCGCCGCCGGAAAAATCCCCGGCGGAGAACAGATCGATGCCGGTGACCTTGAGCTTGGTGGCCGTCACCGAACCGGTGTAGCGGCCATAACCCAAGCCTGCCAGGTGGTTGGCGCACACCTTCGCCTGCTCGTAGAGCGGCGCCACCAGGCCGTAGGCGATGCCTCGATGCTGCGCGCATTCCCCCACCGCATAGATTGCGGGATCAAAGGTCTGCAGGGTATCGCTGACCACCACGCCACGCTCGCAATGCAGGCCCATCTGCTTGGCCAGCGTCACATTGGGGCGGATGCCCACGGCCATCACCACGAGATCAGCGGGAATCTCGCTGTCATCCTTGAAGCGGACGCCAGTCACGCGCGATTCCCCCAGAATGGCTGCCGTCTGGGCACCCATGCGGAACTTGAGGCCCCGCTCTTCCAGGGACTTCTGCAACAGCGCGCCGGCGGGGCGATCCAGTTGCCGTTCCATCAGCGTGTCAGTCAGATGGATGACCGTGACGTCCATGCCGCGCTTGAGCAGGCCATTGGCAGCCTCCAGCCCGAGCAGGCCGCCGCCGATGACCACGGCATGGCGCTGTCCGGAGCGGGCCGCCTCCAACATCGCATCCACATCCTTGAAATCGCGGAAGGTCACGACCCCGGGCAGATCCTTGCCCGGCAGGGGAATGATGAAGGGATCCGAACCGGTGGCAAGCAGCAGGCGGTCGTAGGGGACCTCGGTGCCATCGGCGGACCGGACGCAACGGCGGCGGCGGTCCACTTCGGTTACCGCCTTGCCGGTCAGCAGGGTGATGCCATTCTCAGCGTACCAGGCGGCATCGTTGAGGACGATCTCCTCCGGCGTCTTTTCGCCGCACAGGACGGGGGACAACAGGATGCGGTTATAGTTGACGTGGGGCTCCGCGCCGAAGATGGTGATGTCGTACAGATCGGGGGCCAGCTTGAGCAGCTCCTCGACCGTCCGCACCCCGGCCATGCCGTTGCCCACCACCACCAGTTTCCGCTTGCCCATGCCGATTTGCCTCCAGAGCCTGAGTCGTAGAAGCCTTGAAGCAATATTTGCGCCAAAAATAAAAACCTCTTCCAATCAGTCCCCTGCACCTCTCTTTACTTGCCGAAGGGAAGAATGGTCGCGATGATGCACATCAAGTGATCATTCTCTAGTTGGACCGCATCATGACAGAACATTTCAGGACTTTCCGATCCAGGAAAATCAATAACTCAATAACTTACCTCTCATATTGGTCTGTTCTGCGGTAATCAGCCATGTCCAAGGCGAAAGATTTGCACACTTATGACTCGCGATGAACCGCAAGTGTGCGCTTTTTGGCATCGGAATCGCTGAATGGGTTACCAAGCGAACCAAAATGGGTCATTCCATCTTGCCGAGTTTTGCCGCCTCCAGAGTGCAGCCAGCCCCACGTGCATACCCAAGAACCAGGCATAAAAAAACCCGACTCTTCGGAAGAGCCGGGTTAATCCAAGACCTCAGCGATCTTAGAAATTGAAGCCCAAGCCACCCTTCAGGCTGAGCATATCGAAACTCTCGACATCAACTTTATTGCCCTGGCGATCCTGCACTTCGGGGCTGTCAATGTAGCCATAGCGTCCCTCGATAAAAATATAGGACGATTGGGAAACGGTGAGCAGCGCGCCCAATTTGCCAACCACACCTATGTTCGTGGAACCCTGCAGTTTCAACAGATCTCCGGAATCGGTCCAAGCCCGGCCATTGCGGAAGTTTCCAATCAATGGACCCAAACCTATGTAAGGGCTGATGAGCGCTTCGGGTGCGAAGGTATACACCACACTGAATGCCACCGGCAGGATGCCAGGTTGCAGCACGTTGACCTCGCCCGCGTTGTTATCGCCACCGATGACATCACCCGCACCCACATCATTGATCTGGATTTCCGGGAAAATGATGTCCAGTTCCACTTCGGTTCCGATGTGGTCGGTGAACTTGTAGCCCAGCGTCCCGCCAAAGGCGATCACGTCGACGTTCTCGGCGCGCTCTTCGCGGTTTTCCTGCGTGGCCCCGGAAATCTGGATCTTGACGACCCGGGCAATGGCGATGGTGCTGGTTTCCTGGGGGCCGTCAGCGCGCACCACGCCCGCGTCATCCCCCAGCTCAAACTTTGGCCCAAAAAAGCCGCCACCCACCTGCAGGTAAAACTCCCCCGCCCTGGGGCCCGCCGCATTGGCGGTCGGAACCAAGCCAACGCCAAACATGGCCAGCGCTATGGCTGCGAAAAAGCCAGCGGTCCGGCGATTGCGCTGGTACGGGCCAGCGCCGGGCTGCGAAACCTGCAAAACGTCCTTCATTGTGCGTTGATCATCCATGTTGACAACTCCATATGCGCAAGCGGGATCCCCGGAGCGCGGTATTCATGCCGCCGGATCGGCGACCCCCAAGGTCAGTTACCGCCTGCCACAAACGGCAGGATGGACCCCGGGAAGGTCATCCCGACGCCAAAGCGGATCTCGCGGATCTCCAGATCTTCGATTGCAATCGTGTTGCCCCGATCGTCTTCCAACTCCGGGCTGTCGATCAGGCCGTAGCGCAGTCCGACGCTCCCATACCAGTTGTCATTCAGGCGAAAGCGGGCGCCGGCATCCAACACATAGCCGATCTCGAAGCCGCCCTCGGCCGCGATGGTGTTAGAGGCCTCGTTGAACGTGACCCGGTTGCTCAGATCGGCGATCAGCAGACCGACACCCACGAATGGGCTGATGATGTTGTTGGGCAGGAAGGTGTAGATGCCCGAGGCGGCGATGGGGATGATGGCGGGGGCCGCGATCTTGATGCTGATCGTCTCGGGGTCATTGCTGATGACCCGACTGACAATGGGGCCTTCCAACAGGATGCGCGGCAGAGTCAGGCCCAGGCCCGCCTCTACGCCCAGGTGATCGGTGAACTGATAGCCCAGCCCGCCGTTGAGGGAAATCACACCGCGATTTTCGGGGTCGTCGGATTGCTGCCCCGGGGCATCGCCAGTGGTAATCGAAACCGGTAGGCGAAAGCCGATGGGCCCAATGCTGATTCTTGGAATGGCGATGTTCTGTTGCTGCTGGTTGGGGGCAATCGAGGGCTGGCTGGAATTTTCGAGATTGAATTCCGGGGTAAACAGTCCACCCCCCATTTCCACATAGATCTCGCCCGCCTTGGGGCCTGCTGCCTGCACCGGCAAAGTGAACGATGCTGCGAGCAACGCCGCAGCGAGCGACCATGACCGCTTATTATCTTGGGCAACAGGGCCGTACGCCTGTTGATTACCCACCGTCTGACGCAATGACGGCATCCTTGTCATCCTTCATTTCCTCCATGATTCAAGCGGAACCCCAATTGGCTCCCCATCCACTGAGCGACCCCGACGAACGGTGTTCTTGGCGACACACGGGCAGAGGGTACAATGACAGGACGTCTGCCCTGGCATCACCCGCGCAATGCATCGCAAGATCAACGTATCGCTTGACTAAAAGCGAGCTTCCCTGTTTGGGGAAACATTTTCCTAACCCTGGTTTAGGCTGAAGCGGCCGTCAATGGCTGCCTCGAGCCGATTTTTGAAAGAACCTTAGTGCAGCCCGGGATGATTTGCAAACAGGAATCGATCCGGGTGCGACATGCAATCACAGGTGGTTCGCCGCCGGCAGTCGATAAGCGGATCACGGTCAGAGCCGTAAACTCATCACCACCGCATCCTCGCGCCCGCCCTGGGCAGGATAGTAGCCACGGCGTTCACCCACCTTGCTGAAACCATGGCGATGATACAGCGCCATGGCCTGCTCGTTGGAAGGCCGCACTTCCAACAGCACCCGCTCGACTTGCCGCTTCCTGGCCAACTCAAGCATGCGGCCGAGCAAGCGGCCGCCCAGACCCAGCCCCTGATAACTGGGATCCACGCAGAGGTTGAGGATATGCGCTTCACCTGCGGCGATGGAGGTAATGCAATAGGCCCGCAGCGTGCCGAATTCTTCCAGCCCCCAGGCGGTATAACCGACCCGGAGGCAATCGCTAAAAATGCCCGTTGTCCAGGGAAACTCATAGGCACGGCGCTCGATCGCCATGATTGCGGGCAAATCCTGGAGGGTCAGGGGACGCTCCAGGATGCCGTCCCAGCGCTGGTGAGCGCTCATGCCGAGGGTTGCTCCAAGAATCCGCGCACGGCCTTGAGATCCTCCCAGGCGCGCGCCTTCTCTTGCGGGGAACGCAGTAGGTAAGCGGGATGGTAAGTGACCCAGACCGGCCGCGAAGCCCCCAAATCTACGGGATCGAAGTGATGGAGCTGACCCCGCAGCCGGCTCAGGGGCGTCGTGACCTGCAGCAGGTTCTGCGCAGCGACGCGCCCCACCGCCAGAATCAGTTGTGGGTTGATCAAGGCAATCTGGCGGGCAAGAAACGGCCGGCAGGCGGCCGCCTGGGTGGGCGTGGGATCGGCATTGTTGGGTGGGCGGCACTTGAGAATATTGCAGATATAGACCTGCTCCCGGCCCAGACCAATGGCGCGCAGCATCTCATCGAGCAACCGCCCGGCTGGCCCGACGAAGGGTTCGCCTTGCCGATCTTCTTCAGCGCCCGGCGCTTCCCCCACGATCACCAAGCGGGCGCGGGGATCGCCCACGCCAAATACCGTCTGGGTGCGGCTGCGGCACAACTCACAAGCGGTGCATGCCGTCACCCGCGCGCGCAGCGCCTCCCAACCGAGTTCTTCAGTGGATGACTCGCGCTGATCCAGCGTCTGCCGAGCAGGCCGCCGGTCGTGGACTGGAGGTGCCTTCTCGATCAGCGGCAACGCGGGCTCAGGGATGCCGGCCGCGGGAACCCATTCAATGATCTCCAGAGCCGCCAGCGCGGCCCGATGCTGCCGGGCATCCACAGGACAAGCCTCCGTCCGCTTCAAATCTCGCCGTACTGGGGGTGGGCTCGCGCTGCCGGATCCATGAGCTTGTTCAACGCGTTGAGATAGGCCTTGGCCGAAGCGAGGATGATGTCCACGTCGGCTCCCTGCCCATTGACGATGCGCCCCTGGGCCGCGAGCCGAACCGTGACATCGCCCTGGGCGTCGGTGCCGGAGGTGATCGCATTCACGGAATACAGCAGTAATTCCGCGTCCGCCGCGCAGCACTGGGCGATGGCCTTGAACACCGCGTCCACGGGACCCGCACCACTGGCTTCAAGTCTTCGTTCCTCGCCATTGACGCGCAAGGTGATCTCCGCGCGAGGAATCTCACCGGTCTCAGAACTGACCCGCAGCGCCACCAGATGCAAGTGTTCGTTGGCGCTGCTCCACTCCACATCGGTTACCAGCGCCAACAGGTCATCGTCGAAGATTTCGTGTTTCTTGTCCGCTAGCGCCTTGAAGCGCTGGAAAGCCTCATTGAGTTCAGTCTCGCTTTCAAGCGTCACGCCCAGTTCGTGCAAACGGGTGCGAAAGGCGTTGCGGCCGGAATGCTTGCCCAGCACGAGGCGGTTGGTGTCCCAGCCCACATCCTGAGCGCGCATGATTTCGTAGGTTTCCCGGCTCTTGAGCACACCGTCTTGGTGGATGCCTGATTCATGGGCAAAGGCATTGGCGCCGACGATGGCCTTGTTGGGCTGCACGGGAAAACCCGTGATGGTCGACACCAGGCGCGAACACGGCACGATATGCGTGGTATCGATCCCCAGATTCAATTCATAAAAGTCGCGCCGGGTGCGGATCGCCATGACGATCTCCTCCAGCGCCGCGTTGCCCGCCCGCTCGCCCAGCCCGTTGAGGGTGCATTCCACTTGGCGCGCGCCCTGGCTGACCGCCGCCAGCGAATTGGCCACTGCGAGACCCAAGTCGTTGTGACAATGCACGGAAAATACCGCACGGTCGCTGTTGGGCACCTCTTCGATCAGACGACGAATCAGGGCGCCGAACTGTTCGGGCACGCTATAGCCGACGGTATCGGGGATATTGACCGTGGTGGCACCCGCCTCGATCACCGCCTCGATGATGCGACAGAGGAATTCCGGATCGGAGCGTCCGGCATCCTCCGGGGAGAATTCAACATCGTCGGTATATTGCCGAGCCCGCCGTACCGCCCACACCGCCTGCTCCAGCACCTGTTCCGGGCGCAGGCCGAGCTTGCGTTCCATGTGGATGGGGGATGTGGCGATGAAGGTATGGATGCGGCCGCGGGACGCTGGCTGCAAGGCCTCTGCAGCACGATCGATGTCCTCGGCCTTGGCGCGCGCCAAGCCGCAAACGATGCTCTCCCGCACCGTTTCGGCCACCGCACGCACCGCAGCGAAATCATCCGGGCTGGCGATGGGGAAGCCAGCCTCGATCACGTCCACCCGCAAGCGCTCCAGCGCAGTGGCGATGCGCAGCTTTTCTTCCCGCGTCATGGAGGCGCCGGGGCTCTGCTCGCCATCGCGCAGGGTGGTGTCAAATATCATCAGGCGTTGCATCGCGGATCCTCTTGCTGCTCCCATGCCGCTGCGGCTTTACTCCGGACGATGCCGATCATTCGCTGGTTACCGAATGGCTCTTGCGGTGCCGGCGCCGCAATACCGCTTGGACCATCCCGGTCAGCATGTAGCCAAAAAAACACAGAAACAAGACCAGCGGCGGATTGAAGGCAATCAGGACCAGCACGCCAACCATCATCAACAAATAGCGAAACGGCACGCGTTCGGCCAGCTTGATGTCCTTGAAGCTGTAGTAGCGGATGCTGCTGACCATGAGCGCGCCGCCAGTGGCAGTTATCAGCGCCGCTGGAATACTCATCGACACCCCGCTGATCCCGGTGTCGGCGCACACCCATACCAGTCCCGTGACCACGGCAGCTGCTGCCGGACTGGGCAGCCCCACGAAATAACGCCGGCTGATCTCGGAGGATTGCGTATTGAAACGGGCCAGTCGCAGGGCCGCCCCGACGGCATAGATAAAGGCTGCCAGCCAGCCCACCTGTCCCCAATGCCATCCGAAATGCGCCAGCTCCCGCAGTCCCCAGAGATAAACGATCAAGGCAGGTGCCAGCCCGAAGCTGACCATGTCTGCCAAGCTGTCGTACTCACGCCCGAACGCGCTTTGGGTATGAGTCAGGCGCGCGACCCGGCCATCCAGCCCGTCCAATAGACCGGCCAGAAAAACAGCCACTGCAGCCTGCAGGAACAAGCCATCGATCGCCGCCACGATGCCGTAGAAGCCGCCAAACAGCGTGCCGGTCGTGAGCAGGTTGGGCAGAAGATAGACGCCACGGCGGCGCGGGCGGTGTGGCGGCGAAGGCAGGGTGGGCTCATCCAAATCGGGATCCATGGGCGTGACTCCTGTTTTGGAATATCTGAGATGTTGCTTGCAGTGCGCTCGCCAACATCATGATCTTGGCCCGGTTTCCCGGGATACGCTGGCCTTGGGGCACGCTGCGGACGTAAGGCCAGGACCGACCGGCCCATGCAGGTCCCACCGATCATCCGGAGGGACCCGCGACTATAGCCGTCGCCGATCAGTTCCGGCTCTTATCGACCAGCTTGTTCTTGGCAATCCAGGGCATCATGCCGCGCAGGCGCGCGCCCACCTGTTCGATGGGATGTTCTTCGGCCAGGCGCCGCGAAGCCTTGAGGACCGCCGAACCG
Organism: Candidatus Macondimonas sp.; assembly: GCA_049645885.1. Lineage (GTDB taxonomy): Bacteria > Pseudomonadota > Gammaproteobacteria > UBA5335 > UBA5335 > Macondimonas. The sequence goes on from JBARUT010000020.1 coordinate 18,020, forward strand.
GCCTGGTTTTCCAGGATGAACTCGCGGGCGAATTCGCCGCGCTGGATCTCGGCCAGGATTTCGCGCATGGCTTGGCGCGACTCTTCATTGATCACGCGCGGACCACGGGTGATGTCACCGTACTCGGCGGTGTTGGAGATGGAATAGCGCATATTGGCAATACCACCTTCGTACATCAGGTCGACGATCAGCTTGAGTTCGTGCAGACACTCGAAGTAGGCCATCTCCGGGGCGTAACCGGCTTCCACCAGCGTCTCGAAGCCAGCCTCCACCAGCGCCGTGGCACCGCCGCACAACACTGCCTGCTCGCCGAACAGATCCGTTTCGGTTTCCTCGCGGAAGTTGGTCTCGATGATGCCGGCACGGCCGCCGCCGTTGGCGCTGGCATAGGCCAAGGCGATCTGCTTGGCCTGACCGCTGGCATCTTGGTGGACCGCAATCAGGCTGGGCACGCCGCCGCCCTGGGTGTAGGTGGAACGCACCAGATGGCCGGGTCCCTTGGGAGCAATCATGATCACATCGAGATCCGCGCGCGGCAGGATCTGCTGGAAGTGGATGTTGAAGCCGTGGGCGAAGGCCAGGGCCGCGCCTTGCTGGATGTTGGGGGCAATCACGTCGCGATACAGCGCCGCCTGGTGTTCATCCGGCGCCAGCACCATGACCACGTCCGCCTGCGCCACGGCGTCTCCCAGGTCTGCCACCGCCAAGCCGGCCTGGCGCGCCTTGGCCTCGGAAGCCGATCCGGGCCGCAAGCCCACAACGACATTGACGCCCGAATCCTTGAGGTTGTTGGCGTGGGCGTGGCCCTGCGAGCCATAACCGAGAATGGCGACCTTGCGGGCCTTGATCAGGGACAGATCGGCGTCTTTGTCGTAATACACGTTGATCATGGGTAAACCTGTCTTGGATTGTTTGAGAAGGCGAAAAAGATGAAACGACTTGTTGTTCGTAGCGGCGCTTCAGGGACGCAGCGCGGTATCGCCGCGGGCCACGCCGGACACGCCGGTGCGCACGACTTCGAGGATATTGTCGGCTCCCAGCGCGCGCAGAAAGGCATCGAGCTTGCTGCCGCTACCTGTCACTTCGACGGTATAGATGTTTTCGGTGACATCCAGGATGCGCCCGCGGAAGATCGCGCACAGCCGCGTGACTTCCTCGCGCAGCGCGCCTCTGGCGGCCGTCTTGACCAGCATCAACTCGCGCTCGATGTGCTCACCATCGGTGAGCAACACGACCTTGACCACGTCGACCAGCTTGTTGAGCTGCTTGAGGATCTGCTCGATCACCTCGTCGCTGCCCGAGGTCACGATGGTCATGCGCGACAGCGAGGCATCCTCGGTTGGCGCCACGGTGAGGGAGTGAATGTTGTACGCCCGGGCGGAAAACAGGCCCGCCACACGCGACAAGGCCCCGGATTCGTTTTCGAGCAGGATGGAAACGATGTGTCGCATGCTTACACCAGGATCATTTCGTTCTGGCCGGCGCCGGCCGGAATCATGGGGTAGACGTTCTCGGTCTGGTCGGTGACAAAGTCCAGCAGCACCAGGCGATCCTTCAGTGCCAGCGCCTCATCCAGGGCGCCGCGCACGTCCTGCGGCCGTTCGATGCGCTTGCCGACATGGCCGAAAGCCTCCGCCATCCGCACGAAGTCGGGTAGCGCCTCCATGTAGGACATGGCATAGCGCTTCTGATAGAAGAACTCCTGCCACTGGCGCACCATACCCATGTAGCGATTGTTGAGCAGCACGATCTTGAGCGGCAACCCGTATTGCAGGGCCGTGGACAGTTCCTGGATGCACATCATGTAGCTGGCCTCACCGGTGACGCAGACCACGGTTTCCCTGGGAAACGCCAACTGGACGCCAATGGCGGCCGGCAGTCCGAATCCCATGGTGCCGAGACCGCCGGAGTTGATCCAGCGGTTGGGCTTGTCGAATTTGTAGTACTGGGCAGCCCACATCTGATGCTGACCCACATCGGAGGTGACATAGGCGTCGCCGCCCGTCGCCTCGTACAGTTGTTCGATGACGTATTGCGGCTTGATCAGTTCCTTGTCGTGCTTGTAGGTCAGACAGTTGGTGCCGCGCCACTCCTCGATTTGCTGCCACCATTCGCCCAGCGCCTGGGCATCGGGGCCGCGACCTGAGGCACGCGCCTCTTCCAGCAGACCCACCATCTGGCCCATGACATTGCGCACCGAGCCCACGATGGGAATATCCACGCGCACCGTCTTGGAAATGGAGGCCGGATCGATGTCGACATGGACGATCTTGGCGTAGGGACAGAATTTCTCGATATTGCCCGTTACCCGATCATCGAAGCGCGCACCGATGGCGATCAGTACATCACAGTGATGCATCCCCATGTTGGCCTCGAAAGTGCCATGCATGCCCAGCATGCCGACGAACTGCCGGTCGGTGGCGGGATAACCGCCCAGCCCCATGAGGGTGTTGGTGACCGGGTAGCCCAGCATCCGGCACACCCGCGTGAACACCTCCGCCGCACCATCGAGCACCACGCCGCCGCCGGAGTAGATCATCGGCCGCTTGGCGGACAGGATCAGATCCATTGCCTTGCGAATCTGCCCGGGATGGCCCTTGTCCACCGGACGGTAGGAACGCATCTCGATCCGCTCCGGATAGTGAAATTCGGTGCGCGCAATCAGCACATCCTTGGGGATGTCCACCACCACCGGTCCCGGGCGGCCACTGGTCGCGATGTAGAAGGCCTTCTTGATCGTGACCGACAGGTCTTCCACCGCCTTGACCAGGAAATTGTGCTTGACGCAGGGACGGGTGATGCCGACGGCGTCGACTTCCTGGAAGGCATCGGAACCGATGACACTGGTCGGCACCTGACCGGTGAGGATCACCATGGGTATGGAGTCCATGTAGGCCGTGGCGATGCCGGTGACGGCGTTGGTCGCGCCAGGTCCCGAGGTGACCAGCACCACGCCGGGTCGCCCGGTGGCGCGCGCGTAGCCGTCCGCCGCGTGGGTGGCGCCCTGCTCGTGGCGTACCAGGATGTGTTTGACCGTATCCTGCAGATTCAGCGCGTCATAGAGCGGCAACACCGCCCCGCCGGGGTATCCGAAGACATACTCCACGGCCTCTCGCTTGAGGCATTCGACGACGATTTCCGAACCGGACAATTCCACGCTCGCTCGCTCCTGGTCCCACTGGACCATCCACTACTTGGGGGCTGGCCGAAGCGCCCCGCAAACGAAAAAAGACGCCGTGCAGGCGCCATCTGCCTTCCATCTCCCCGCCGAGGGGAACGTTCAAAAATACTTGTCCCCCCACGGGAAATCAAGTGAAATGCTCCGTTTGGGCCAAGTCGCCCCACCTCCGCAAACACCACCCGCAAAGAGGCCCATCATGCGCGCATCCGAATTTCACCTCTCCACCACCCGCGAAATCCCCGCTGGCGCCGAAACCATCAGCCACCAGCTCATGCTGCGCGCCGGCATGATCCGCCAGCTCGCCTCCGGCCTTTACACCTGGCTGCCGTTGGGATTACGTGTGTTGCGGCGGGTGGAGCAGGTCGTGCGGGAGGAAATGGATCGCAGCGGCGCCCTGGAACTGTTGATGCCCGTGGTGCAGCCCGCCGAACTGTGGCAGGAATCCGGCCGCTGGGAACAATACGGGCCCGAGCTGCTGCGCTTCTCCGATCGCCACGAACGCCCGTTTTGCCTGGGGCCGACCCATGAGGAGGTCATCACCGACCTGTTCCGGCGCGAAATCCGCAGCCATCGCCAACTGCCGGTGAATTTCTACCAGATCCAGACCAAGTTTCGGGACGAGATCCGCCCCCGCTTCGGTGTCATGCGCGCGCGCGAATTCCTCATGAAGGACGCTTATTCCTTCCACCTCGACAAAGACTGCCTGGACCGTACCTACCAGGCCATGCATGCGACCTACACCCGCATCTTCACGCGTCTGGGGCTCAACTTTCGGGCGGTCCATGCCGATTCAGGAAGCATCGGCGGCAGTTTCTCCCATGAGTTCCATGTGCTGGCGGACTCCGGGGAAGACGCCATCGCCTTCTCCACTCAGGGCAACTATGCCGCCAACGTGGAGTTGGCCGTGGCCCTGCCGCCTGCCGATCCGCGGGCCGCGCCTACACGCCCCATGGCAGAGGTCGCGCCCGGGACGGCCAACGGCCCGCGGGTCACGGTGCATTGGATGATGGGACGCAATGAAAAGCCGGTCGGCTTGGTGTTGCGCGAGGAGCACAGTTTGAACGAGATCAAGGCGGAAAAATTGCCCCAATTGAGCGTACCGCTGCGGCGCGTCACGCCCGAGGACTGGGCGCGCCTGGGCCAGGGCAATCCGACAGCAGGGCTGCCGGGGGAGGACATGGCACTGATCGCCGATCACGCTGCCGCCGCGCTGGCCGATTTTGTCTGGCCGGGCCATTCAGATGGTCCGGTTTGGGCGGGCGTGAACTGGGGGCGGGATTTGCCCGAACCGGTTGGGGTCGACCTGCGCAACGTCGTTCCCGGCGATCGCAGCCCGGACGGCGAAGGCACGCTGGAGATTGCCCGCGGCATCGAAGTGGGCCACATCTTCCAGCTCGGCACCAAGTACAGCGCGGCGCTGAATGCCCAGGTGCTGGACGAGGCCGGGCAAAACCGGACCGTCACCATGGGTTGCTATGGCATTGGCGTGTCCCGGGTGGTGGCCGCCGCCATCGAACAGAACCACGACGAGCGCGGCATCCGCTGGCCACTCGCCCTGGCCCCGTTCCAGGTGGCCCTGGCACCGCTGCAATACACCAAATCCGCCGCCGTGCGGGAGGCCACGGACGCCCTGTACGCCGAGTTGCAATCCGTGGGCGTGACCGTGCTGCTGGATGACCGCAACCTGCGGCCCGGCGTGATGTTCGCGGACCTGGAATTGATCGGTATTCCCCACCGCATCGTCATCAGCGAACGCACCCTCAGCGGCGGTCAGTTCGAGTACCAGGCCCGCCATGAAGAGAACGCTCGCCTGGTGGACCGCGCAGACATCCTGCCCCTGCTGCAAAGCGCCCTGAATCCACCGGAGAGATAGATGAACCTGCGGCTGCCCCGATTCCTGCGATTTCTACCGCTTCTCCTGATGCTGCTGGCTGGGATGGCCACAGCCAGCGCCCAGAGTGAGGCGCCGGACCCGGAATTGCGGGCGGTCCTGATGACGGCCGTCGAAATCAGCGAAAGCTTCGAGGACCGCTATGAGGCCGAAGTGTGGCTGACCGACATGTCCAACCGGCTTGCCCGCAAGATCCCCGATCCGGTGCAGCGCATCACCCTGTTGCGCTACGTCCACCGCGAGGCGACGCGGGCGCGATTAGCCCCGGAACTGGTGCTGGCGGTGATCGAGGTGGAAAGCAATTTCGATCGCTATGCCATCTCCAGTGCCGGGGCGCTGGGATTGATGCAGGTGATGCCGTTCTGGCTGCACGAGATCGCCCGCCCTTCCGACAATCTGTTTCACATGCCCACCAATTTGCGCATGGGCTGCACCATCCTCAAGTTCTACCTCGACAAGGAAAGGGGGAATCTGAACCGGGCGCTGGCCCGCTACAATGGCAGCCTGGGACGCAACACCTATCCCGACCGGGTCTTGAGCGTACTGGATCGACGCTGGGTCGTCCCTTGACCACAACGATTTGAGATTAGGAAAAATCATGACTTTTGCCCTACGTTTCAGGTGTCCCTGCCCCGTCTTGGTCAAATGAAACACGCTCAATACGCTTGAAGAGCCCGATCATGGATAGATGACAAGACGGATCCTGAAATTTCCAGGGCGTACACCCTTCTTCTTGTCACTACATAGCTGTGGTTAACGATCTATAGGCGCCACATCCCCTCCAGGCCGCAAGACCATTGTTCACGCACGCCGCCCTGGAGCCCCACAAGGCATTACAATGTCCGGCCGCTCGCCAGGAAAGAAGCCGGTGCCATGCAGATCAGCCTTTATCACAACCCGCGCTGCAGCAAGTCACGCGCGGCACTTGCCCTGTTGCGGGATGCCGGGGTCGAGCCGATCCTCATCGACTATCTGAACAACCCGCCTACACTGGACGCGTTGTCCCACTTGGTCTGCCTGCTGGCCGTATCGCCGCGGGCCTTGCTGCGAACCGGGGAAACGGAATACCAGACACTGAATCTGGCGCAGCCGGATCTTACGGACGCGGCGATTCTGGCCGCCCTGCATCAACATCCCCGCCTGTTGGAACGGCCCATCGCCGTGCGGGACGACACCCGTGCTGTGATCGGCCGTCCCCCGGAACGGGTGCTGGAGCTGCTGGATCATGGCTGAAATCCTGGTGGTTTATTACAGTCGCCAGGGTGCCACGGCCCAGATGGCTCAACTCATCGCCCGGGGCGTGGGAGAAGTCCCCGGCGCCAGCGCCCGGGTGCGAACCGTGCCCCCGGTCTCGGCCACCTGCGAGGCCACGGCCTCGGCCGTTCCGGACCACGGCGCGCCCTACGCCCAGGAACGGGATCTGCGCGAATGTGATGGCCTGATCCTGGGCAGTCCCACGCGCTTCGGCAACATGGCGGCGCCTCTGAAGCATTTCCTGGACAGCACCGGCAGCCTGTGGCTCAGTGGCGCCATGGCCGGTAAGCCGGCCGCCGTATTCACGTCCACCGCCAGCCTCCACGGCGGCCAGGAAAGCACCCTGCTCTCCATGATGCTGCCGCTGTTGCATCAGGGCATGGTGCTGGTGGGGCTGCCTTACACCGAAGCGGCGCTGAGCGAAACCCATAGCGGCGGCACCCCCTATGGCCCCAGCCATTGGGCCGGCGGCACAGGCGAGCGCCCGCTGAGTGAGCCGGAAAAACAACTATGCCAAGCCTTGGGCCGACGCGTGGCCCAAATCGCCCTGCGATTGCGCGGAGTAGATCCTTCATGATCCATCCCCATACCCTGCAACGCCTGACCTTGATTTGTCTGGGTGGCCTGATGGCGACGCTGGCCTACTGGGTATTGGGCTTGTCGGCCTGGATGCCACCCCATACTGCCTGGCTCTGGCTGGCCGCGGTGGAAACGCCGTTGCTGCTGGCGGTGCCCGGCTTGCTGGCGGGCCGGCCCTATACTTTCGCTTGGCTTAGCCTGGCCTCATTGTTCTATTTCGGCGGCTCACTCATGGATTTGATCGCCAATCCTGCTGAGCGCCACGCCAGCCTGCCGGCCACCGTGCTGGCCTTGGGAGTCTTCACGGGCTGCATCCTGTTTCCCAAGGCGCTGAAAGCCTATCGGCGACGGCCCTGAACCAAGTTCCTGCATGGGACAAGTGAGCCCCAATTTGGGCGGACTCAGGGCTTGATGACCGCTCCCGCCCCCCCATCAGCAGAGTTCAAGGGCGCTTCGCCATGCTCCACCTCTCGGGCCGCCATCAGGGCGCGCAGCAAGGGGATGGTCAAACGACGCTGGGCGGCCAGCATTTCCCGGTCCAGGTTGTCCAGAACCGCAAACAGATGAGCGGGATGACGGGTCTCCCGGGCCAAAAGGTAGCGAGCGACCGCGTCGGTCAGTGTGAATCCACGGCGCCGGGCGCGCATCTGCAGCGCCGCCAACTTGCCCGCATCATCCAGGAGTGAGAGCGCATACACCCCTCCCCAACCCAAGCGAGAAGCAAGATCCGCCAACGCCCATGGACAGCCTGCGGGGGACTGAGCGGCGGCAGCTACGAATACACCGCCACTGTCCTGAATCTCATGGTAAAGCGCCAGGATCACTCGCTCCCACGCACGCTGCCCGGCAATCTGGTCGATGGCATCGAGCGCCACCACGGCGCCGGGTGGCGCCCATCCCTCCATCAGCGCCGGTTGCCAGTTGGCGTGTTGATCGAGCGGCAGGTAGCGCACCGGCCGGTGCCCCTGGGCTTCACGGCATAGCGCCTTCAGCAAATGGCTCTTGCCGCTGCCGGAGGATCCGGCCAGGAACAGGACGCCGCGGGCGCCGGGTCGGGCGAGCGCCTGCACCGCCGCCAGCGCAATCCTGTTGCCGTTGTCCTCACCGCCTTCGGGCACATGGAAATTTTCAAATACAGCCTCATCGGTCAACTGGACCGGCAAAGGCAGTTGTCCACCGGCCGGATGAACGACAGGCTTTCCGGCGCCGCTCATGGGGCGGCCACCCATTCCAGTTCCAGCCGATCGGAGTCAGGTAGACCCGCCGCAGGACGACTGCGCATCCGCCCGTTCACTTCCAGCACGCCACGCAGGGATTCAGAGGGCAATGTGGTGTTCGCCCGCCAGACAAACCCGGTCGGCCCCGCCTCTTCCAGAAACAACGCGTTCAGCGCCCGTTGGGACTGGAGTTCGGCCGCCACCCGCGCATAATCCGCATAGCGCGCAATGCCACCCACCACAATGCGCACCGGATGGGATGCCTGCGGCGCAGTCGAGGCTTGAGCAAAACGGCCGCGCAACAGCACCTCATGGCGTTGCAGCCCCTCGCCGACCATTGCGTCCAAGGTCGCTGGGGCCACAGTCCAGGCGGAAACCAGCCGGCCCTCCATGAAGCTCCGAAAAACCGCGCTCCAGCGGCCATCCGGCAAACTCGTGGCTTCAACCGCCAGCACCGCTTCCACGCCAGCGCCCAGCGGGCCTGCCGCCAGCTGGGCCGGATCCTCTCCCGGTGCGGAACGAAAACCGGCAGGCGGTACGCGCAATGGCAATCCCAGCATGCTCGCTTGACGGCTCAGCTCCGCCAATGCCGGATCCGGCACAGCTTCCGTGGCCACCGATGCGCCGGGGCCGTCCGTCAACCAAAGCAGGGTCACAGGACGCGGCCCCTTCCACAGCGCGATACCCTGCTGGGCCAGTGCGGTCTCGACGGGCCCCTCAGAAAAACTCACCTCGAACAACAACTGCCCCTGGGGATCGCGCTGATAGCCGTAGCGGCTGACCATCGCCTCGGCCTGCACATTCGTCAAGCGCACATCTGGCCCGGCCAAGCGCCGTACCACCTGATCAAGCCCCCGGGCGAACAGGGCAGCACGATCCTCGGGTGCGTCTTCCGAAACCACCAGGCGCGCCACAAAAGGGTCCGGCACCGGAATCTGTGCGTGCGCCGAGGCAGCCAGCCACAACAGCAGCACACCTCCCCACTGCAGGCCGCGCCGCGTCCATTCCGTCACTGGCATTCGATCACCTTTTTTAGCTGCCACCCGGGCTGGGGTAAGATACACCATCATCCGCCCCCAACCCTGTCAATCGCCCCTGCAAGGAATCCCATGAGCGGCAAAACGCCCCTGACCTATCGCGACGCTGGTGTGGACATCGATGCCGGCAACCGTCTGGTAGACCGCATCAAGCCTGCCGCCCAGCGCACCACCCGCCCCGAGGTGCTGGGCGGATTGGGGGGGTTCGGCGCGCTGTTCGCGCTGCCCGTGGATCGCTACCGGGAGCCGGTTCTGGTCTCGACCACCGACGGGGTGGGCACCAAGCTCAAACTGGCCCTCGATCTGGACAGGCTCGACACCATCGGCATCGATCTGGTCGCCATGTGTGTCAATGACCTGATCGTGCAAGGGGCCGAACCGCTGCTGTTTTTGGATTATTACGCCACGGGCCGGCTCGACGTGGAACGCGCCGCCACCGTGATCGAAGGCATTGCCACGGGCTGCGCCGAAGCCGGCTGCGCCCTGGTGGGCGGCGAGACGGCCGAGATGCCCGGGCTTTATGCCGAAGCCGACTTCGATCTGGCCGGGTTTTCCGTTGGCGTCGTGGAGCGCGCGAAGATCCTGGATGGCCGCGCCGTGGCGCCCGGCGATGCGATCCTGGGTCTGTTTTCCTCGGGGCCGCACTCCAACGGTTATTCCCTGATCCGGCGCATCCTTGCCCAGAGCGCCGCTGTCCTCGATCAACCCTTCGAGGCCACCACCCTGGGCGCGGCGCTGCTCGAACCCACTCGCCTTTATGTGCGGCCCTTGCTGGCGCTGCTCGCGGCCCAACCGGTGCATGCCATGGCCCACATCACAGGCGGCGGGCTGGTGGAAAACCTGCCCCGGGTGCTGCCGCCCGGCACGCGCGCCGTGATTGACCCGGGCAGCTGGACCCGGCCGGCGATCTTCGACTGGCTCCAGGCCCAGGGCGCCGTGCCCGAAGCCGAGATGTGGCGCACCTTTAACTGCGGCATCGGTATGTGTGTCTGCCTACCCGACGACGCAGCGGACGCCGCCCGGGCGCTGCTGAGCGAATGGGGCATGGAAAGTGCGGTGATCGGCCACATTGAAGCCTCCCCGGAGAGCCGACCCACCGTGACCCTGATCCCGGCATGAGTCGAATCCTGCGTGTCGCAGTGCTGATCTCCGGAGCCGGCAGCAACCTGCAGGCCTTGCTCGATGCCCGTAGCCGGGAGGGTTATGCAATCGTCGGCGTGATCAGCAATCGGCCGGAGGCGGCCGGGCTGGCGCGCGCAACCGCGGCGGGCATCCCGGCGGTTGCGGTCGACCATGCTGCCTTCCCGGATCGACCCGCTTTTGAGGCTGCGCTTGACACTGCCCTCAGTCAGTTCGCGCCGGATTTGATTGCGCTGGCGGGTTTCATGCGGGTACTCACTGCCGATTTCGTGGCCCGCCAAGAAGGGCATCTGCTCAATGTGCATCCGTCCCTGCTGCCGTCCTACCGTGGCTTGCACACCCATGCACGGGCGCTGGCCGCCGGCGAGCGCTGGCACGGCGCCAGCATCCACTACGTCACGGCGGAGTTGGATGGCGGGCCGGCGGTTTTGCAAGGGCGCCTTGCCGTGTGCCCGGAAGAAAACGAAGCAACCTTGCGCGCCCGGGTGCAGGCCCTGGAACACCGGATCTATCCCCAGGCGCTGGGCTGGATCGCCCAAGGACGTCTGCGCTGGCAGGACCACGGCCCCTGGTTCGATGGCGCGCCCCTGCGCGAGCCCTTGCTGATTGAGGAAACGGAGACCTGCCCGTCATGATGAAATCGCAGAGATTCAATCCGGCGCGGATCGCGAGTCTGATGAGTGCGCTGCTGGCCCTGCTCTGGAGTCCGACTGCCCCAGCGACGGATCCCGTGACCACGGTCAAATCACTTCTTACGCCTTATGAAGCGACTTATCGCCTGCAACAGGGCCCACTCACCCTGGCACAGGCCACGTTCACGCTTCGCCAAGAAGCTGGCAAGGATGAATGGACCCTGAGTTCCCGCACCGAGACGAAAGGTTGGCTGGCAGCCCTACGCAATGATCGCATCGAAGAAATCAGCCGTTTCCGCCTGGACGGCGACCAGCCTGTGCCGCTGCATTATCAGATGCATCATCAGGCCGGGAGTGAAACCAAGACCGAGTCGGCCGATTTCGATTGGCCCGCCCGCCGGGTCACAGGCGCCGTCAACGGAACCACGTTCAGCCTGCCTCTGGAACCCTACACCTACGACCGGCTGAGCCTGCAGATCCTGGTGCGTGCCGCGGCATTCAAGCAGATCAATCCCATTCAGGTGCGCATGCTGGAGAAAAACAAGATCAAACCCCTGCGCATGGAAGCAGAGCAACAGCTTGAAACATTGCGTACCCCGGCAGGCAGTTTTGACACCCTGCGCATCATTCAGGTGGACCGCAAGAAGCCCATCACTTTCTGGCTGGCCCCGACAGCCAACTACCTGCCGATCCGTGTGGAACAGGATCGTGGCAGCCTGCATCTGAAGCTGGAGCTGGAATCGCTGAATATGGGCGACGGGCTAAGCGCAGCGCTCAAGCCTTGGGTAAAGTGACGCCGGTCTGGCCCTGATACTTGCCGCCCCGATCGCGGTACGACGTCTCGCACACCTCATCGGATTCGAAGAACAGCATCTGCGCCACGCCTTCATTGGCGTAAATCTTTGCCGGCAGCGGGGTGGTATTGGAAAACTCCAGCGTCACGAAACCTTCCCATTCCGGTTCCAGCGGGGTGACGTTGACGATAATGCCGCAGCGGGCATAGGTGCTCTTGCCCAGACAGATTGTGAGCACACTGCGCGGGATGCGGAAATACTCCACGGTGCGGGCCAGGGCAAAGCTGTTGGGCGGAATGATGCAGACCTCGCCCCTGAAATCGACGAAGCTGCTGGCGCTGAACTGCTTGGGGTCCACCACCGCCGAGTTGATGTTGGTGAAGATCTTGAATTCATCGGCGCAGCGCACATCGTAGCCATAGCTTGAGGTGCCGTAGGAAATCGCCTTTTCACCCGAGCGCTCTTTGACCTGCCCGGCTTCGAATGGCTCGATCATGCCCTGTTCGGTGGCCATGCGGCGGATCCAACGGTCGGATTTGATGCTCATTCAGGTTCCTGTCTAATAAAAAAAGCTGTACCGCACCCATTGATGGCCAATGTCAATCGCAACCAATGGACGGACCCAGGCGATGATCAGATCGGCCGGCTTCGTCAAGCCCACTCTATTTCTTTCGCCCCTACCCTTACTTCAAGTCGGTAAGAGGGAAATTCCATGGGCGGTATGCTGCAGGTTTGAGAAGCGCATCCGAGTAACAAAAGCTATTAATTTTAACACTTTGATAAGCAACTTCGAACGATAGACAGCGCCGTTTTGATAGAGGGCGCACCCACCGAACTATCAGCATCGGATGGGCCATTTTCGATTCAGGGGAATCGTCCATCGTTGGGCGGCTCTGCTCCAAATCCTTTGCTAGGCGACGCTGAAGGCAGGTCAATCCGTCGACGCCAATGGCGGCCTGTAACGGCCCATCACAGCTTGGTTCGGCCGTACCGTTTGATCACATAGTCAGCCACGATGCGCGAGAAATCCGCGGCGATGGTTTCGCCCTTGAGGGTGACGGTCTTTTCCCCATCCACATACACGGGCGCCACCGGTATTTCCCCGGTGCCGGGCAGGGAAATGCCCACATTCGCATGGCGACTTTCGCCGGGCCCGTTCACCACGCAGCCCATGACCGCCACGGTCATGTTCTCCACGCCGGGATATTGTGCCCGCCAGATCGGCATCTGATCGCGCAGATAACGCTGGATATCCTGGGCCAGTTCCTGGAACACCGTGCTGGTGGTGCGTCCGCAGCCTGGGCAGGCGACGACGCTGGGGGCGAAAGCGCGCAGCCCAAGGCTTTGCAGGATTTCCTGGGCCACTTCCACTTCCCGGGTACGGGATTCGCCCGGCTGCGGCGTGAGGGAGATGCGGATGGTGTCCCCAATGCCCTCCTGCAGCAGGACGGCTAGGGCCGCGGTTGAGGCGACGATGCCCTTGACGCCCATGCCGGCCTCGGTGAGGCCCAGATGCAGGGCGTAAGAACAACGCCGGGCTAGATCCCGATAGACTCGGATCAGATCCTGTACACCGCTGAGCTTGCAGGAAATGATGATGCGATCCGCCGCAAGCCCGAGTTCCTCGGCCCGCGCGGCGCTGTCCAGGGCCGAGGCGATCAGCGCCTCATCCATCACCCGGCGCGGATCCCAGGGATCGGCGCGCTGGGCGTTGGTGTCCATCATGCGCGCCAGCAGGTCCTGGTCCAGACTGCCCCAGTTCACGCCGATGCGCACGGGCTTGTCATAGCGGCAGGCCAACTCGATCATCTCGGCAAATTGGGTGTCGCGGCGCTGCCCCTTGCCCACGTTGCCCGGGTTGATGCGGTACTTGTCCAGGGCCTGTGCACACTCAGGGATGCTGCTGAGCAGCTTGTGGCCGTTGAAGTGAAAGTCCCCCACCAGGGGCACATCGAGCCCCATCTGATCGAGCCGCTCGCGGATCCCGGGCACGGCCGCCGCCGCTTCCAAGGTGTTGACCGTGATACGAACCATTTCCGAGCCCGCTCGATGCAGTTCGGCGATCTGCACGGCGGTACCGACCTCATCAGCGGTGTCCGTGTTGGTCATGGACTGCACGGCAACAGGGGCCGTGCCGCCTATCATCAGGTTACGGACGCGCACAGCGTGGGTGGCGTGACGGACAATCGGGTCAGGGTTCATGCGCTGATTTCAAGTCGCCAATCGTGCGCCCATGATAGCCCAAGAACGCAGGGCATCCTTGCAGTGCCCGTGTCGATTTCATCTATTGGTACGCAAATTTTTCTCAAGGACCCGCCGAAAGCAGTCGACGCCGCTTGTATTGCCCGCTTTGATGGATCGTCATCGTTCGAAGCTGGTTCTGAGAGTCCAACGCAACAAGAATCTGGTCAGGGGCAACTCGGCCTAAGGAATCGCTGAACGAATCATGATCAATGGCCGACTGATGGAATGCGAGGGGCGCCCAGTAGCGAGCTTTCCGGTGCGATGACATTTCAGGCCGGCCGGGGCGGCATTTCGCAGTAGCTCGGGCTAGTGGGCGTGCTCCTGGTCCAAGTAGTGGAGCTCCGCCAAAACGGATATTGCTCGCTCCTTGCTATACTACCTACTAGTAGGTAGTATAGGTATAGTGCACTCAAACAACGCGATAGGGGTTTTTCACCAATGAAAATATACGATATTGAAGGCTTCCCGAACCCACTCCGCGTTCGCATCGCTCTGGCAGAAAAAGGTGCAATGGACAAGGTTGAATTCGTCCCGGTGGATGTGATGGGCGGCGAGCACCGCTCCGCTGTGTTCAAAGCGAAAAATCCGGATGCCACCGTGCCAATGCTCGAGCTTGACGACGGCACCTTCATCTCTCAATGCAACGCCATAACGGAATATATCGATGGTGTTTTCGATGGGCCGTCCCTGACCGGCACAACCCCAAAGGAGCGCGCACGTATCGCGATGATGAATCTGCGTGCAGAAAACGGTCTGATGAACGCGGTCGGCGCCTATTTCCACCACGCGACCCCAGGCCTTGGTCCCGATCTGGAGACTTGGCAATGCGCCGAATGGGGTAACAAACAGAAGGAAGTCGCCAGAGCGACCATGGCCTATCTGGATGGCGTTCTGTCGGAAAATGAATTTCTTGCCGGTGACAACTTCTCTGTCGCGGACATCACTGCTTTTGCTGGACTGGCATTCGCGGAGTTCGCCAAGGTTGAAATCCCCGAGTCTCTGCGCAACCTGCATGCTTGGCGTGCAAAGGTTGCAGCCCGTCCTTCGATTGCCGGGTAATGCGCGATCTCCGGGTTGTGGGCGTCAAAGGAGGGGGTCTCATGGAGATCAACGCAGATTTTTCCAGGCGGGTTGTCGTGCATTCGAACCAGTTGGAATGGCGGCCTTCGCCCATGCAGGGGGTGGAGCGGCGCATGCTGGACCGGATCGGGGGCGAAGTTGCCCGCGCCACGACCATCGTGCGGTATGCGCCGGGCAGCAAGTTCTCGGCACATACCCATACGGGGGGCGAGGAGTTCATCGTGCTCGATGGCATGTTCCATGACGAGCACGGTGATTTTCCTGTCGGCACCTATGTGCGCAACCCCCCAACGACGTCCCATACGCCAGGCTCTGACGAGGGGTGCACGATCTTTGTGAAACTATGGCAGTTCGACATGGGGGACCGCACCCAGTTTCGCAAGGACATGGAAGCCGAACTGGGTGCCCCGGTGGATGGCGTTGCTAGCGCAAAGCTGCATGAGGACCATCGTGAGACCGTCACCTACAGCAAGCTTGAGGCGGGTGCAATGCTGACCTCTGAGGCGTCCGGCGGGATAGAGCTGCTGGTGATAGACGGCGCGCTCATCGTGGACGGCGAGGTGTTGGAAAAGCATGCCTGGCTGCGCCTGCCCGAAGGCCAAAGCTTGTCCGCGGTGGCGACGGGCGATGGCGCGAAAATCTGGATGAAGACAGGACACTTGCCATTTGCCAAAGCACCCGCTGCTTAGTCATGGCGACGGCAGATTCCCCGGCAGGGTTTGCAGCAGCACCACTACCAATCCACGAGTATCTCTCATGACGTCTGTCTGTCTGGCCGACAAAGACGAAACGGTTGTCCTTCGCTGACGAGGTGTCTTGAGCGATGCTGATCGATACCCTGATCATCGGTGTTGGCCTGTCCGGGCTGGCCCTGGCTGCACAGCTTGCTGCACAACGCCGCGATTTCCTTCTGGTTGAGGCGCGTGACGCTTGGGCGGTCGCATCCTGACCCGGCGCGAGGGTGCGGCTCATTATGATCTGGGTCCCACCTGGTTCTGACCAGGACAACCCCGGATCGCAGTCCTCACCGAGCGCCGCGGGCTGTCCCGGTTCGATCAGTTCTGTCAGGGCGATGTGATCTTCGAGAATGAGCAGGGCCGTGTTCATCGTGGACGGGGGTATGCCTCAATGCAGGGGGCCTGGCGGCTGGAGGGTGGTATTGGTGCCTTGATCGCTGCGCTTGAGAAAAAGGTTCCGCCGCAACAACTGCGTGTTTCGACAACGATCCGCACACTCACCCGGGCAGCAACGGGGATCAAGGAGAGCGGCGTGAGCATCCTGGCACGGCGGGTGGTTCTGGCGCTGCCCCTGCGCATGGCAGCAAAAATGTCCTTTACGGCGACGCTGTCTATCGCCGCATTGACAGCCCTGGAGGCAGTCGCAACCCGGATGGCAGGCCGTGCCAAGGCCGTGGCTGTTTGATCCTTGCCGGGACCGGGGTGGCGCCGCAGTTCGGAGGATATCTAGAGGGGGCACTGGAAGCATCAGGGCTAGCACTGGCAAGCCTCGAGACGTAGATTAAGGTGAAATGACAATGAACCGAGACACCAGAACCGCCCTGATGGATTTTGCTGAACACGCAGCCCGGTCACGGGGTTTTGACGGCTTTAGCTATGCGGATATGGCAGAAGCGATCGGCATTCGAAAAGCGTCGATCCACCATCATTTTCCGACCAAGGCCAAGCTCTCCGAAGCCTTGATCGATCGATATCAGACCAACCTGCAGCATCGCCTGGCCGTGATGGAGGCCACTTACGCCACCGCCGGTGCACGCCTCAAGGCTTTGATTGCCCTGTATCGCGCAGCACTGGATGATGGCCATACCGTGTGTCTGTGCGTTGCCTTTTCAACCTGCCGTGAAAGCTTGTCCGAAGTGGTCATCGCCAGAGTCAGCGCCGTCCGCGCAATGATCCTGCAATGGATCACTGCGACGTTCGAACTGGGCCAAAGGGACGGGTCCATATTGGCAATCCTTGATCCGGTATACGAGGCGCCCGCCACCCTGGCCATGCTGGAGGGTGCCCATCTCGCAGCGCGCACAGAAGAAGACCTCGCCGTGTTTGACGTCGCAACCCGACTGTTGAACTCCCGTTGTCAGTAGCGATTTGTCGTGCCTGCCTGGCGAACGCATGCCCAAATAGCCGCTCGTAGCGGCGGTTAACAACTATTACGCGTTCCCCTATCTTCGCCTGACGCATCTGCAGATCGCGCGCATTGATGAGATTCTTGGGGGGGGGCGGCGTGGCAATCCAGATGGCATTGACGATCCTACCACCGCGCATTATCAAGAGCCTTTTCCGCCAGATGTGCCTTGATAGCTGCGAAACTTGGTGGCGTAGAGGGCCGCTAGTTGGTGACAAGGAAGGCGGCGGATCGCCTGGCTGTCGAATGGTTCATCATCGATCCGTGCTTTCAAGAGTCTGAAGCACGGCTGGGTGACATATATTCGCAGCATCGGCCCCGCCACGATCTGCGGACGTCCTCGACCCGCACCCTTCGGATAAACGTCGATAAACGTCTCGATCTCGGCGAGGACGCAGTCGCGCTACGTCTGATTTGTTCTTGGCGGCATATTCCAGCTCGGAAAACCTCGATTGCATCGGTCGAAGTCTTGTCGTTGGACAATAGTCGCTATTTTCGTAAAAGCATTTCGGCGCAGGGGCGATGGCAGAAGAATAAATCTGGGGGGTTCCTTAAGGCCAGGTCAGCACCAGCTTGCCCAGATGCCCGCCCGCCTCCATGCGCCGATGGGCCTCGGCGGCTTCTGTCATCGGATAGACCTGAGCGATGGGCAACCGCAACCGCCCGGCCGCAAGATTCGGCAGGATCTGCTGCTCGAAACGACGCGCCAAAGCGATGCGTCGTTCGATGGGTTGGCTGCGCATGGTGAGGGTGCGAATGCTTTGCCGGCGCATCAGCAGTCCGGTCAGGTCGACGGTGTCACGGCCGCCACCCAGCAGCCCCACCACCACCAGACGCCCCTCCTCGCCCAGTAGGGCCAGGTTCTCCGCCAATCGTCCCCCGCCCCACAGATCGAGCACCACGGCGGCGGCACCTCCCAAGGCTCGGCGCGCCTGCGCCACCAGGTCGGCGCTGCCTTCGATCAGGGGATGGTTCAATCCGAATTCCCGCAAGCCGTCCAGGCGATCGGCGTCGCGCCCGGTACCCACCACCGGGTGGCCTGCCGCGTGAGCGAGCTGGACCGCTGCCATCCCGACGCTGGACGTGGCGATGCGCACCGCCACGCCTTCACCGGGTTGCAGCCCGCCTTCTTCCCAGAGCGCTCGAAATGCGGTCAGAAAAGCCTCGGGGATCGCCGCAGCCTCCGTGTCGGTCAGCCGCGGCGGGATCGGCAAGGTTTCCCGCTCCGGCACGGTGATGAACTCGGCACAGGCACCTGCCGCCACCAGCCCCATGACCCGGTCGCCCACCCGCCGCAGGCTGCAGCGCGCACCCACCGCTTCCACTTCACCGGCGTATTCCAAGCCAATGCGTTGGGGATCCCAACCGGAGGGCGGCGGATAAAGTCCGCGGCGTTGCAACAGATCGGCCCGATTTACCCCGGCCGCCCGCACCCGGACGCGCACCTCCTCCGCCCCGGGTTGCGGCTGATCGACGGCCGCCAGAATGAGGACCTCAGGGCCGCCGGGACGGACGGCGATCAGGGCTTTCACGAGGCTATCTTCGTGGTCACATGGCGCCGAGCAAGGCGACCATAAGCAGGATTTGCCCGAACAGCCCGGCAAAGAAGCTGAGCGTGCGCACGATGGGAACGCCCAGGGTGTAAACCGTGTAATGGATCAGCCGGGCCCAAAAATAGAGTGCCGCCCCAAAAGCCGTTACCCCTGAATTGGCGCCGACCAATTCCACCATCAGCACCAAGGGCGCGAAGACCACCAGATTTTCCACGGCGTTGGCGTGCGCGCGCATGGCCCGTTGCGCCCAGTCGGACTCCGGCAGGTCATCCTTGCGGGGATTGCCCATGGCGCCGAACAGGCCACGCACCTTGATGCGATTGAGTACGTAGGGGAAAAAGAAAAAAGCCGTCATGATGACGGTCCAGGTCAGCCAATTCAGTTCTGCCGACATGCTGCACACTCCTTATGATTGTCGGTTGGGTGGACGCGGCTCGAAACCGCCGGCCAATGAACATAAACTGCGCCCCACCGCCCCGCAAGGTTTGGGCGAGGATTCCGCGGTATCGACCTCAAGGCAAGGCGCCCGATCGAACCGGGAGCAAGCCCCCCTCAGTCAAAAAAACGGGGGGCAATGCCCCCCATAAGCAGATCCAGTAACAAACCCGCCGGGCAACCGCATGACAGCGGCGCCCAGCGAGGCAAATCGGCTTCAGACCAGTTTTTCCAGTTCCGGCAACACCTGGAACAGATCACCCACCAGACCCAGATCGGCCACCTCGAAAATCGGGGCCTCCTCGTCCTTGTTGATGGCCACAATGGTGCCGGCGTCCTTGATGCCCGCCAGATGCTGGATGGCGCCGGAGATGCCGACCGCGACATACAATCCCGGCGCGATGATCTTGCCGGTTTGTCCCACCTGCATTTCGTTGGGCACGAAACCTGCGTCCACGGCAGCGCGCGAGGCACCCACCGCCGCGCCGATCTTGTCGGCGAAGCTGAAGATGATCTTGAAGTTCTCCGCGCTCCCCACACCGCGGCCGCCGGAGACGACCTTGGGGGCGCTCTGCAGATCGGGGCGATCGCTCTTGGTGGTTTCCTGCGAAATATAGCGTGTATGGCTGGGCAGGGCGACGTCCAGGCTCGCCGCTTCCACGGGGGCCTTGTCACCATTGCCCACGGCAGGATAGGACGCGCTGCGCACCGTGCCGCATACCACGCCGTCGCCGGCAACCTCAACGGTCACGATCGCATTGCCCGCATAGGTGGGGCGCTTGAAGCTACGCTCGCCCAGCACCAGCATGATGTCGGTCACCTGAGGCACGCCCAGCAGCGCAGCGACGCGCGGAAGGGTGTCCTTGCCGAAACTGGAGTTGCTTCCCAGGATATGGCTGTAGCCACCCTGCTGGGCCAGCGCCACGACCTGGGGTGCCACCAGCGCCGCCAGCGGATGGTCATTGGCCGGATTGTCCACAGTCACCACGCGGGTCACGCCATCCAGCGCCGCAGCGGCATCCGCTGCACTGGCCAGATCGCCGGCGCCAAACAGCGCTACCACCACCTCGGATGCATTCAGCTCTTTGGCACAAGCCACAACGCGACCCACGGCCTGTCCCAGCACGCCGCCGGTCTGCTCACCGATAATCAGCACCTTGCTCATTACAGCAGCCCCTTGTTCTTCAGTTCCTTGACCAATTCCTCAGCGCTGGCGACCTTGCGGCCACCTCCACGCGCGGCGGGTGCTTCTGTCTTGACCACCTTCAGGGCGGCCGCCGGCTCCACACCAAGATCCGCCAGGCTCACGGTGTCCATGGGCTTCTTCTTGGCCTTCATGATGTCCGGAAGCTTGACGTAGCGGGGTTCATTCAGACGCAGATCCGCGCTGATCACCGCCGGCAGATCCACCTCGATGGTCTGCAGGCCAGCGTCGACTTCCTGCGTTACACGCATGCTGTTGTCGTTGACCTCGACCTTGGAGGCATAAGAGGCCTGGGCGCAGCCCAGCAGGGCCGCCAGCATCTGGGGCGTCTGGCCGGCATCGTCATCGATGGCCTGCTTGCCCAGAATTACCAGGCCCGCCTGTTCCTTCTCCACCAGCTTGGCGAAGACGCGGGCAACCGTCAGCGATTGGACAGCTTCAGCCGATTCCACCAGGATCGCGCGATCGGCTCCCATGGCCAGTGCGGTGCGCAGTTGTTCCTGTGCTGCCACGGGTCCAATGGACACCACCACCACTTCCGTGGCCTTGCCCGCTTCTCTCAACCGCAGGGCTTCTTCGACGGCAATTTCATCGAAGGGATTGACGCTCATCTTGACGCCGTCCAAGGCAACGCCGGACCCGTCCGGCTTGACCTGAACGCGGACGTTGTAGTCAACGACCCGCTTGACACCCACCAGAATCTTCATGACTACAGTAGCTCCAAGTCATTCATTAAAAGAACAAAACCCATTGACATGAAATCATGTTGACCTGCCCAGGTGAACCGGGACCCGGAAAGACACCGGAAAGAATACCCAAGCAAGCCTGAATCAAAGTCCGAAATCGTATCACGTTCAAAACACCAAGCCCAAAACCGATCCCAAGAAAAAAGCCCGGGGCAGCGATCACCCCGGGCCTTTAGGATCACAAATCGATCCTTACACCACTTCGAACAGACCGGCCGCGCCCATGCCCTGGGCGATGCACATGGACACCACGACGTGCTTGACGCCGCGGCGCTTGCCTTCCAGCAGGGCCGCGCCGACCATGCGGGCGCCGGACATGCCATAAGGATGGCCGATGGCAATGGCACCACCATTGACGTTGCACAATTCCATGGGAATACCCAGTTCCTTGATGCAATACACAGCCTGAACGCCAAAGGCTTCGTTCAGTTCCCACAAGCCGATGTCGTCCATCTTGAGACCATTACGTTCCAGCAGGCGCGGAATGGCATAGATAGGGCCGATGCCCATGATGTCGGGTTCGCAGCCGGCGGTGGCGAAGCCACGGAAGATACCCAGCGGCTTGACGCCCTTCTTCTCGGCATATTCGCTGTTCATGATCACCACGGCGGCGGCGCCGTCGGAGAGCTGGCTGGCATTGCCGGCGGTAACGGTGCCGGTGGGGCCGGCGACCGGCTTCAGGGAGGCCAGCTTTTCCAGCGTGGTTTCGCGGTTGCCTTCGTCGCGGCTCAGGGTGACTTCAACCTTTTCGGTCTTGCCGGTTTCCTTGTCGGTGACTTCCATGGTCACCGTGATGGGCACGATTTCCTCGCCCAAGCGGCCGTCCTGTTGAGCGGCGGCGGTGCGCTGCTGGCTCAGCAGCGCCAACTGGTCTGCTTCCTCGCGGGTGACGCCGAAACGCTTGGCGATGTTTTCGGCAGTGGGAATCATGGGCATCATGATGGTGGGCTTCATCTTGAGCAAGCCCTTGTCCATCGCGTGCTTCATGTTCATGTTGTTCTGCACCAGGCTGATCGACTCCAGCCCGCCGCCGATGGCAACCGGGACCTTGTCGACGATGCAGCGCTGGGCGGCGTGGGCAACAGCCGACAGGCCCGAGCCACAGAAGCGGGCAATGGTGGCACCGGAAGAGGTGACCGGAATGCCGCCGCGAATTCCCGCCAGGCGCGCGATATTGTTGCCGGTGGCGCCTTCGGGCAGGCCGCAGCCCATGATGATTTCTTCAACTTCAGCCGGATCAATCCCGGCGCGTTCCACGGCGTGCTTGATCACATGACCGCCCATTTCGGCGCCATGGGTCAGGTTCAAGGAACCCTTGAAAGCCCTGCCAATGCCCGTGCGGGCCGTGGAAACGATAACTGCATCAGCCATTTGTATTACTCCTGTGCGGACGATCCTGCCGACTCCATGTGCTCCATGCCTGCGTCTGCACGGGCGCCAGCGGGACGGATCCCGCGGCCCATCAATTTCCCTCGCACCGGATTGCGGCAATGGACTTGCCGTCTTTCCTTGGGCATTGAGCGGGCTGCCACGACCCTGCGGCAGCCGGAGACGGCTAACGGTACAACGAACCTCGTTCAAGTTCCAGCGCCCGGGGCCAATCGGATGCAACGGGCTCGTGCAGATGCAACAGCGCGTCAAGGGTTTCCAGCGTCGGCACGGCAACCCCAAGCACCTGGGCCTGCTCGATCATGGCGCCCAGAATGGCCTGGCGTTCCAGCGGGCGTCCCTGCAAGGCATCCAGTGTCATGCTGGTGCGGTAGGGCGGCATGCGGGCCGTGCTCTCCAGCATGGCGTCCACCGTCTGCGGCGGCAGTGGATGGCCTGCCGCGGCCGCCACGTCGCACACCTCCGCCATGGCGCGCCGGATCAGCTGCACCGTCTGGGGATTGGCCATCAGCCGGGCGGTATCAACACATCCTCCCAGCACCGAGGCCGGATTGAACGCAGCGTTCCAGACGGCCTTGCGCCAGCGCGCGGTGACGATATCCGCTGTCACCTCAACCGCAATCCCCGCCTCCCGGAATGCCACCGCCAGACGCTCGGCGGCCGGAGAAATGCCTTCAGGATAGCGGCCCAGGGTCAACGTGCCATAAGCCTGATGGTGAATCTCGGCCGGACCGGTGCGCGAGACGCAGACAAAAGCCAGGGCGCTGATCAGTTCGTGATCCGGGAAGGCAGCCGCCAACGG
>JBARUT010000021.1:0-3700 GCA_049645885.1 Candidatus Macondimonas sp.
TTACATGATCATGTAGTTGGGACCGCCGCCGCCTTCCGGGGTGACCCAGTTGATGTTTTGGGCTGGATCCTTGATGTCGCAGGTCTTGCAGTGGACACAGTTCTGCGCATTGATGTGGAAGCGCGGATTCCCCCCCTCGTCCTGGATCACCTCGTAAACCCCGGCAGGGCAATAGCGCTGCGCCGGTTCGTCATAGACCGGCAGGTTCTGGGCGATGGGGATCTCGGGGTCCTTGAGCTGCAGATGGACCGGCTGATCTTCCTCGTGGTTGGTGCCTGACAGATAGACCGATGACAGCAGGTCGAAGCTGATGACGCCATCGGGTTTCGGGTAGTCGATGGGCCTGGATTCACTGGCCATTTTCAGGGCGGCATAGTCTGGGCTGTTGGCGTGCAGCGTGAAGGGCAGCTTGCCGCCGGCGATGTTCTGGTCGATGAACTGGAACGGCGCGCCGACCAGCGTCCCGAACTTGTGCAGGGCAGGGGTCCAGTTGCGTGACTTGTAGAGCTCATCCCAGACCCAGGAGTTCTTTACCTTGTCGCCGTAGGCGGTGAGATCCTTGCCGCCGGTGTCGCCGGCCGCCAGGGCCTCCACGATGGCTTCACCGGCCAGCATGCCGGTCTTCATGGCGGTGTGGTTGCCCTTGATCTTGGCGGGATTGAGGAAGCCGGCGTCGCAACCCACCAACATGCCGCCGGGGAAGCTCAGTTTGGGCAGCGAGTTGAGCCCACCCTTGTTCACCGCGCGTGCGCCGTAGGCGATGCGCTTGCCGCCTTCCAGGGTCTGGCGGATGGCGGGGTGGGTCTTCCAGCGCTGGAATTCCTTGAACGGATACAGGTAGGGGTTCTTGTAGTCCAGCGCGATGATGTAGCCGCACAGGACCTTGTTGTCTTCCCAGTGGTAAAGGAAGCCGCCGCCTTCCGTGCGGTTGTCCATGGGCCAGCCGGCGGTATGGACCACCAGGCCAGGCTTGTGCTTGGACGGGTCGATTTCCCAGATTTCCTTGAGGCCGATGCCGTAATGCTGGGCATCGCAATCCTGGCGCAGATCGAACTGCTGCATCAGTTGCTTGCCCAAGTGGCCGCGGCAGCCCTCGGCGAAGACGGTGTACTTGGCACGCAGTTCGACACCTGGCGTAAAGCTCGACTTGGGCTCGCCCTTCTTGGAAACGCCCATGTCGCCGGTGACGACGCCGCAGACAGCCCCTTGGTCGTCATAGAGCATCTCGGCGGCGGCATAGCCGGCGAAGATGTTGGCGCCCATGGCCTCGGCCTGCTCGCCCAACCAGCGCACCAATTGGCCCAGGCTGATGATGTAGTTGCCCTCGTTGTGCATGGGTTTGGGCAACAAGGCATTGGGGGTCAGCACCGAGCGCTGCTCGCTCAGGAGGAAATACACTTCATCGTGGGTGACCGGGACGTTCAGGGGCGCGCCGCGCTCCTTCCAGTCGGGGAACAGCTCATTGAGCGCGGTAGGTTCCAAAATGGCGCCGGACAGGCTGTGGGCGCCCAGTTCCGAGCCTTTTTCCACCACACAGACTTCGATCTGCTGGCCTGATTGTTCGGCCATCTGGAGGATGCGGCAGGCGCAGGACAAGCCCGCAGGTCCCGCGCCAACAATGACGACATCGAACTCCATTACTTCGCGTTCCACCATTGCTCTCCTCAATCGTCGGGCTGGGGGCTTTTGCCCTTGTCAAATCAAGCATCTTACCCAATGGGGGTGATGAAAAAAGGTTGGGGGCGGGTTTGGAGCGGGGGGCAGGTCGTGTGTGTTGGCGTGTTGGAGATGCCGATGAGGGCGCTGAGTACTGAATCCTGCTCGAGTGGTGGACGCCTGTTCCGAACTGAAGACGGACTCGAGCGACGGCGGTGGAAACCGGGTTTGTCGCGTGCTTTTCTGATGTGATTCCGCCCGTGGTGCTGGCGGCTGAATCCGTAAATCTTCAGCTGTGGCGGCCGGGACTTCAAGGCGGCAAGCTGAGTGTGATCCGGGGCATTTGGTCGGGAGAGGAGCAACAGGCGCGAATCAAGGCGTGATGGCTCAAGGTGCCTCGATCGCGCTCTGGAGTTCCAGCCAGCGCGCTTCCAGGCTTGCCTGTGCGGTCTGCACCTCGGCCTGTTCGCGTAACACCCGCGTGAGCTCGGACTTGTTGGCCTCGTCATAGAGGGCCGCGTCGCTGAGCAATGCATCCAACCGGGCCTTGTCGGCCGACAGCCGCGCCATCTGAATTTCGATCTTATCGAGCTCCTTCTGCAACGGCTTGCGCTGTTGCGCGCGGCGCTGGCGCTCCTCGGCTTCGGCCTTGCGCTGCTCCTTGCGGTTGACGGCAGGAGCGGCATTGCCTGTAAGCGTTGTGGCGCCCGTCGAGGCGGCGCGCTTTTCCGCCGCCTGCTTCAAAAGCCAGTTGCGGTAGTCATCCAGATCGCCGTCGAAGGCTTGCAACTGGCCCCCGGCAACCAGCAGAAACTGATCGGTGGTTGCGCGCAGCAGGTGGCGGTCGTGGGAGACCACGATCAGGGTGCCCTCGAATTGTGCGAGCGCCATGGTCAAGGCTTCGCGGGTTTCGAGATCGAGGTGGTTGGTCGGCTCGTCGAGCAGCAGCAGGTTGGGTTTTTGCCAGACGATCAGCGCCAGGGCCAGCCGCGCTTTCTCGCCACCGGAAAACGGCGCGATCGGCGCGGTGGCCATGTCGCTTCGGAAGTTGAAGCTGCCCAGGAAGTTGCGCAGCTCCTGCTCGCGGCTACCCGGCGCTTGGCGGGCCAGATGCTGCAACGCCGAATCCAGGGGGCGCAGCGTCTCGAGCTGGTGTTGGGCAAAGTAGCCGATCTTCAGTCCCTTGCCGGCCTGCACGCTGCCGGACAGTGGTTCGAGGGTGCCGGCCAGCGTCTTGATCAAGGTGGATTTGCCCTGGCCGTTGGCACCGAGCAGGCCGATGCGCTGGCCGTTGCTGATCGACAGCGTGACCCCGCGCACGATGGGCTGCGGTCCCGCGGCCGTCCGATAGCCGCAATCCACGGCATCCATCACCAGCATCGGATTGGGCGCCGCGTCCGGTTCGCGAAAAACGAAGCTGAAGCCGGAGGCGAGCTGCACCGGCGCCAGTTTTTCCATTTTTTCCAACGCCTTGACGCGGCTTTGGGCCTGCTTGGCCTTGCTGGCCTTGGCCTTGAAGCGTGTGATGAAGCTTTGCAGGTGCGCGATTTTCTGTTGCTGTTTCTCAAACCCGGCCTGTTGTAGTTCCAACTGCTGCGCCCGCAGGATTTCAAAGGTCGAGTAATTGCCGCCGTAGCGGGTGAGCTTCATCTGGTCGATGTGCAGCATGACGTTGCAGATCGCATCCAGGAATTCGCGATCGTGCGAAATCACGATCAAGGTGCCGGCATAGCGCCGCAGCCAGTCCTCCAGCCAGACGATGGCATCCAGATCGAGATGGTTGGTCGGCTCGTCGAGCAGCAGCAAGTCGGATGGGCACATCAAGGCCTGGGCCAGATTCAGCCGCATGCGCCAGCCGCCGGAGAATGCCGCCACGCTGTTGCGGGTTTGCGCGATGGTGAACCCCAAACCCAGCAGCAGGGTTTCGGCGCGGGCGGCGGCGGTGTAGCCATCGGCATCCGCATAGGCGGTGTGGGCGTCCGCTTCGGCGCCCCCGTCCCCGCAGGCCGCGGCGGCGGCAATACGGGCTTCAGCGGCGCGCAGC
>JBARUT010000022.1:0-3312 GCA_049645885.1 Candidatus Macondimonas sp.
GCAACGGCCTCGCCGAACTGTTTTGCAGGCCTTGATCGGTGATCGTGCGGTCAGTCTGGTCGATGTATGGGGTAGACCGCTTCCCCATTTCGGCAGGCGTGATCCAGCGGTGCGGCCCACCCCAGTACTCGGGAACGCCGGTCTTGGGTGTTCCTCCGTTGACGACATCGCAGATGTCGCCGATAGGCGCAGACTCCCACCCGGCTATCACGCCACCAATTCTCGAATCGTCGCCAGCACTTCCGCGCTCTCGGCATCCAGCGCCGCAATCTCATCGAGGATCTCCTGCGGCGTGCGCAGCGCGACCTCGTCGCCACCGTTCGGGTTCTTGACCGACAGATCGTAGGTAGTGGTGTTGAGACTGGCCACGTCCACCGACCAGCTCTGCGCCGAATCGGCAAAGGTCTTCTGCTGCTCAACGAAATCGACCAGGTCGTCGTCGTTGAGCGGGTTGGTCTTGCCCATGTTGCGGCCGGGGTTCAGTTGGTAGAACCAGACCTTGCGCGTGGGCGCGCCCTTGTCGAAGAACAGCACCACGGTCTTGACGCCGGCGCCCTGAAAGGTGCCGCCGGGCAGGTCCAGCACGGTGTGCAGGTTGCAGCTTTCCAGCAGCAGCTTGCGGATGCTGGTGCTGGCGTTGTCGGTGTTGCTGAGGAAGGTGTTCTTGATGACGATGGCCGCGCGCCCGCGGGCCCGCAGCGTCCTGATGAAGTGCTGCAGGAACAGGAAGGCCGTCTCGCCGGTCTTGATCGGGAAATTCTGCTGGACCTCCTTGCGCTCCTTGCCGCCGAAGGGCGGGTTGGCCAGGATCACGTCGTAGCGGTCGCGGTCCTGGATGTCGCTGATGTTGTCGGCCAGCGTGTTGGCGTGGATGACGTTGGGCGCCTCGATGCCATGCAGGATCATGTTCATGATCGCGATGACGTAGGCCAGGCTCTTCTTTTCCTTGCCGTAGAAGGTGCGCGTCTGCAGCGTCTTGAGGTCATCGGCCTTGGCGGCCTTGGGCAGCAGATGGTCGAAGGCCTCGCACAGGAAGCCGGCCGAGCCGCAGGCGCCGTCGTAGATGCGCTCGCCGATCTTCGGGTCCAGCACCTTGATCATGGCGCGGATCAGCGGGCGCGGCGTGTAGTACTCGCCGCCGTTGCGCCCGGCGTTGCCCATGTTCCTGATCTTGGCTTCGTACAGGTGCGAGAGCTCGTGCTTCTCGGTCTGCGAGCCGAAGCGCAGCTCGTCCACCCGATCGATCACGTCGCGCAGGTTGTAGCCGCTCTGGATCTTGTTCTTGATCTCGCCGAACACCTCGCCGATCTTGTATTCGATGGTGTTGGGGCCGCTGGCGCGCTGCTTGAAGCCGGCCAGGTAGGGGAAGAGCTTGGCGTTGACGAAGTCGCGCAGGTCGTCGCCGGTCATGGCGGCGTTGTGGTCGAGCCTGCCGTCGGGGGTCTTGGGGGCGGCCCAGGCTTCCCAACGGTAGTTGTCATCCAGGATGAAGCCGTAGGGCTTGCCTTCCAGCGCCGCCTCGGCGGCCTTGTCGTGCTCCAGCGCGTCGAGGTACTTCAAGAACAGCAGCCAGGACGACTGCTCGGTGTAGTCCAGCTCACTGGTGCAGCCGGCGTCCTTGTGCAGGATGTCGTCGATGTTCCTGAAGGTTTGCTCGAACACGATGGAACCGCATCTCTTGGCGCCAAATGGCGATAAACAATAGCATACGGGCGCCGACGCGCCCGAGAGCATCGAGGCCAAGAAGCAGGCCAAACCCAAAATGCCGCTGGTGATGACTGGGACTTTCAGCGAGCATAATCGCCCCGCTTACCAACTCAAGGCCCCGCCGGTCTGGTATTCGATGACGCGGGTTTCAAAGAAATTCTTCTCCTTTTTCAGGTCGAGCATTTCGCTCATCCAGGGGAAGGGGTTGGCAGCGCCGGGAAACAGCTCGGTAAGACCAATCTGTTGACAACGGCGGTTGGCGATGAAGTGCAGGTATTCGACGAACATGCCGGCATTGAGGCCCAGCACGCCACGCGGCAGGGTGTCGTGGGCGTAGCGGATCTCCAGCTCGGTGGCATCGAGGATCAGCTCGCGCATTTCCTGCTGGAAGGACGCGGTCCAAACCTCCGGATTTTCCAGCTTGATCTGGTTGATGACGTCGATGCCGAAGTTCATGTGCATCGACTCATCGCGCAGGATGTACTGGATCTGCTCGGCGGTGCCGGTCATCTTGTTGCGCCGACCGAAAGACAGCAGTTGCACGAAGCCGACATAGAAAAAGATCCCCTCGAACACCACATAAAACGCAATCAAATCCCGCAACAGGCGCTGATTGTCCTGCAGCGTGCCGGTCTGGAAGCCGGGATCGGCCAGGGACTCGGTAAACGGCAGGGACCAGGCCGCCTTGTCGTGCACGGCGGGCACTTCGCGGTACATGTTGAAGATCTCGGCCTCATCCATTCCCAGCGATTCGATGATGTACTGGTAGGAGTGGGTGTGCAGCGCCTCCTCGAAGGCCTGGCGCAGCAGGTACTGGCGGCATTCCGGGTTGGTCAGGTGGCGATAGACCGCTAACACCAGGTTGTTGGCCACCAGGGAATCGGCGGTGGAGAAGAAGCCCAGCGCACGCTTGATGATCGTGCGTTCATCCTCGCTGAGACTGTTCGGGTCCTTCCACTGGGCGATATCCGCCGCCATGGGGATTTCGTTGGGCATCCAGTGGTTGGCACAGGCGGCGAGGTATTTCTCCCAGGCCCAGGTGTATTTGAAAGGCACCAGTTGGTTCAGGTCGGCGCGGCAATTGATGATGCGTTTGTCATCCACTTGGATGCGCGCGGCGCCCAAGGCAATGGGTTCCAGGCCCGGCGCGGCAGTGACCGGCCGGGATGTGGACGTGTCGGTGCG
Organism: Candidatus Macondimonas sp.; assembly: GCA_049645885.1. Taxonomy (GTDB): domain Bacteria; phylum Pseudomonadota; class Gammaproteobacteria; order UBA5335; family UBA5335; genus Macondimonas. The sequence continues at coordinate 2,893 of JBARUT010000022.1, forward strand.
GCTTGCTTTGGGCGGATTCTCGGTCGCAATGCCATCACGCGGCTTGTCTGCAAGCACAGGCGAGGGCGCAAGGCCTTGTGGCGCGGGAGACGTCGAGTCAGTCCAGTTGAGCATGGGATTCTCCAGATTGGGTGAAATGTTTGGTTGCGGCCATGGGGTGAGGGGCGGGGGAATCTTCTGGGAATGCGCCGTGAAGACATCCCGGTCGCCACCGGGTCCGCCAGAAAGAAATCCCCAGCCCCGATCGCGGGGCAATCGTGCGTGGCCGATTGATCCCCGGATCGGTGCCCGTCATGTCTTCTATTGGCATGCCTCGCAGGCCGGGTCATCGATGGCGCAGGTAGAGGCGTCGGCGAAGGCTGGCGCAGCCGCGCCGACATCGACGCGGTTCAGGCGCGCGTCGCTGATGGTGGCCTTTTC
>JBARUT010000023.1:0-5573 GCA_049645885.1 Candidatus Macondimonas sp.
GCGCTGACGGCACCTGCGGAATGGGTCGGCACGAAGACTTCTGCATGATTCTCAGGAGGCTAACACCATGAACTATCGTCAACTGGGGAATTCCGGCCTGTTGGTGTCGGAGCTTTGCCTGGGCGCCATGAGCTTCGGCAAGCAGGGTTATTGGGAGATAGTCGGTGGCCTGGGCGATGCCGAGGCCCAGCGACTGGTCGACATTGCGCTCGACGCCGGCATCAACTTCTTTGATACAGCGGACGTCTACTCCCATGGGCAGTCGGAGGAGATTCTTGGACGTGCCCTCAAGGCGCGGCGTCACGAGGTGGTGCTGGCCACCAAGGTGCGAGGCCGCATGAGTCCTGAGATCAACGACGTGGGGCTGAGCCGTCATCACCTGATACGGAGCTGCGAGACCAGTCTGCAGCGGCTGGGGACCGATTACATTGATCTCTACATCGTGCACAGCTTCGATTTCATCACCCCGCTAGAGGAAACGCTGTCAACACTGAACGATCTGGTGCGGCAGGGGAAGGTGCGATATCTCGGCTGCTCCAATTTTGCCGCCTGGCAGTTGATGAAAGCGCTTGCGCTGGCCGAGAAGCATCATTGGGAGAAGTTCGTCTCGCTCCAGGCGCTCTATTCTCTGGTGGCCCGCGATGTCGAAACCGAACTGGTGCCGCTGTGCCAGGATCAGCGACTCGGTCTGACGCCCTGGTCACCGCTTGCAGGCGGCTTTTTGACGGGCAAGTTCCGCCGTGGCGAAAAGGGCCCGGCCGACGCCCGTCGCAGCAAGGAGCAACACAACTTCATTCAGGTGGATGAAGACAAGGGCTTCCAAATTCTGGACGAAGTGCAGCGCATTGCGCAGGCGCGCGGGGTGAGTGTGGCTCAGGTGGCGCTCAATTATCTGTTGCGCAAACCGGCAGTGAGCGCTGTGCTGGTGGGCGCCACCAAGCCGGAGCAGTTGCAGGACAACCTCAAGGCCACCAGTTGGACCCTTGAGGAAACGGAAGTAAAGGCGCTCGACGCCGTCAGCCAACCTGGGCGCCCCTATCCGCACTGGATGCTGGATTACACGCGCATGGATCGCACGTCGTCGCGAATGATGTGAGGTAGGTCATCGCAAAAATTCAGCTACGGCCTCCATGAGGCCATTGTGAGAGACGAGATGAAGGAAAAGCGCACAACCCAGGCAGATCCGAGTGATCTGGCCTCAAGCGTTGGGAAAGCTCATACGGTCGTGTTGGATGCCCAGTTGTGTTTTCCGCTCTATGCCGCATCAAGGCTGCTGACACGGCAATACCAACCCTTGCTGGAACAATTCGGCCTGACCTATCCACAATATGTGGTGCTGATGGTGTTATGGGAGCGCGCACCACGTACGGTCAGCGAGATTGGCGAACGGGCATTGCTCAATTCCAATACGCTGACGCCCTTGCTCAAGCGGCTCGAAGCGCAGGGTTTGATATGCCGCCAGCGCGCGGTGAGCGACGAGCGGGTTGTGGAAGTCCATCTCACCGAGCGAGGCGAGCTGCTGCAGGCGGAATGCGCTTGCGTCCAAGATGCGTTGCGCAACCAGATAGCCATGGACCCGGAAAAGCTCGTTGCGCTTAAAGCGGGGCTGGATGAGTTTCTGGAACATCTGCGGCACCTGGAGAAAACAACCAGCTGCGGGTGATGCCCTTCATGAAATTTTGGCCTTACGCCAGGGCGCGTTGCAATCTGAAGATGCGTTGCGTTTTGATAGCCTTCTTTTCCGCTCTCGAGCAGCCTTCATCCAGGCCGCAGGGTTGAGTCGCTTGAATGATGTGATCGTTCGGTTCGAATTCGTCAAGGCAATGAACCTGCCTGCGAGAAGATGCTCTCTATCCTGATCAGGCTGCCATCTGCCGACACGATTCGGCGCAGCGACGGCAGGCTTCAACGCAGGCGCTCATGTCGCCAATTGCTTCACAGCATTCTGCGCACTCGCTACACATGTCGGCGCAGATTTGGCAAAGAGACCTCGCATGGGGCGACGCGCTCATCATGAATCGGGCGGCTGTCAGGCACAGATCGGCGCAATTCATCATCGTTCTGAAATGGGTAGGCGCCACATGCGGCCCACCTGATTCGACGCAATGGGTCATGGCGTGTTGGAAGCAGCTTTGGTGGCATGCCAAGCAATGCTGGATGCAGGAATCGTATGCGGATTTCATAAGAACACCTCGGATTCAGGCAGATTTCTTGCGGGTCGCGGCGGCCTTGCGAGCGGAGGCGGCGCGTGCTTCGGCTGGACGGGCTGCCGCCGCTTCGCCGCCTTTGTGGCCACCGCTTTTGACTGGCGCTTTGTTATCGGGACGGCCTCGCCCGGAGCCGCTTTTCTTGCCGCCTCCTGAAATCTTATTGACGGTGGCCCAAGCACGCTGTTCTGCCTCCTCTTGGGAAACGCCGCGTGACGCGTAGCTTTCTTCGATATGTTCTGCCTGTCGTTTTTGTTTTTCCGTATAGGCGGATTTATCACCTCTTGGCATGACGTACCTCCTCTTTGGTCCCCGACAGTTCGGATATGCTTGATTTCAGAGACTCGTTCTATTTCAGCGAGTTCCCGAAATCGCATGTCAGTATTCGGCGCGATAGGCCATGGCCTGTCGAGAGGCGAAACCGATTCAGATGGATGGGAATGGTCGGTTGGCCAGTATCGGCGGCAATGGGCAGAGGGATCTGGCTTGTGGGGTCAAGGCATTGCGGGTGGCTTAGCCGGGCGAGGAAGGACGCGGTCAAAGGCATTGGCGAATGCCTGGAGGTCGGTCTTGGCGAGAGTGGGCGGGCCACCGGTCATCGTGCCGGCGCTGCGCAATTGCTCCATCAGGTTGCGCCGCGCGAGATGCTCGCTGATGTTCTCGGCCGTGTAGAGCGTGCCACGCGGATTGAGGGCGCGGGCATTCGCCTTGATCACCTCAGCCGCCAAGGGAATGTCGGCGGTGATCACCAGATCGCCGGCGCTGAGCAGTTGCAGGATGCGGGCATCCGCTACATCAAAGCCTTGTTCCACTTGGAGGGATTTGATGTACAGAGACGGCGGCGTTCGCAGAGGGTGATTGGCCACCAGGGTGGTTTCAAGGCGTAGGCGATTGGCGGCCCGGAACACAATTTCCTTGATCGGGTTGGGACAGGCATCCGCATCGACCCAGATGCGCATGGTCAGGACACCTCGATTTGACAGGAGTGATCCACAGGTTGGGCATGATAACCGGGCGGAATTGTCACCAAGCTAGGGTCGATGGCGACAGTGCGCGGTCCGACCAAGCCGCCCTCAGCGCCCGGTATGGCCAAAGCCGCCCGACCCGCGCTGACTGGATTCGAAGGCGTCCACTTGCACCAGCCGTGCCTGGGCGACGGGGACAAAAACAAGTTGTGCCAGACGGTCGAAGGGCTGGAGCGTGAATGCCTCCGCGCCCCGGTTCCAGCACGACACCATCAGCTCGCCCTGATAGTCCGAGTCGATCAGCCCGACCAGGTTGCCCAGCACGATGCCGTGTTTGTGGCCCAGGCCCGAGCGGGGCAGGATCAGGGCCGCATAGGCCGGATCATCAATGTGGATGGCAAGCCCGGTGCGAATCAGGGTGGTCTGCCCCGGCGCCACCACCAGCGCGTCATCGAGACAGGCCCGCAGGTCCAGCCCCGCCGCGCCGGGGGTGGCGTATTCCGGCAGGGGAAATTGTGCCCCCAGGCGGGGATCGAGGACGCGGATCTGGATTTCAAGCATGGCGATCATCCGTCTGGAGTGTTGAAGCGGCGCGGCGTCAGGGTTGATCCGGTGCGGCGCGGCTGCGATGGAAGTGCTCGGCGATCAGTTCGACCAGGGCAACAGCCAGACGGGTCTTCGGCTGGCGCGGCAACGCCTGCGAACCGCCTTCCCAGAACACGGTGAGCGCGTTGTCGTCGCTGTCGAAACCCATCCCCTGGTCGTCCACTCGGTTGGCGGCGATGAGGTCCAGGTTCTTGCGGCGACGTTTATCTTCGGCATATTCGGCCATCCGCTCGGTTTCGGCGGCAAACCCCACCGTGAACGGCCGCTGCGGCAGGGCGGCGACTTCGGCCAGGATGTCCGGCGTGGGTTCCAGAATCAGGCTCAGCACGCCGTCGCTCTTCTTGATCTTGCCGGTGGCTTGAGCGGCCGGACGGTAATCGGCCACGGCTGCAGTGGCGATGAACACATCCGTGCCATCGACCTGGGCCATCACCGCTGCACGCATTTCCTCGGCCCGTTCCACCCGCAGGCAGGTCACACCTGGCGGCGGATCGAGGTGGACCGGGCCACTGACGAGGATCACCCGGGCGCCCGCCGCCTGCGCCGCCTGTGCCACGGCGTAGCCCATCTTGCCCGAGCTGCGGTTGGTCAAAAAACGCACCGGGTCAAGTGGTTCACGCGTGGGTCCCGCCGTGATCAGCACGGTCAGGCCGCGCAGATTCGCCCGTATCGGTGGCGTGGCGAGCGCCCGCACCAGATCGTTGGGTTCCAGCATCCGGCCCAGGCCGGTCTCGCCGCAGGCCTGGCCGCCCTCCGCAGGACCCAGCAGAGTCGCGCCACGCGATGCCAGGAGCGCGCAGTTGGCGCGCGTGGCCGGGTGTTGCCACATCACCCGGTTCATGGCCGGGGCCAGGAACAGCGGCGTCTCGCTGGCAAGACACAGCGTGCTGAGCAGATCGTTCGCCAGGCCGTGGGCAAGGCGCGCCAGGAAATCGGCGCTGGCCGGGGCGATCAGGATGCACTCGGCCCAGCGCGCCAGCTCGATATGACCCATGGCCGCTTCCGCCTGGGGATCCATCAGGCCGCTGCGCACTGGCCGGCCGCTCAGGGCCTGGAGTGTCATGGGCGTGATGAAGGCGGTGGCCGCGTCGGTCATGACCACCTGCACCTCGGCGCCGGCATCGCGCAGCCGGCGCACCAGATCCGCGCTCTTGTAGGCGGCAATGCCGCCGGTGACGCCGAGCAGGATGCGTTGGGGGAAGTTGGTTGGGGTCATGGGAGCTGCGCCGAGAGGAGGTCCGGATCGATCCGGGCATCCTAACCCATGGGCGCTGACGCTCCAAGGCGGCCTTTCAAGCAAGTCAGTCGCCGCGCCGATAAGGGAAACACTCGCGAAATCCCCGACGCATGCATGGCTGGCCCCGTTCCTTGCCATGGAAAGAGGCCGGCGGCTTCCCAGATGGATTGGTCGGTCGATTCGGGGGTGCGTATTGCGTCGCAGCGGCGCCGGATCATGGGGCCAAGGCCGGGCGAGGACCCTTGTGGGAGGAAACGTGCGTATCACCGATTGGCCCGACGCGGAGCGGCCGCGCGAGAAATTGAGTGCTCGGGGTCCCCAGGCATTGTCCGATGCCGAGCTGTTGGCGATTTTCCTGCGCACCGGCGTTCCCGGGCGCAACGCCGTCGACCTGGCGCGGGATCTGCTGGTGCAATATGGCGGTCTGCGCGCCTTGCTGGGTTTGTCCCGCGAGCAGTTCTGCGCCGCGCAGGGGCTGGGCATGGCCAAGTACGCCCAGCTCCAGGCCGTCCTCGAAATGGCGCGCCGCCATCTGGGGGAGACCCTGAAGCGCGGCGA
>JBARUT010000024.1:0-20648 GCA_049645885.1 Candidatus Macondimonas sp.
ATGCCCATGATCTCGCGGCTCTGGGGGAAATGGACGTGATCCTCAGCTGCCAGGGGGGCGATTACACCAAGGCCATGCATCCGGCCCTGCGCGCGTCGGGCTGGCAAGGCTATTGGATCGATGCGGCCTCCACCCTGCGCATGACCGAGAATGCGGTGATTGTGTTGGACCCGGTCAACCGACCGGTGATCGACGCGGCGCTTGCGCGCGGCGTGAAGGACTTCATCGGTGGCAACTGCACCGTGAGCCTGATGCTGATGGCCTTGGGCGGCCTGTTTGCCGCTGATGCGGTGGAGTGGGTCAGTGCCATGACCTACCAGGCCGCGTCCGGGGCCGGGGCCCAGAACATGCGTGAACTGCTGGCCCAGATGGGTGCGCTGCACGGCGCGGTGGGCGAGCAGCTGGCCGATCCGGCGAGCAGTCTCCTGGACATCGACAGGCGCGTCACCGAAGCCATGCGGAATCCCGCCTTCCCCACAGCTCAGTTCGGGGTGCCGCTGGCCGGCAGCCTGATTCCCTGGATCGATGCGGCGCTGGACAACGGGCAAAGCCGGGAGGAGTGGAAAGGCCAGGCCGAGACCAACAAGATCCTCGGCCGCATGGATCGGCCGGTGCCCATCGACGGCCTGTGTGTCCGAGTCGGTGCCATGCGCTGCCACAGCCAGGCCCTGACCATCAAGCTGCGCCAGGACCTGCCCTTGAGCGAAATCGAGGCGCTCATCGTCGGCGCCAACGATTGGGTGCGCGTGATTCCAAACGATCGTGAGCGGACCATTCGCGAGTTGACGCCAGCCGCGGTGACCGGTCAGTTGCAGGTGCCGGTGGGGCGGCTGCGCAAGCTCAATCTGGGGCCGGAATACCTGGCGGCGTTCATGGTGGGGGACCAGCTGCTGTGGGGGGCGGCTGAACCGTTGCGGCGGATGCTCGGCATTCTGCGAGCCCATCATGCCTGATCCGAGCGGATAATCGGTTTTCCAATCCATGGCGAGGCTTCGGTTCAAGTTTTCCCCCGGCCGCCGATATTTCCGTTCGAAGCGTGTACCCGCGGATGGTTCATGCCCTGTCATTTGTCGGGCTATAGTGGATCACTGAAAATCAACGGTCGACTGCCTCGACCTGCCGGTATGCGACCGATAACCTTGGGGAGATCCGCGTGCAGATTGGAAAAAAAACTCGAGCTGTTTCGGCGGCGCTGATCCTTCTGGCGCCTGCACTGGCGCATGCTTTGGCGGTTGGAAGTATTGAGGGAAAATCGTATCTCAATCAACCACTTGAAGCACGGATTCCACTGACTTCGGTAACCGCTACCGAACTCAAGTCGCTCCGGGTGAATCTGGCGCCGAGCGAGGTCTATCAACGCGCAGGAATTGACCTTGGACCTGAGCAGGCCGGCTTGCAGTTCCAGCTCGTGACCGGTGAGGGCGCGCCCTATGTCCGCGTAACCAGCCGGGACAGTATCCGGGATCCTTTTCTGACTTTCCTGGTGGAGATCAGTTGGGCCGAAGGCCGTCTGGTGCGGGAATATACCCTGCTGCTCGATCCGCCAACGCTGATGGCGCCGGCAAAGCCTCCTGAAACCCGCCAGCCGGTGGTCCAACCGGAAGCACCGCCCGATGTGCCGGAAGTTGCCCAAGCGCCGGAGATTACCCCCTTGCCGAAGCCGAAGCCTTCACGGGCGGAGCCGACAGGAACAAAGACAGCCGAACCTGACACAGCGGAAAGCTTGCGCGTCCGGCGCGGCGACACCTTGTGGGCAATCGCCAGTGGCAACAAGCCGGACGAGGCGGTGAACATCAACCAGATGATGTTGGCCATCTATGAACGCAATCCTCAGGCTTTCAGCGGCAACATCAATCGCCTGAAGGCGGGCGCCATCCTGCGCATGCCCAGCGCCGATGAGATTCGCGCCATTTCCCGCGCGGCGGCCTTGGCGGAAGTGCGTCGGCAGAATGAAGCCTGGCGGGCGGGTCGCACGACCCAGTTGGCCAAGACGCCATCGGTGCCTTCCACAGCCCAGGCTGAAGTTGCTCCCAAGGCGCTGCCTGCGCCCACGCGTCCCCGACTGGAACTGGTGGCGCCGGATGAAGCCGAGCTTGCAGCCGCACCTCCCGCTGGGACGGGTATGGGTGGCGTGACGGCCGACACCCAAGGCATGACTTCCACAGGGCAGGCTGAGATCGGTGGTCCCGGTCCGGGTGGGGAAAGCGCGGGTTTGGTCCAGATGGACAGCGCCACGGCCTTGGCTTTGCAAACGCCGCTCGATGCCACCCCCCAAGCAAACTCCAGCGCCGGCTTGGCGGAGCCCGACATGCTGCAGGCGCTGCCGCCGCAACCTGCAGCATCTTCGGAAGTGCCGGACCCAGTGCAATCCCCGACCCCGGCGGTAGATACAGCGGCGGATGGACCGGGATTGTTGGGATCCTGGTGGTTGGTGCTCTTGGCCGCTGCTGCCGGGTTGGTAGGCTGGTTGTTCTGGCGTCGCCGACAGGCTGCGGACAGGGAAGAAGAAGAAATTGATTTCGTTCTCAACAGCGATGGTGAGGACAAGCTGACAGCGACGGCGCCTCACATGACGGGAAATCGCCAGGAACCCGCCTGGGCCGAGGACAAGGGCTTTGCGGAAGGCGGGCATGAGCCTGAGTCGGATACCCAGCCCGGACTGAGCGCATTTTCACCTGAAACTCCCTTGGGCGTGGATCAGGAAGATCCTCTTGCCGAAGCAGATTTCAACCTGACTTATGGCTTGTTCGATGAGGCCTTGGCGGTGGTGGAACAGGCATTGACCCGTCAGCCCGAACGGCGTGATCTCAAGCTCAAGCGTCTGGAGGTGCTGTTTGCCGCGTCCGACAAGGCAGGATTCCTCAAGCATGCCCAGGCGCTTGCGGCCGAACCTCAGGGGCAGGCGGATTCTGCTTGGGAGCGCTGCATGATGATGGGCCAACAGATGCTTCCCGATGAGCCCTTGTTCAAGAACGCGCCTCAAATCTCGATGGCTGGAGGGGATTTCCTGGATTTGGATCTGGGGCCATCTGGTGCCAGCGACCCTGTGTCGGCGGGATCGGATCCTGATCGGAACGAGCAGGCATCCCATGCGGATGGAGAGGCGGCGACTGAAGTTCTCGGTCGGCGTCCGGATTTGGCGTTGAGTCCGGAGGCAGGACTGGGGTTTGCTGGCGCAACAGATTCAAATGATCTGCCGTTTGAGTTCTCTGCTGGCGAGCTTGAGCCGGAGGCAGAAACCCAATCGGAGAACACCATCGAGAAGCATCTCGACATGGCCCGGGTCTACCTGGGCATGGAAGAGTTCACCGCAGCGCGTCGGGAGCTGGAACAGGCATTGCTGGAAGGCACGGCCGAGCAGCAGGCCGAGGCCCATGAATTGATGGGTCAGGTGGAAAGTCGTGCAGGGATGATGGACAACGAGACCGCCCAGGAACTGATGGTGGATGTACCGGGAACCGGCACGCTGGATATCGAAGACTTCGGTACAAGGGATGATCATGGCACACGCCTGGATCTGGCGCGCCAGTATATGGAGCTGGATGATGTGGATGGGGCGCGCACATTGATCGAGGAAGTGATCAAGGAAGGCTCGCCTGATCAGCGCCGTGAAGCGGAAACCCTGCTGGCCCAGTTGCCGCAGCGATTCTGATGTCTTGACCTCATCATTCCTGGATCAACCAAGCGGGGGCGCCAGCGGTGCCCCCGCACTGTTTTTTGGCATGATGACTCAGTTTTCTGCAGGAATCGCATAGATCAACAGCCATGCGTATTGCCCTCGGCGTTGAATATCTCGGCACACCGTTTCATGGTTGGCAGGCGCAACGACATACGCCGCATACTGTGCAGGCCGTCCTGGAGGGGGCTTTGGGTCGGGTTGCGGCCATGCCCGTATCGATCACGGCAGCGGGTCGGACCGACGCCGGGGTTCATGCGCGGGGTCAGGTGGTGCATTTCGACAGTCCGGTGACGCGCGATGCGGAAGCCTGGGTGCTGGGGGTCAATCGCTATTTGCCGCCCAGCGTGGCGGTGCAATGGGCACAACCTGTCCCGGAATCCTTTCATGCCCGCTTCAGCGCAACATGGCGGCGCTACCGTTACCTGATTCGTGATGACCGGGCCCGCAGCGCGCTGGGAGCCGGCCGAGTCAGTTGGTTCCACTATCCGCTGGATGCCGCGCGTATGGCCGAAGCGGCCTTGATGCTGATCGGCGAACATGATTTTTCCTCGTTTCGCGCGCAGGCATGCCAGGCCAAGTCGCCGATTCGTACCGTGCAGCAGTTGTCGGTGCAGCGCCGTGGTTCCCTGGTGGTGCTGGATATCCAGGCCAACGCGTTTCTGCAGCACATGGTGCGCAATATCGCAGGCGTGCTCATGGCGGTTGGCAAAGGGGATCGTCCCGTGTCCTGGGTCGCGGAGGTGCTGGCCCACCGCGATCGGGTGCGGGGCGGGGTAACCGCGCCGCCAGACGGACTCTATCTCACGGCCGTGGGTTACCCCAGTGAATTTGCGTTGCCCCAACCGCACATGGAGACGTTATGGGTGGCCGATTGACCGCCGGGCCCCCTGTTTTTGGTTTACAGAATGGGGTCAAAGCCGCTATTATCGCGCGCTTATGTCCGGCGCCCTGCCCAAATTAATCGACGTCGAGCGGTTCGCGGCGAAGCGCGAGCGGCTCGAGGGTGTGTTCGCGGTAGCCACTCTGGATCGCTTGATGCAGATGGTGGCGACCTCGGAGGGGGAAGTGGGTTTTGCGCTGGCGTTTTTTCGCGATGATCAAGGGCGGTCGCGGGTTACGGGGGCCATCCAAGGCAGCGTGATGCTGACCTGTCAGCGTTGCCTGCAACCGGTTCGGCATGAGTTGGCGGGCAGCGTTGAGCTCATGGCGCTGGCGGATGAATCGGCCTTGTCTGAGTTGCCTGGCGATGTGGAACCGTTGCTCACCGAGGGGCAGCCGGTGCGGTTGGCGGATGTTGTGGAAGATGAAGCCCTGTTGGCCTTGCCGATTGTGGCCTTGCATGCGCAGTGCTCGCCGCCATCCCATGACAAGTCCGGGAATGAAGACGGAAATCCTTTCGCTGTACTGAAGCGAAAGGAATGAGAATTTGGCGCTGGCATCCGCTTGGTCAGCACCCTGAAATAACTGGAGTTCAAGAACATGGCCGTACAACAAAATCGCAAGACCCGTTCCAAGCGCGGCATGCGCCGTGCCCACGACGCCCTGACCAACCCCTTCCTGTCCGTGGATCCGGTGACGGGCGAGACCCATCGTCGCCATCACCTGACCCCGAATGGCTACTATCGCGGGCGCAAGATCCTCGGCGGTGCCAGCGACGAATAATTGGCCTCCGGCTTGCCTGGGCAGTGGGGGTTGATGCCGGCAAACCGGTTTTTTGAGTTATCGCCTGAATCTGGAAATGCACATATTCAGCTTTCAGGCGGACCGGCGAAACCGGGGTTGGCGTAGCGGAATGGATAAAACAGTTCATATGTCCCTGGATGCCATGGGCGGGGATTTCGGGCCTTCCGTGGTCGTTCCGGCAGCCCTCTCGGCCTTGGCGGAATACAATGACCTGCATCTGACGCTGGTGGGTCGTGCCGAGGCCCTCGAAAACGAACTGTCTCGCCGCCGTACCCGAGTTTCCGAACGTCTGGTGATTCAGCCCGCCACGGAGGTGGTGGCGATGGATGAATCCCCGGCCAAGGCGTTACGCGGCAAGAAAGACTCCTCCATGCGCGTGGCCATCGATCTGGTGAAGACCGGTCAATGCGACGTCATGGTCAGCGCGGGCAACACGGGCGCGCTCATGGCGACCGCCCGCTTCGTTCTCAAGACCCTGCCTGGGGTCGACCGTCCCGCCATTATCTCGGCACTTCCCAGCCAGCGCGGCCATACTTATGTCCTCGATTTGGGCGCCAATGCCGACTGTACACCCGAGCAGCTCTATCAGTTCGCCGTCATGGGGTCGGTGATGTGCCAGGCCGTCGACCATATCGCACGCCCCAAGGTGGGGCTGCTCAATATGGGCGTGGAGGAAATCAAGGGTGTGGAGCGGGTCAAGCAGGCGGCGCGACTGTTGCAGGACGGCGCGGTCAACTACTGTGGTTTTGTCGAGGGCAATGACATCTACGGCGGCACGGTGGATGTCGTGGTGTGCGACGGTTTCGTGGGCAATGTGGCCCTCAAGACCAGCGAAGGATTGGCCCATATGCTGAGTGAGTTCATTCGCCAGGAATATGGACGTAACTCCTTGACCAAGGTGGCCGGGCTGATATCGCTTCCGGTCCTGAAGGCACTCAAGCGTCGCATGGATCCGCGCCTCTACAACGGCGCCAGCCTGCTGGGACTGCAAGGTATCGTGATCAAAAGCCATGGCGGCGCGGATGAACTGGCCTTCGCCAATGCCATACGCCTGGGGCTGCGCGCCGCCCAGATGTCAGTGCCCGATCGCATTGCGCATCTGGTGGGTTCGGCCCTGCAAGCGCGGGCCCATGGAGAAGGACAGTGACACCGATTTATTCACGGATCGTTTCGACAGGAAGCTATCTGCCGCGACAACTGCTCACCAATGCCGACCTGGAAGCCCGTCTGGACACCAGCGATGCCTGGATTCGCGAGCGCACGGGGATCGTGGAGCGCCATATCAGCGCGCCGGACGAAACGGTCAGCATGATGGCCGAACAGGCCGCGCGGCAAGCGCTGGCCATGGCGGGACTGGCGCCGGAAGACCTCGACCTGATCGTGATGGGCACCACCACCCCGGACCAGATCTTTCCCAATAGCGCCACCATGCTGCAGGAACGCTTGGGCATTGCCGGCATTGGGGCGTTCACCCTGGAAGCGGCTTGCAGCGGGTTTATCTACGCCCTGAATGTCGCCGACAAGTTCATCCGCACAGGAGACGCGCGGCGGGTGCTCGTGGTGGGCGCCGAGATGATGTCCAAGCTGGTGGATTGGAATGATCGCGGGACCTGTGTGTTGTTCGGTGATGGCGCGGGCGCCGTGATCCTGGAGGCGTCGGCGGAGCCTGGCATCATCGGTAGTCTCATTCATGCCGATGGCCGTCATCGGGAGCTGTTGGAATTTCCCGGTGGCATCGGGCGTGACTTCGATAAGCTGGACGGCACCTACCTGACAATGCGGGGAAGTGAGGTATTCAAGATTGCGGTCGCCACCTTGGGCCAGAGCGTTGAGGAATGCCTGCACCGTTTTGGCCACGATAAAGCGGAGCTGGACTGGTTGATCCCGCATCAAGCCAATGTCCGCATCATCCAGGCCACTGCACGCCGGCTTGGCTTGCCGATGGACCAGGTGGTGGTCACGGTCGACCGCCATGGCAATACCTCCTCTGCTTCCATTCCGCTGGCGCTGGATGTCGCGGTTCGGGATGGCCGCATTCGCCGCGGACAGCTTTTGTTGCTGGAAGCCTTCGGCGGCGGCTTTACCTGGGGATCCGCCCTGGTACGCTTCTAAGCTGGCGCTTTTCTTTTTTGCCAGATCAACCGCGGGGCCATGGGCGCTTCGCACCCTTTTCAATCGCGCCCCTCCTCGCCACAATAGGCATCAGGATTCGACTCCAAAACCCGGATCGATCCGGAATGGCAACGAATCGGATGATGTATTGGCTGTGTTTCCAATGGCGGCTTTGCGCGTATGATGGAATCCAACCGGCCGGGTGAGGGCGAGGGCGACGGCGATGCGGTCGTTGAAAACGCCAAGCCCAAACTCAAACCGCCGCCGCTCTACAAAGTGGTGTTGCTGAACGATGACTTCACCCCCATGGAGTTCGTGGTGCACATCCTGGAGCGGTTCTTCAACATGGATCGAACCCAGGCGACCCATGTGATGCTACAGGTGCATACACAGGGCAAGGCCGTGTGTGGTGTCTACCCGGCCCAGATCGCCGAGACCAAGGTGTCCCAAGTGAACGAGTATGCGCGTAAGCACCAGCACCCTTTGATGTCCTCCATGGAGGAGGCCTGAGTTTTTTCGAGCAGTAGGATTTGTTGATCATCAGCCCGCCGGTCTGTCCAGATGTTGACAGACGGCCTGCGCCCGCCACGGAGCGTTCGCCATGTTGAGCAAAGAGCTGGAATTTGCCATTAACGCCGCGTTCAACGAGGCCCGTGCCAAGCGGCACGAGTTCATTACCGTGGAACACTTGCTCCTGTCCTTGCTCGACAACGCCATGGTGGCCGAAGCGCTACGCCTGTGCGGTGCGGATCTGGCCCAACTGGGGCGGGAGTTGCGCGAATACATCGACAGCCATACCCCGGTGGTGGGGGGTCGCGATCATCATGATGTCCAGCCCACGCTGGGGTTTCAGCGGGTGCTGCAACGGGCCTTCTTCCATGTGCAGTCGGCCGGCAAGAAGGAGGTCACCGCGCTCAATGTGCTGGTGGCCATCTTCAGCGAGCAGGAGGCCCAGGCGGTCTTTCTGCTCAACAAGCAATCGGTCTCGCGCCTGGATGTGGTCAATTTCATCTCCCACGGCATCCGCAAGGTCCACGATCACGAGGAACCCGAGGACGGCAGTGCCCCTGGCGAGAGTGCCGACAGCGCGGGCGAGCGTGAAGAAAGCGCCAGCCCACTTGATCTGTATGCCGCCAATCTCAACACGCGGGCGCGCCGCGGGCGCATCGATCCCTTGATTGGGCGCGAGGCCGAAGTGGAACGGGTGGTGCAGATTCTCTGCCGCCGCCGCAAGAACAATCCCTTGCTGGTAGGTGAGGCCGGGGTGGGCAAGACGGCGATTGCCGAGGGCTTGGCGTGGCTCATCACCCAGGGTCGGGTGCCTGATGTGCTCAAGGAATCGACCATCTATTCCCTCGATCTGGGGGCACTGGTGGCGGGCACCAAATACCGCGGCGATTTCGAAAAGCGTCTTAAGGGTGTGCTGTCCCAATTGCGCAAGCAGAAAGGTGCTGTGCTGTTCATTGATGAAATCCATACCTTGATCGGGGCTGGTTCTGCCTCGGGCGGGGTGATGGATGCCTCCAACCTGCTCAAGCCCATGTTGGCCTCGGGCGATCTGAAATGCATCGGATCGACGACCTACCAAGAATATCGCGGTATTTTCGAGAAAGATCGCGCCTTGGCCCGGCGCTTCCAGAAGATCGATGTCCCCGAACCCACGGTGGATGAAACCTATCAGATCCTCAAAGGCCTGCAGCGCCATTTCGAGGAGTTTCACAAGGTTCGCTATACCCAGCCCGCCCTGCGCGCCGCAGCGGAGTTGTCGGCGCGCTACATCACGGATCGTCACCTGCCGGACAAGGCCATCGATGTGGTGGACGAAGCGGGCGCCAGCCTCCAGTTGCTGCCGGAGAGCCGCCGGCGTAAAACCGTCACCGCAGGCGATATGGAAGCGATCATCGCGAAGGTGGCGCGTATTCCACCCAAGCAGGTTTCCCGCTCCGACCGCGATACCATGCGCAACCTGGATCGGGACCTGAAGCTGGTGATCTATGGTCAGGACGAGGCGATTGCCAATCTGGCCAACGCCATCAAGATGAACCGTTCAGGCCTGGGGCATCCGGATCGGCCCATCGGCAGCTTCCTGTTCGCTGGCCCCACGGGGGTGGGCAAAACCGAGGTCACCCGTCAGTTGGCCCAGGTGTTGGGTATTGAGCTGATCCGTTTCGACATGTCCGAATACATGGAACGGCACACCGTCTCGCGACTGATTGGTGCGCCTCCCGGCTACGTGGGCTTCGATCAGGGCGGGCTGTTAACCGATGCGATTCTCAAGACGCCGCATGCGGTGGTGCTGCTGGATGAAATCGAAAAGGCCCATCCGGATGTTTTCAATCTCCTGCTGCAGGTCATGGACCACGGCACCCTGACGGACAACAACGGCCGCAAGGTGGATTTCCGCAATGTCATCCTGGTGATGACCACCAACGCCGGGGCGGAAGCCATGCAGCGCCCCTCGATGGGATTTGCCATCCAGGACCACCAGACGGATGTGATGGAAACCCTCAAGCGGGCATTTTCACCGGAATTCCGCAATCGCCTGGATGCCATTGTCCAGTTCAAGCCGCTGGATGCAGGGACCATTCTGCATGTGGTCGACAAGTTCCTGACGCAGCTGGAGGTCCAGCTGGAGGGCAAGCGCGTGCATTTGACGGTGAGCGACGCGGCACGCGCCTGGCTGGCGGAGCGCGGCTATGATCCCCATATGGGCGCCCGACCCATGGCGCGGGTGATCCAAGAGCACATCAAGCGGCCGCTGGCCGATGAAATCCTGTTCGGACGCCTGTCCGAAGGGGGGAGCGTCCGAGTCGACGTGACGGACGATCAGCTGTCGCTGGAGGTCGAGTCGCGGGCTGTGGCCGTTTAGCGACCCCGGAAAACGATGCGGCCCTTGCTGAGGTCGTAAGGGGTGAGCTGGACGGTCACCATGTCGCCGGTCAGGATACGGATGTAATGCTTGCGCATCTTGCCCGAGATGTGAGCCGTGACGACATGCCCGTTTTCCAATTGAACCCGGAAGGTGGTGTTGGGCAAGGTTTCAATGACCTTGCCCTGCATTTCGATCATATCTTCTTTGGACATGGCAACCCGATCATGAGAAGGGCGGAATGCCCTGCGAAGGGCTGGGATTGTGCTACAAGGCGGGTTCTTGTTCAACGGGTGCGTGGTTGTCGGGGACTGCGCCAGCGGGCGTGAGCAGGTCGGTATCCAGCGGCGTCAGCGGGCTGGACGGACTTTGCGCAATCGCCAGCGCGAGTTCGTCCAGGAAGCGCTCACGGGTCCACAATTGGGCGCCCATGCGCAACAGGTGATCTGAGGCCACCTGCCCGTCGATCAGACGATAGCCCCGCCGCGCCAGCTGTTGCCCGAGGATGGCCAGCAGCATCTTGGATGCGTCCGGCACCCGACTGAACATGGACTCCCCGAAGAAGGCCCGTCCCAGGGCAATGCCGTACAGACCGCCCACCAGATCGGCGTCCTGCCACAGCTCGATTGAATGGGCGAAGCCGGCGCGATGCAGGTGGCCATAGGCCTGCTGCATCTCGGGAACCAGCCAGGTTCCGGGGCCGCTTTTGCGCGGTGCGGCGCATGCTGTTACAACTTGCTGGAATGCCTCGTTCAGGCTGACGCGATAGGGCGCTTGGCGCATGCGGCGGCGCAGGCGGTGCGACACGTGGACCGCGGCCGGGAGCAGAATGGCCCGCGGATCGGGCGACCACCACATGATGGGTTCGCCGGGGTTGTACCAAGGGAAGATGCCCTGCCGGTAAGCGGCCACCAGCCGCGGCGGCGACAGGTCTCCCCCGATCGCCAGCAGGCCGTTGGGTTCTCGGCAGGCACGGTCCGGATCCGGAAAGCAGTCAGGCGGGTCCTGGGGGCGCAGTACCGTGATCATGGTGTGGATGACTTGAGCGGACTGTGGCACGCCATCTGCGCAGCGTAACGGTCGACCCACAGGGCTTCCTGTTCCACGAAATCACCGATGGCCGCCCGCAGGCGAGGATCGGCGATCCAGTGCAACGACCAGCTTAAAGTGGGGAGAAACCCCCGGGGCAGCTTGTGTTCCCCCTGGGTGCCGGGATCGTAGGCGGCGAGGCCATGGGCAATGCAGTGTTCGATCCCCAAGTGGTAACACAACTCGAAATGGAGGCAATCCCACTGCCCGTTGACGCCCCAATAGCGGCCATAGAGCGTTTGGGTATCACTGAAGGTGAGCGCGGCGCCGACTGGAGTGACGCCATCCAGGGCGACGAAGAGATGCATTTGATCGCCCATGGTGCGGCCAACTTCCTCAAAGAAGGCCTGATTGAGATAGGGGCGATGACCGTGACGATGAAACGTGTCGGCCAGCAAGGGATAGATCGCCTGCCAACGCCTTGGCGTCATATCCCGGCCGGCCCAGGTTTCCAGGCGCAGGCCCGTCTCGGCCACCCGGCGCCGTTCACGGCGGATTTTCTTGCGTTTTTCGGCGCTGAAGGTCGCCAGGTGGTCGTCGAAATGGGCAAAGTCCGCATTGTGCCAGCGGAACTGACAGGCGCGGCGCAGCAGCATGCCGCTTTCCCGGGACCAGCGCCGGGCCTGGGCTTCCTCGGGGAAGAGGCAATGAAACGAGGACAGGCCGTCGCGGTCCATCAGCCTTATTGCTGCGCGTAGCAGGTCAGGGTGCAGTTCCGCAGCCTCAGCCGTCGTCGGCAGGGCGCGGGGGCCGCCGGCCGGCGTGAAAGGGATGGCGTTGACCAGTTTGGGGTAATAACTCAAACCGAGGCGGTCGTAGGCATCCGCCCAAGCAAAATCGAAGACAAATTCGCCCAGGGAATGGGCTTTCCGGTAGAGCGGCAGGGCGGCGCACAGACGGCCGCCCGCATAAGCCGCCAGATGGCAGGCTTGCCAGCCTGAGCCGGGTCCGACGCAGCCGGTATGCTCCAGGGCGCTCAGGAAGGCATGGCGCAGGAAGGGATAGCCGCTCGGATCGAGGGCATCCCATTGCGCTGGATCGATGTCATCGAGCCGGGCATGGACACGGATGTCCTGAAGCATGGAAGGCCTATTGCATTGAGACAGGGGACTTGAATTGTACGCTCCGTCTAATCGGACGGGTTTTGCCAGGAGTTCCGAAATGCACATTGCCATCCCGAAGGAAATCAAACCCCATGAGGGCCGCGTGGCGCTCATCCCCGATGCCTGCGCCGCCCTGGTGCGGGCAGGCCACACCGTCACCCTGCAGGCCGGCGCCGGTGCGGCCACGGGCTATACCGACGCGGCTTACCGCCTGGCCGGCGTGGAGATCGCCGCCGATGCGTCAGCGACTTATGCGGCCGGTGAATTGATCGTCAAGGTGAAGGAACCAATACCGCCCGAGTGGCCGTTGCTGCGCGCGGATCACCGCCTGTTTTCCTTTCTTCATCTGGCCGCGGCGCCGGAATTGCTGGACGCGCTGTGCTGCATCGGCCTCGACGCCTGGGCATTCGAGACAGTGAGCGAAGGGGATCATTTTCCACTGCTCGCACCCATGAGCCGCATCGCCGGGGTGCTGGCGATTCACCAGGGTGCGCGCTGGTTGCAGGGGGTCAATGGCGGTCGGGGCGTGCTGCTGGGGAAGATGCCCGGCGTCCCACGCGCCCGGGTGGTGGTGGTGGGCTGTGGTCAGGCGGGACTGGCTGCCATTGGTGCCGCGGCGGCGTTGGATGCGGAGGTGACGGCTTTCGACCTGAAACAGGCGGCTCTGGACGCCGCAGGGGCGCTGGGGGCCAACGTGGCGACCCTCTACCCCTATGGAGAAGCCCTGGCCGAGGCGGTTGCGGCCGCCGATCTGGTGGTGGGGGCGGTGTTGTTGCCCGGTCGCCGTGCCCCGGCGGTGGTGACCGAAGCCATGGTGCGGCGCATGCAGCCGGGCACGGTGATTGTGGATATTTCCATCGACCAGGGGGGATGCGTGGAAACCATGGCGCCCCGTGGGTATGATGATCCGGCTTATTTGCGCCATGGCGTCTGGCATCTGGGGGTCACCAACCTGCCCGGCGCTGTGCCCCGGACGGCATCCCAGGCGCTCTCTGCGGCCCTTTTGCCTCATGTGGCCGCGCTGGCCCGGACGCCGGCGGGGGAAGAACCTGCCAGCCTGGCGTCCGCCTTGAGCATCCGTGGCGGCAGGCTCGTGGATGACCGGGTGCGAGCCGACCCAGCGCCGGCGTAACCGTCGAGAGGATTCCTTTGTCACCAGCGCCAACTTCCGGCCCATCCCCCTCCTCCCGCGCCGGGCCAGCGGCGCGCGGCAGGCGGGAGGCGATTTTGTTGCTGAGCGCTGCGCTGGCGGGATACCTGCTCGTCGCGTTGCTCAGCTTCGATGCCGGGGATCCAAGCTGGAGTCAGGTCGGAGATATGGGCCCGGTACGCAATCGGGGGGGCGTGCTGGGCGCTTGGCTGGCCGATGCCCTGTTGACGGCATTCGGTTACCTGGCGTACGGCCTGCCGCCTTTGCTTGCCTATGCCGGATGGCGTCAGTTTCGATCCCATGAGTCGCTTCCAGCCCACCGGAGCGAACTGGGTTGGCGCATTTTCGGCGGCGTGCTGGCCATCCTGCCGGCGAGCGGGCTGGCGGCCCTGCATCTGCGTGAGGATTTGCTGGCCTTGCCACGGGGCGCCGGCGGCTGGATCGGGGACAAGGTCGCGGAGGGTGCCCTGGCGGCTTTCAATCCCCTCGGGTCCACCCTGATTCTGATGCCGCTCATGTTGGTGGGCATTACCCTGGCGACCCATTGGTCGTGGGTGCTGTTACTGGACCGCACCGGCCGCCTGGCGTTGCAGGGGTTGCGGCGCCTGCGCGCCGTGCCTGGGTCATGGCGGACACGCCGCGCCGCCCGCCCTGTCGCCGTTGCGACTCGTCCCGAGGAGCGGCCTTCCCGGACGCTGCGTCCACGGCGTGGGGTGGATGATAGTTTGCGGATCGAGCCGCCGCCGCGTCCGGTTGAGATCAGTGATCGTGTCGAGCGCGAACGACAAGTGCCCATCTTCAAGGACCAGCCCGATTCCCCGTTGCCGCCCCTGGCTTTGCTGGATCCGCCCCAGCCGATGGAAACCAGCTATACGCCCGAGGCCCTGGAAGGTCTGTCCCGGCTGGTGGAGATCAAGCTCGCCGACTTCGGTGTGACGGTGAAGGTGGTGGCGGTCCATCCGGGGCCGGTCATCACCCGTTTCGAGCTGCAGCCGGCGCCGGGGGTCAAGGTGAGCCAGATATCCGGGCTCGCCAAGGATCTGGCCCGGGCGCTGTCGGCAGTGAGCGTGCGGGTGGTGGAAGTCATTCCGGGCAAGTCCGTGGTGGGACTGGAGATTCCCAATCCCCAGCGGGAACTGGTGTGTCTGAGCGAGATCCTGCGCTCGCAAGCCTATGACCAGTCGGCCTCGCCGCTGACCCTGGCGCTGGGCAAGGACATCGGCGGCCAGCCGGTGGTGGCGGATTTGGGGCGCATGCCCCACTTGCTGGTTGCCGGCACCACCGGCTCGGGCAAATCGGTGGCCATCAATGCCATGCTGCTGAGCCTGCTCTACAAGGCCAGCGCCGAGCAGGTGCGGATGATCCTGGTGGACCCCAAGATGCTGGAGCTGTCGGTCTACGAGGGCATTCCCCATTTGCTGGCGCCAGTCGTCACCGACATGCGGGATACCGCGAATGCGTTGCGCTGGTGTGTGGCTGAGATGGATCGCCGCTATCGGCTGATGGCCGCCTTGGGCGTGCGCAACATCGCCGGCCTAAATCGGCGCGTGACGGAATCGGCACAGGCCGGGACGCCTTTGAGTGATCCACTGCGACCGTTGGATGGTGAAGGCAATCCGACGATTCTGGCGTCACTGCCGTATCTGGTGGTGGTCATCGATGAGCTGGCTGACCTGATGATGGTGGCCGGCAAGAAGGTGGAGGAATTGATTGCCCGCCTCGCCCAGAAGGCCCGGGCTTCCGGCATTCATCTGATCCTGGCGACGCAGCGGCCGTCGGTGGACGTGATCACCGGTCTCATCAAGGCCAACATTCCCACCCGCGTCGCGTTTCAGGTGTCCAGCAAGATTGACTCCCGCACCATTCTCGACCAGATGGGTGCCGAGGCCCTGCTGGGTCATGGCGACATGCTTTACTTGCCGCCCGGCACCGGTTATCCCCAGCGCGTCCATGGGGCATTCGCTTCCGACGCGGAGGTCCATCGCGTGGTGGGTTATCTCAAGACCCTGGGTCCACCGACGTATCTGGATGAAGTCCTGCAGGGACCCGACGAGGACAGCGCAAGCTTTACCGGCGGCGAAGGGGGCGGGGACCCGGAGCAGGATCCCCTCTACGATGATGCCTTGCGGCTGGTGACCGAATCGCGCAAGGCCTCGGTCTCCGGCGTGCAGCGCCGGCTGCGCATTGGCTACAACCGGGCGGCGCGCCTGGTGGAAGCCATGGAACGGGCGGGCGTGGTGGGCGCTTTGCAACCCAATGGCTCGCGCGAAGTGCTGGCGCCCCCTCCGGCGGGTCAGGACTGAACGCCATGAATCGAACACAGAGGATCGTAATGGGTATAGGTTTGCGTCTATGGGGCGTATGTGCGTTGTGGCTGGCCGGAATGGCCGTTGCCTGGGCCGGTGGCCTGCAGGATCTGGAAGCTTTCAACGCCAAGGTGCGGACTTTCGAAGCCCGTTTTGTGCAGACCGTGCCCGCGGCCCAGGGTCAGGCCGCCCGCACCGAAAGCGGCCGCATCTGGATTGCCCGTCCCGGCCGGTTTCGCTGGGAATACCAGGGCGGCTCGGATTTGGTCATCCTCAGCGATGGCAAAACCTTGCAATTGTACGACCGGGCGCTGGCGCAGGTGACCCGCCGCCCCGTGGATCAGGCGCTGGCATCCACGCCGGCCTTGTTGCTGAGTGGTCAGGGGGATTTGTCGGCCCAATTCGAGATTGGAGAAGGCCCGATGCGTGACGGTCTCAACTGGGTGAACCTGACGCCGCGCGATGCCGACACGGATTTTCGCAGCATCCGGCTGGGGCTGAGTGAGGGGGTGGTCCGGCGCATGGAACTGGAAGATCACTTCGACCAGCGCACCCGTGTCGACTTCACCCAAGTGCAGGTCAACGGGCCGATAGACAGCGCTGTGTTTCGTCTCAAGCTACCCCCGGGGGTCGAGGTGATCGAGGAATGAATCCTGCAACGTGGCGGCGGTGGATCGGCCTGGCGCTGGGCGGTGTGGGTCTGTTGGTGCTGGCTTGGGCCAGCCTGATTCCGCTGGATGCCGGTGCGCTGCCGAGCCGTCATGACAAGCTGGCGCATCTGATGGCCTATGGCACGATGGGGGCCTGGTTCGGGCTTTTCATCCCGCTGCGGCGCTGGTTGCCGCTGTGGGTGGCGTTGGGCTTGTTTGGCCTGGGGATCGAATTTGCACAACAAACCACCGGCTATCGCAGTTTCGATCGCTGGGATGTCTTGACCAATGGAGCGGGCGCCGCCTTGGGATTGGCTTTGTTGGCTGGCCCAATCCGGTATTGGTTTTTTGACGACCGGCACTTGAGGCGGCTGTCCTGATGGCCGAGAGCGGCGGGCAGTCCGCGCTGTTCGCACCCGCTGGCCCCGAGGCGCCGCTGGCAGACCGGCTGCGTCCCCGGCGGCTGGAGGATGTGGTTGGCCAGTCCACCTTGCTGGGGCCTGGTCAGCCCCTGCGGAGCATCCTGGAGGGAGGCAAGCTCCATTCCATGATCCTGTGGGGACCGCCGGGGACCGGCAAGACCACCCTGGCGCGCTTGATGGCCCAGCAGGCCGATCTGGCCTTTCTCAACCTGTCCGCCGTGCTGGCGGGAGTGCGGGAAGTGCGTGAGGCAGTGGAGGCGGCGCGCCGCGAGCGGGCTGCCCATGGTCGGGGAACGGTGTTGTTCCTCGATGAAGTGCATCGCTTCAACAAGGCCCAGCAGGACGCCTTCCTGCCCCATCTGGAGGACGGCACCCTGGTCTTCATCGGGGCCACCACGGAAAATCCCTCCTTCGAGCTCAACAAGGCCTTGCTGTCGCGCGCGCGGGTCTATGTACTCCAGGCGCTGGCGCCGGCCGAGCTCATGCAGGTGGTGGAGCGGGCGCTGACAGACGCTGAACGGGGCCTGGGAACGTGGCGGCTGGCGGTGCCCACCGTGGCCCGCGACTTGCTTGTCGCCGCCGCGGATGGCGATGCCCGCCATCTGCTGAGCTTGCTGGAACTGGGGGCGCAACTGGTGGGCCAGGACGGGACCCTGGATGCGGCCCAGGTCGAGCGGCTGCTCGCGGGCAGCGGGGCGCGCCAGTTCGACAAACAGGGCGACACCTTCTACGACCAGATCTCCGCGCTGCACAAGTCGGTGCGCGGATCCTCCCCGGATGGGGCGCTGTACTGGCTGGCGCGCATGCTTGATGGCGGGACCGACCCCCTTTATCTCGCCCGCCGGCTGGTGCGCATGGCCAGCGAGGATATTGGCAATGCTGACCCCCGCGCCCTGCAACTGGCGCTGAATGCGTGGGAAACCCAGGAGCGCCTGGGTTCGCCCGAAGGTCATCTGGCATTGGCACAGGCGGCTGTTTATCTGGCCTGCGCGCCCAAGAGCAATGCGGTCTATGTGGCCTTCGACCGGGCCCGTGCCGAGGTGACCCAGCATGGCTCGCTGCCGGTTCCGCTGCACCTGCGCAACGCGCCCACCGCGCTGATGAAAAAACTGGGATACGGCCAGCGCTATCGCTACGCACATGACGAACCCGACGCCTATGCCGCCGGGGAGCGTTATCTGCCTGAGGAGCTGGGCGAGACGCGCTATTACCATCCCGTGCCTCGGGGCCTGGAATTGCGCATTGGCGAACGGCTGGCCCAGTTGCGGGAGCGCGATCGGCAAGCGCGGGCTGGCCTGAACGAAGTCCCTGCGAAGCAAACGCCATGAAAGACTGGATGCTCCCCTTGGCGGTAGGGCTGGGGGGCGGACTGGGCGCGATGACCCGCTACGGGCTGGTTACACTGTCCACCCGTCTGCCGTGGGCTTTTCCCTGGGGAACCCTGGCCGTCAATGTGCTGGGCGGCTTTGGCATCGGCGTGCTGTTCTTGTATGGTCAGCGCCGGCCGGAGTGGGCGCTCGCGATTCGGGTCGGGGCCATCACGGGTTTTCTCGGCGGCTTTACCACCTTTTCGGCCTTTTCCCTGGAAACGCTGCAGCTCTGGAGCCAGGGTGCGCAGGGCAAGGCCATGGTCAATGTGCTGGCCAATGTGGCGCTGAGCCTGAGCGCGGTGGCGGCCGGGATGGCCTGTGCCCGTCGTCTGCTGACCTGATGTTTACCCATTGAAGGATGATCCATGCTTGATCCCCGTTGCTACCGTCAGGACCTGGAGGCCACCGAGGCGGCCCTGGCCCGCCGCGGCTACATCCTGGACCGTGCCCGGCTGACCGAACTGGAATCCCGCCGCAAGGCGCTACAGGTCGAAGTGGAAGGCTTGCGCAACACCCGCAACGCCATTTCCAAGCAGGTCGGGCAGGCCAAGGCCCGCGGCGAGGCGGTAGAGCCCATCCTGGCCCAGGTGGCCGATCTGGGGAGTCGCCTGGAGGCAGGGGAGGCGAGCCTGCGGGTCTTGCAGGCGGAGCTCGATGCCCTGCTGCTGGAGATTCCCAATCTGCCGCATCCCGAGGTGCCTGACGGGCGCTCCGAGGCCGATAATCTGGAAATCCGCCGCTGGGGAAATCCCCCGACGTTTGCATTCACCCCCAAGGATCATGTGGAACTGGGGGCGCCTGGTGAGCGCCTTGATTTCGCCGCCGCGAGCACGATCACCGGCGCCCGCTTTGTCGTCTTGCGCGGGGCCTACGCCCGGCTGCAGCGGGCGCTGGCACAGTTCATGCTCGACCTGCACACCAGCCGCCATGGCTACGAGGAAGTCTATGTACCCTACCTGGTGAACGCCCAGAGCCTGCTCGGCACCGGCCAGCTGCCCAAGTTCGAGCAGGATCTGTTCCGGCTCGCGGGCGATGCCCCGTGGTATCTCATCCCGACGGCCGAGGTCCCGGTCACCAATCTGGCCCGGGATGCGATCTTCGAGGCCGATCGGCTTCCGTTGCGTCTGGTGGCCCATACGCCTTGTTTTCGCTCGGAGGCCGGGGCCTATGGGCGCGACGTGCGGGGCATGATCCGCCAGCACCAGTTCGAGAAGGTGGAACTGGTGCAGTTCGCCCGACCGGACCAATCCGAGGCCCAACTGGAAGAGCTCACCAGCCACGCCGAGGCGGTATTGCAGGCCCTGGAACTGCCCTATCGCGTCATGGCCCTGTGCGCTGGTGATATGGGCTTTGCCGCCGCTCGCACCTACGATCTGGAAGTCTGGCTGCCCAGCCAGGGGCAGTATCGCGAGATTTCCTCCTGCAGCCTGTTCCAGAGCTTCCAGGCGCGGCGCCTGCAAGCGCGCTACCGGGATCCCGAGACCGGCAAACCGGAGTGGCTCCATACACTCAATGGCTCGGGGCTGGCGGTCGGCCGTACCTTGGTCGCGCTGCTGGAGAACCATCAGCAGGCCGATGGCGGCATCGCGATCCCCGCGGCACTGAGGCCCTATTTGGGCGGTCTGGAGCACATCGCGCCGGCCTGATGGGGTTATCATCTGCCAGGGGCGCGCGCTTCTCAAGCACAGTGTGTCGCAGATAGTCAGCAATAAACTGCGTTCTCTGGTCCATGGGACAGGTTTGACTCCAAGGCATGGGGCACCTCCACAAAGTGCCCCGTTATCGTCAAACTGTTACCCATTTCTGGCGACTATTCTGTTACCTATGTGTTCCGACCGTGCCTCAAGCAGGACAAACAAGCCGTTCTGGTCGATCGCTCGAAGACGGGCTCCGGCTGAACGGCGGCGTTGAGGCTGTGGAAAAACCCTTTTCTGAGCTGCTCTGAGCTGCGATTTGGCGCCTGACCAGCTCGTCGGCGAGATACGTATTTCAGGATTTGTTTATGGCTGATGCGGCTCGTGCGTATACACCTTGGCTGGAAGTCTGATGCTCACGCAACCGGTCGTATCGGTTCCTCAGCCCTCTTCTCGGCCCGTTTTCCAGTATTTCGCCAGCTTCTCGATGTTGTGCACCAGCGCGAACAGCTTCCATTGGCCGTCGACCTTGGTCTGGCCGCGCAGAGTGAACCGGTTCAATCCCTTGTTGTGCCGGATAT
>JBARUT010000025.1:0-9806 GCA_049645885.1 Candidatus Macondimonas sp.
TTCGGTGGATTTGCTGGGCACGCTGCTCGATCGCTTCGGCGACCAGCTCAATTATGTGCTGGTGCTCAACCAGCTCCGTGGTGATGATTTCGATATCCTGGAAAAATCCGGCCAGAAAGAACGCGCCGTGGCGCTGGGCGCCAAGATCGCCACCTTGCCCCGCCTGCACGAGTCCGCCATGACCCGCATCGATGCGCGTAGCACCAGCTTCTGGGCAGCGGCCCACAGCGGGGACAAGGAACTCACCGGTCTGGGCCTGCTGGAACGTCAGCGTGTCAAGGTTTGGCTGCGCAAGGCCTATGCCGAACTGGCGAACCTTGAGGTTTAAGGTGGCCACGCATTGAGGCGGGTGGAATTCATCCCTCCTCAGTGGAGCCTGATCAAGGCGCCGCATCAAAACTGACGCCTTTGATGAGTGCCCACACCGGTTGTCCCAACGCTAGATCCAGGGTTGCCAGGGATTCGCGGGTGATGCGCGCGCGCAGGTGCGGGTCGCACCCCGGTTGCGCCCCGACCAAGCCGAGCAGCACTTCCGCGTAGGCACCGGCGGGATCGGTGTCAAGGCGGAGCACGCGCGCAGCGAGTTGGTTGCGGATGCTGGTGCCCACCACGGGCGCCAGGGCGATGGCCACGTCGCGGGCGCGCACCCGCAGCCGCACCGGGGTACCGACAGGGACTGTCATCTGCGGCAGCGACAGCCGCTGCCCGGCGACCTCGACTTCGGTCAGCACGTACTCCGGCACCTGCGCCGCCACGTGGGCATCGAACACCACACCGCCCTCGAATGTGCCGGAGACGGCTTCGGCTTCCGGTTGCTCCAGCACGATCTGCACCGCGCCGCGTGCCACTACGGATCCATTGGCGAGGATCAGCACGTCCCCTGCAAGTTGGGCGACTTCCTCCACCGCGTGCGAGACGTAGAGGATCGGGATGCAGAAGTGAGCTGGCAACTGGCGAATGTAGGGCAGGAGTTCCGCTTTGCGCTTGCGATCCAGCGCCGCCAGCGGCTCATCCATCAGCAGCAGGCGCGGATGGGCCAGCAGCGCCCGGGCAATGGCCACACGCTGGCGCTCACCCCCAGAGAGGCCCGCGGTGCGCCGATCGAGCAGGGGCAGCAGATCCAGGGCGGTGACAACCTCGTCGAAACCAGGCGCCCCAGCCCCCGGGCGTGCCCGGGCAAAAGCGTAGTGCAGATTGCCATGCACCGACCGGTGGGGGAACAGGCGCGCGTCCTGGAATACATAACCGATGCCGCGCCGGTGCGGCGGCAGGCAGCGACCGGAGGCGCTGTCCAGGAGGATCTCGTCATCCAGGGTGATCCGCCCCCGTATGCCGGTCTCCAGGCCGGCCAGCGCCCGCAGTAGGGTGCTCTTGCCGCTGCCTGACGCTCCCATCACGGCGGTGATGCCTGTGCACTCGATCGTCTCGTTGAGGCTCAGCGCGAACCCTGGATGACGGACTTCGATCAGGCATTCAAGCTTCATGCGGTGTGCACCGGGTAACGGCGGTTCAGCCCGTAGACCAGCACCAGCACGGCGAAGGAAAAGGCGAGGAATCCGCCGGCGAGTAGATGCGCCTGGGCGAAATTCAGCGTTTCCACCTGTTCGTAGATCGCAATGGAAATGACCCGCGTACGGCCGGGAATGTTGCCACCCACCATCAGCACCACGCCGAACTCTCCCAAGGTATGCGCGAAACCCAGCACGGCGGCGGTGAGGTAGCCGCGCAGTGCCAAGGGGCTCGCCACGGTAAGGAACGCATCCAACGGCCGCGCGCCCAGCACGGCGGCGGCTTCCAGCGGTCCGCGCCCGACCGCCTCGAAGGCGCCCTGCAAGGGCTGCACCACGAAAGGCAACGAATAGATCATCGAGGCGATCACCAGGCCGCTGAAGGAGAAGGTGAGCGTCTCGCCGGTCAGATCAAGCCAAGCGCCGCCCAAGGGCGCACTTGGGGCAAACAGGACCAACAGATAAAACCCCAGCACCGTGGGCGGCAGCACCAGCGGCAAGGCGGTCAGGGCTTCGATCAGGGGTTTCATGCGCGTGCGGGTATGGGACAGCCACCAGGCCAGCGGCGTGCCGACCAGCAACAGCAGCGCCACGGTGACCGTGGCGAGATGCAGCGTGAGCCAGACCGGGCCGAGGTCGAGATCGCTCATGATTCAGGGCAACCGGTAGCCCAGCTCGGCGATCACCGCCCGGGCCGGCGGGCTGTTCAGATAGTCGAGCAAGGCCTTGGCCGCCGGGTTGTCGCGGGCGCGGGTGATGAGGATGGCATCTTGCTTGAGTGGCGGGTACAGCTCCTGCGGCACTTGCCAGTTACTGCCGGGCTTGCCGCCGGCCAGGACCTGCGACAGCGCGACGAAGCCGGCCTCGGCCGCGCCGCTGGCCGTCATGGCATAGGCCTGCCCGATATCCTCCCCCCGCACGATTTTGTCCTGGACGACCGGCCACAAGCCCAGCTTTTCCAACGTCTGTTGCGCCGCGGCGCCATAGGGCGCGACGGCCGGATTGGCGATCACCAGGTGCCGAAAACCCCCGCTGCGCAGATAGGCCGCGCCATCGGCGCCGAATCGGTCGGGATCCGGACTCCACAGCGCAAGCTGGCCGATGGCATAGGTGAAGCGCGACGCCGGCACCCCGAGGCCGCTTTGGGCCAGCAGCGCGGGACGTTCCGCATCGGCCGAGAGCAAGACATCGAAGGGCGCGCCCTGCTGAATCTGCGCGACGAACTTGCCCGAGGAGCCCAGCACCACGGTGAGCTGATGGCCACTCGCCTGTTCGAAGGCCGGCTCGATACGGGTCATGGCGGCGGCGAAATTGGCGGCCACGGCGGCCACGACTTCCTGCGCCTGCGCAGCGGATACGGGGATCGTGAACAACGCGGCTACAAATGCGTGGCGCAAGAAAAGGGTTGGACGGGACATGGGCTAGGCTCCTTTAATAAACAAGAATGCGTTCACGAGGTATGGGCACTGCGCGGATTAGGGGCTAGAAATCCACATGGAGCCGCATGCCCCAGATGGACGGTTCATCACCATCGGCGGCATTGCCGGGGCGGTCCAGTTCCAGCACTTGGATGTGGTTCAGCATCAGCCGGATGTTGGAGGTCAGGTACCAGTTCAGGGCCAGCGTCAGGTTGCGCTCATGTCCTCCGATGACTGCGCCATCGTTCAGATCAAGCTCGCTCAGCCGGGCGGCAATTTCCCAGGCTCCCCAGCCGCCGAGGCCAACGCTGGCCAAGGGCTGTACCCGATCGAATACGCCTTCCGCCACCTTGTAGCCCCGGCGCTCACCGGTCAGCAGCCAGGCTGTTTGTGCATACCAGCCTGAAAAGTCAGTGTCTTGTGCGGCATCCTTGCCATCGAGCGCGGTACGCATGTATTCCGACTGGAAGCTCAGCGGGCCCCACAGCGCCGCCAATTCCGCGCCAGTGGCGAGAACAGTGTCGGTATTGGCCAACACGCCGCTATCCACCAGATAAACACCCGTGAGGTTTGATTCTGGTTTGGTCCGAAACCGCAGTGCGTTGGTGGAGTCGTTGGGCTCGTGGCGCCGGACGCCAGCGCCGAAGTGGAGAACTGTGTCCGGCGTCAGCACCGGCGCAAAGGTAGCGCGCGCTGCCATATCCCAACCCTCGTCACCTTCATTGGAGACGTCGCCTTCCGGTCTTTCGCCGAATACACCGGCAGCGGCGCTCCAGTGGCTGCCGGATGTGCGCGCCTCGACGCCGATGCCGCGGCCAGGCGTCAGGATGTCGTTGATGCCACGCTCCAAAAAGAGCGTGGTGTTGTCGCTGGTCAGTTGTTCCATGCCAAAGGGTTCTTTGAAGTTTCCGACGGTGAGCAATGCCGGAGCGAAGCCCTTGTAGCGTAAGTAGGCGTCCGTGATGCCTTTGCTGCGGGTGCTGGTGGTGGCGTTGTCCGCAAATTCGTATTCGAGCATGTAATCGAAATCACGCGACAGCGTACCGCGTGCGTAGAGTCTGGCGCGGCGTAGGTCGGTGCCGTCGCCCAAGGCCTGCTTGTCCGCTTCATAGGCGGCAGCATCGGCCTCGAGGCGTCCGCCGACCTGGAAACTGAAATCGTTGTTCGGGGAGGCGAACTTGAGGCTCTTGCCATCGGAGACGGGACGGATGAGGGTGGCGGATTCGACTCGTTGGCGTGCGGCGCGCTCCGCATCCAGTTCCGAACGGAGATTACCGACCAGGGTTTCCAATTGATCCAGTCGCTGCTGCATGGCGTCAAGATCGGGGGATGTTGCTTCGGTTCCAGATGCTGCAGCGTGCGCGGTCCCAACCGCCAGCATGGCGGCCGCGGCGAAAGGCAGGGTTTTGCGCGCCATGAGATGTCCTTCGGTTATCGCGGGAACAAACTTGAGGGGAGACCCCCGCCCGGCGCAGGGGTCCGGGCAATGGTCGCGGGTCAGGCAACCCCGGCTTAGGCGTTGATCCCCAGAATCACGCTGCCGGCCTTGAATACCGCACAGGCCCGCCCACCTTCCTGTAAGCCCAGATGCTCCAGGCTGTCCAGGGTAATGATGGCGCTGATGGTGGCACCACCTGGCAGGTCGATTACCACATCGGCGTTGACGCCGCCGCGGGTGATGCGCGAGACCGTGCCACACAGCCGGTTGCGGGCGGAGAGCTTGATCCCCGGTTCATCCAGGGTGATCAGTACGGAAGGGGCCTTCACCAGGGCCCAGACTTCGCTGCCCGGGGCGAGCTTCATGTCGGCGAGGCTTTCCATGGTGATCATGGCAGTGAGGTGGTCATGGATGTTCAGGGCAATCTCGACTTCGGCATTCACGGCGCCGGAGCGGATGCCGGTGATGGTTCCAAAAAACTGATTGCGGGCACTGGTTTTCACGGCCAATCTCCTGATGAGTTGATAGGTTTCCGCCTGATCCAGCCGCTCCTGCAGCTGGATCAGGAAACGACGCTGGTGTTCGCACACCACCCGATAGGTGAGCACGATCCGTTCCCCGGCCGGGGTCAACCGGGTGCCCCCGCCGTCGCTGCCGCCACTTTGGGTCACCACCAGCGGTTCACCCGCCAGATTGCGCAGGGCATCGACGGCGTTCCAGGCCGCGCGATAACTCATTCCCACCGCCTTGGCTGCCTGGCTGATCGAGCCGGTTTTTCCGATCCGCTCCAGGAGCTCGATACGCTGGTCTTCCAGCGGTCCCTGGCCGTCTGGACCCAGATCGATGCGGCCCTTGATCTGCCAGCGGGGTTGAGCGTCCATGTGTCCTCCGGATGCGTGTTGCATCTAGTTGCATAACGGGTGTCGTACAAACCGTCGTGATTGGGAAAAGCAGAAAACGGGCCAACAGCGCCGTGCTGGCGTCTATCGCGCCGAATAATTCTTAACTTGCTGTTTCATTGTTAATTTTTTAGCGTGATGCTGACGTGTTTTTTGCGTCGCCCTCTATGTCGCATGATGCGTTGCCGTGAAATGTACCGGTAGTGTCATGAATGCAACAAGGGGAATGTGGGCTTCCGCCCAAACCCTTTGGCCGCAGAGCCGGGTCAGTGAGGGGACTTTGATTTGGGACGGGAATTCGATCCGCGCGCGGCGCCCAGGGGCCGTACTGCAATGCCGACCCTGGCGAGGGTTTGACGGATGCGCTGGACGAGCGCCAGGGCAGCGGGGTTGTCTCCGTGCACGCACAGGGTGTCGGCCGTCATGGCGACGCTTTGTCCATCACGGGTACGCAAATGGCCCTGCTGCAGAAGGCTGAGCACCTGTTCTGCGGCCTCATCGGGATCATGGATCAAGGCGTTGGGATGACGCCGCGGGGTGAGGCTGCCGTCGGCCTCGTAACGGCGATCGGCGAAGGCTTCCCGGCCGACCGTCAATCCGTGCGTGAGTCCGGCTTCGATCAGCGCGCTGCCCGCGAGGCCCACCAAGACCAGACTTGGATCGAAATCGCGGATTGCCTGGGCGATGGCCGCCGCCCGTTCGGGATTCCGCGCGGCCTGGTTGTAGAGGGCGCCGTGGGGTTTGACGTGGACCAGGTGAGCACCCGCCGCCTGGGTGATGGTTGCCAGAGCGCTGATCTGCTCGGTCACCAGCCGGTAAACCGCCTCGGGCGGCAGGTGGAGGTGGCGGCGGCCAAAATGTTCCCGGTCGGCATAGCCCGGATGAGCACCGATGGCCACGCCGTGCGCTGCGGCCTCGGCGACGGTGCGCGCCATGATCTGCGTATCCCCGGCATGGGCGCCGCAGGCGATGTTGGCCGAGGACACCAGGGCCAGCAGCGCCGCATCCGCCGGCCCGCCTTCCCCCAGATCGGCGTTCAGATCGATACGCCGTTCGCGCACCCCGATGTCCACAGCCTCGTTCATGAATCGGCCCGCCGTGTCACGGCGCGGGGTCGAGGATCGGCACGGCGGCGGGTAACTGCATGGTGACACAATGCAGGCTGCCGAACTGATGGACCAGCGCCGTGCAGTCGATAGGTACGATGGTGCGATCCGGAAAGACCGATTGCAGCCGGAGCTGGACCTCGGCATCGGCGGGGTCGCGATAGGCCGGCATCAGCACGGCGCCGTTGAGAATGAGGAAATTGGCATAGGTGGCGGGCAGGCGCCGGCCGGTATCGTCCCGGATGGGGCGGGGCAGCGGCAGGGGAACCAGCCGATAGGGGCGGCCGTCGGCGCGGCGCAGCGCGGCCAGTTCCGCCGCCATGGCCCGCAGGGGCGCGAAATGGACATCCTCGGGATCCTCGCAGGCTTGATAGACGAGGGTGGCTGGATCGGCAAAACGCGCCAGGGTGTCGATGTGTCCGTCCGTGTCGTCGCCTTCCAGATGACCATGCGTCAGCCACAACACCCGCTCGATGCCCAGATGCAGGCGAAGCTGCGCCTCGATGGCCGCCTGCGTCACGCCCGGATTGCGCCGTGGATCGAGCAGGCAAGACGTCGTGGTGAGCAGGTTGCCCTGCCCGTCGCTTTCCAGGGCGCCGCCTTCCAGTACGAAATCCACCCGCCGCCGCGGTGTCTCGCCGAATACGCCCGCGTTGTGCAGGCGGGCGGAGATGGCGTCATCGAGATCGCTGGGGTACTTGCCACCCCAGGCATTGAAGCGGAAATCCAGCAGCACCGGCTGGCCGTTCTCCAGCACGGTGAGCGGGCCGTGGTCGCGCACCCAGGAGTCATTGCTCGGCGCAACGGCGATGTGCAGGCGCGCCACCTGGGCGGGGGAAGGATCAATTCGGGCGCGCACCGCATCGACCAGCGCGGCGCGGTGCACGGCCACCAGCAGGTGCTCATGGACGAGCACGGCCTGGGCGATGGCGGCGAAGGTGGCCTCGGCCGCCGCCAGATTGGGCGCCCAGTCGGTCTCACTGTGAGGCCAGGTCAGCAGGATGGCGGACTGGGGTTCCCATTCAGCAGGGAAGCGCACGGTAGGAGCGGGCATGGCGGGAGTCCAGATAGAGGTCGGTATGGGGCGGGAGTAGAGCATAATTGCCATGAAGGCTCCAAGCGCGCCGCATGCAACAGGGGCGATGTCAGGGATACCGCGGGAGGATCGATGCGTTGGGCGATGGTGATCGGCCATGTGGCCTTCGAGGATCTGGGAAGCTTGGCACCGGCGCTAGCGACGGCGGGTTTCACGATCCGCACTTGCCAGGCGGGAGTGGACGCCATTCCATGGGATGAAGGGCTCGCCTGCGACCTGTTGGTGGTGCTGGGCGGTCCGATCGGCGTCTACGAGGAGACGGTGTATCCCTTTCTCAAGCTGGAGAAGGAGCTGGTCGCCGCGCGGTTGGCCCGCGGTGGGGTGACGCTGGGGATTTGTCTGGGCGCCCAGATCATGGCGGCAGCCTTGGGCGCGCGGGTCTATCCGGGGACTGCGGGCAAGGAAATTGGCTGGAGTGCCTTGCAGCCCACACCGGCGGGCCATGCCATGTCTTGCCTGGCGCCGCTGTTCGCGCCCGGGGTGTCGGTATTGCACTGGCATGGCGATACCTTCGATCTGCCGGCGGGGGCAGTGCATCTGGCTGGCAGTACGCAATATGCCCACCAGGCTTTTGCCCATGGCGATCATGGATGGGCGTTCCAGTGCCATCCCGAGGTACGCGGTGCGGACCTGGAACGCTGGTTCATCGGCCATGCCTGTGAACTGGGGCAGGCAGGAGTGGACATCGCCGCCTTGCGAGCCGAGTGCCAGCAACAGGCGCCTGCCCTGGAGCGAGCCGCTGCCACGCTGTGGTCGGAATGGCTGGCCGCGCGCTTTGGCTGAAGCGGGTTGCAATCACTGCAGGCGGCGCGGATGGAACGTGTGCTGGTTAACTGCGTTTCAACTGGAAAGGGCTAGTTAACGACTTTCTTAATTGCCTGGTGGGCCGGCTGCAGGTAGCGCTCCAGAATCTCCTCGGCGGGCAGGGGGCGAGCGAAGTGATAGCCCTGCACGCCATCACAACCCCAGTTGGACAACAAGTAATGTTGTTCCTGGGTTTCCACCCCCTCGGCCACCACGCGCATGTTCAGGCTGTGGGCGAGATTGATGATGGTGGCGGCAATGGCTGCATCCACCGGCTGGTGGGCAATTTCCTGGATGAAGCTGCGGTCGATCTTGAGCTTGTCGATGGGGAATTTTTTCAAGTAACTCAGCGCCGAGTAACCGGTTCCGAAATCATCGATGGCAATGCCGATGCCGGCATCCTTGAATGCGGTCAGGGTGGCGTGGGTGTCCGTGGAGGCGTCGATTAGCATGCCTTCGGTCAGTTCCAGCTCGACTTCTTGACCCGTGAGGCCGGCGCGCGCGAGAGTGGAGAAGATGGCCTGCCGCAGGTCGGCCTGGCGAAATTGCAGTGGCGACAGATTGAACGCTATCGGCACGACCGAGAGGCCCATTCGCCGCCACTGGATCAGCTGTCGACACAGTTCTTCCAGGACCCACTGGCCGATGGGGATGATGAGGCCCGATTCTTCGGCGATGGGGATGAATTCAGCTGGTCCCAGTCTTTCCCCTTCCTTGGGAAACCAGCGCAACAGGGCTTCCAGTCCATTCAGTGCGCCGGAATCGGTGTCGATCTGGGGCTGGTAATGCAGCACGAATTCGCCCTGATCCAGCGCCTGACGCAGCCGAGTCTCCAGCGCCATGCGATGTTCCACGCGGTGCGCCATCTGGGGACTGAACTGACGTATGGCAGAGCGTCCGGCGGCCTTGGCGGCATACATGGCAGTCTCCGCATTCTTGAACAGGATGGCGAAGTCTGTTCCATCGTCCGGAAAAAGGCTGATACCCAGGCTTAAGGAAATATTCAGACGGAAATTTCCAATCTCGAAAGCAGGGGTCATTGTCTGGAGGATCCTGCTTGCCTCCGCCGTCGCTGCCTGCGGGTTGGTCAGGTGTGGGGCTACGATGATGAATTCATCTCCCCCGGGGCGGGTAATCAATGCATGGCCGCCCAGGCTGTTTTTGAGTCGTTCGGCCACCGCGCAGAGGAGCTGGTCACCCACATTGTGGCCGAGTGAATCGTTGATGGTCTTGAAGTTGTCCAGATCAAGAAACAAAACGGCCAGGTTTTGATTTGCCTTCTGATGTTCCGCCAAAAGTTCCGGCAACAGGTGATCGAGGCCATAACGGTTTGGGAGGCCGGTGAGGGCGTCATGGCGGGCCTGAAATTCCAGTTGCTCGGTGGCGCGTCGGCGTTCCGTGATATCCGAAAACATGATGATCGAACGGGTCGGTGTGCCTACGGCATTGCGCAGCACATTTATCGTGAGCCAGATGGGAAACGGGCTACCGTCGCGGCGGATAAGCTGCAGTTCGCCCTGCCAGATCCCGGCGTCCT
>JBARUT010000026.1:0-8525 GCA_049645885.1 Candidatus Macondimonas sp.
GGTGGAAGGCATCGAAACCAATGCCGCCTTGCACAAGGATCTGGTACAGGACGCCGGCTTCCAGCGCGGCGCCGTCAGCATCCATTACCTGGAAAAAAAGCTGCAGGGCTAATGCCCTCGGCGGAGCCCGTCATGCCTTGGCAGCAATTGGTGATGGAAATCGGCCCGGGGGAGAGCGAGTCCTTGGAGGCGGCCTTGCTGGAGGCCGGCGCCGTGGCCGTAACTTTGGAGGACGGGGCCGATCAGCCGCTGTTCGAGCCACCACCCGGCGCCACCCCATTGTGGGATCGCCTGCGCCTGACGGCGCTGCTGCCTCTGGAATCAGATCCGCTGCGTGTGCTGCTGGATCTGGCGGCTCAGTGCCATCCCCGGCCGCTGCCACCGCATCGCGTGGAATGGCTTGACGATCAGGTCTGGGAGCGTGCCTGGCTGAAGGATTTCAAGCCCATGCGCTTCGGACGACGGCTGTGGGTGGTGCCCAGCGCCCACCAGCCCCCTGACCCCTCCGCCGTGAACCTGCGTCTGGATCCGGGGCTGGCCTTTGGTACCGGCACCCACCCCACCACGGCCCTGTGCCTGACCTGGCTCGATGGCGCCGAGCTGGCGGGCCTGCGGGTGATCGACTACGGTTGTGGTTCAGGCATTCTGGGGGTGGCGGCGGGTCTGTTGGGCGCGGCAAGCATCGAGGCGGTGGACATCGATCCCCAGGCGCTGACGGCAACGCGGGAAAATGCCCGCCGCAACGACTTGCTGGGCCGGGTCCATGTCAGCGCTCCGGAAACCCTCGCCGAAGCTGCGGATGTGCTGTTGGCCAATATCCTGGCGGGGCCCTTGCTGGAATTGGCGCCGCGTTTTCGGGATTTGCTCAAGCCCGGGGGCTGGCTGGTGATGGCCGGACTATTAGAACGCCATGTCGCTCCGTTGCAGGCGGCTTACGGGGACTGGATCACACTGTCCGCCGCGGGCGAACGGGAAGGCTGGGTCTGTCTGGCCGGGCAGCGCCCTCGGCATTGAGTGGAGGGGTCGGGCATGTATGTGGATTGTCCGGCCTGTCAAACGCGGCTCCAGGTGCGGGCCGAACAGTTGCGTCTGGCGCGCGGCGAGGTGTGCTGCAGTGTCTGTCAACACTGTTTCGATGCCTTGGCGCGCCTGCAGGACGATGAGTCGCCGCTTGGGCTTGTGCCCCTGATCGATCCACTTGCGGGGATCACGGCAGAGACACCGCCCCAGATCTGGTCGCAGGGGATGGGCGTCGCCGATCATGAGGAGGCGGTCGTCGCGCTCCCTGAGCCGATATGGGAAGACGAGGAACTCGGCGAAGCCGATGCGAATCCGCGCCGCGCCGCGTGGTGGTGGATGGCCTTGGGTGGCGTCGCGGGCGCGTTGCTGGGCGCGCAGGTGCTCATGGTCTTCGGGCCGCGTTGGGTGGCTGATCCGGCTTGGCGGCCATTGCTCGAATGGTGCTGCGCCCGCTTGCAAAACGTGGGAGCAAACTGTGCGTTGCCGCCGCTGGTGGAGGTGCGGTTGCTGGCGCTGGAGGCGCACCAGTTCACTACCCACCCCCGGCGCGAGGGGGGGCTGCTGTTCGAGGCGGAACTGGTCAACCGGGCGCCCTTTGCCCAGCCCTACCCACGCATCCGGCTGAGCGTGGAGGATCCCTTCGGGGGGTCGATGGCTATCGGCACCTTCGCGCCGGAGGCCTACTTGCAGCAATCCGTGGATCGCAGCGCGCTGCTCGCGCCTGAGGCACGGGTGCCGATTCATCTGGAACTGTTGGATCCGGGGCGCCAGGCGGCGGGGTACCGTTTTGAACTGCTGCCCCCTGAATAGGCCAGGTTCGCTCGTCGGGCTGGGCTTGAGGGATGGAACGGCACTGCTTAAGATGAACCGGTTGCGGGTTTGACTGACAGATTCGCGGGCCAGAAGGTGGATGTCGGCTCTGCGATGCATGGCGCTGGCCTTCCCGCGTGGCCTCGGTCGATGACTACTCAGGATAGAGGCAAGGCGACCCATGGATAGTGCGCAATATGCAGCGGCCCGGACGCTCGAACCCGCTGCCGAGGAGCTGCCCCTGCGGTTGTGTGTGGAGCGGGCGGTGGGCCGCTATCTGCATGAGCTCGGCGGCTTCTACACCGGCGACATGCACCGCCTGGTGATGGAAGAGGTTGAACGACCCCTGCTGGAACGGGTGCTCGCCCATGTCGGTGGCAACCAGACCCAGGCCGCCGAGATCCTCGGAATCAATCGCGCCACCCTGCGCAAGAAACTGCGACATTATCAGATCAGCGGCTGACATCCCCATCCGGTTCCAGCCGCGTCCTCCATCCCCGTGCCGGAGCCCGTCCCATGGCCACTGACCGTTATGCTCTCATCAGCGTTTCCGACAAGACCGGCGTCGTGGCCTTGGCCCGGCGTTTGGCGGCCTTGGGCGTGCAGATCGTGTCCACCGGCGGCACGGCCCAGTTGCTGATGCGCGAGGGGGTGCCGGTGATCGAGGTGTCGCGCCATACCGGGTTTCCCGAAATCATGGATGGCCGCGTGAAAACCCTGCATCCGCGGATTCACGGTGGCCTGCTGGGGCGCATGGACCGGGATGGCGAACTGATGGCGCTGCACGGCATCGTGCCCATCGATTTCCTGGTGGTGAACCTGTATCCCTTCGAGCGCACGGTGGCCCAGCCGGGCTGCTCGTTGACGGATGCCATCGAAAACATCGACATTGGCGGGCCGGCGATGATCCGGGCCGGCGCCAAGAACCATGCGCGCGTGACGGTGCTGGTGGATCCCGAGGATTACACCGGCTTGGCCGATGCGTTGGAGCGAGAGGGCGCCACAACGCTCGAGTGGCGTTTCCAGTTGGCCGCCAAGGCATTTACCCACACCGCCCGCTATGACAGCGCCATTGCCAACTACCTGAGCGCCATGGACGAGACGGGTCACCGCGCGCCGTTTCCCGCCACCCTGGGCGGCCAGTGGCACAAGGTCGAGGATCTGCGTTACGGCGAGAATCCCCATCAGCGTGCGGCGTTCTACCGCGTTGCCCATCCGGCCTCGGCCGAGGTGGCCAGTACGGTTCAGTTGCAGGGCAAGGCGCTGTCCTACAACAACATCGCCGACACCGACACCGCCCTGGAGTGTGTCAAGACCTTCGAAACCCCGGCCTGTGTCATCGTCAAGCATGCCAACCCCTGCGGGGTGGCGGTGGCTGACAGCCCGCTCGAGGCCTATGAGCGGGCCTATGCCACCGACCCCACTTCCGCCTTTGGCGGCATCATCGCCCTCAATCGCCCGCTTGATGAAGCGACGGCGCAGGCCATCGTGCAGCGCCAGTTCGTGGAGGTCATCGTGGCACCGGAAGCCAGCGAAGGCGCGCTGCAAGTGTTGTCCAGCAAGCCCAATGTGCGGGTGCTGACCTGTGGACCTGTTCCGCCAGCGCCCCTGCCGGCGCTGGAATGGCGCAGCGTGGCGGGGGGCATGCTGGTGCAGGACCGGGACCTCGCCACACTGTCGGCCGAGCAGCTCAAGTGCGTCACCCGCCGCGCGCCGACGCCGGCCGAGGTGGCCGATCTGCTGTTTGCCTGGCGGGTGGCCAAGTTCGTCAAGTCCAACGCCATCATCTACGCCCGCGAGGGCCGCACCATCGGCGTTGGCGCTGGGCAGATGAGCCGGGTCTACAGCGCCCGCATCGCCGCCATCAAGGCCGCCGATGAAGGCTTGGCGGTGGCCGGCTCGGTGCTGGCTTCGGATGCCTTCTTTCCCTTCCGCGATGGCATCGATGCGGCGGCTGAGGTGGGGATCACGGCGGTGATCCAGCCTGGCGGCTCGCTGCGCGATGCCGAGGTGATTGCCGCCGCCGATGAACACGACATGGCCATGGTGTTCACCAGCGTGCGCCATTTTCGGCACTGACGGTTTGTCGGGATGCGCAGCGCCTGTCCGCGTTCAACGGGGCAGCCCGTTGCAAGGGATGGCTTGACGCTCGGCGAAGCCAGGGCATGCGGGGGCTGTGCTATTCTTTGCGCCCCCTGTTCGCGGCCATGCGCCGCGCCCCACTTCATTCCGGATGGCTAACGCGATGAAAGTGCTCGTGATCGGCGGCGGTGGCCGCGAACATGCCCTGGCCTGGAAATGCGCCCAATCGCCCCAGGTGGAGCGGGTTTTCGTCGCGCCCGGCAACGGTGGCACGGCTTTGGAGCCCAAGGTGGAGAATGTCCCCCTGGCTGCGACCGATCTGGATGCCCTGGTGGCGTTCGCCCAGCGCGAGGCCGTGGGCCTGATCCTTGTCGGCCCCGAACAGCCCCTGGTCGCGGGTGTGGTGGACCGTTTCCAGGCAGCCGGGCTGCCCTGCTTCGGCCCTTCTCAGGCCGCCGCCCAGCTGGAAGGCTCCAAGGCGTTTAGCAAGGCCTTCATGGAACGCCATGGCATTCCCACCGCGCGTCACCGCAGCTTCACCGAGGCGGCTGCGGCGCATGCCTACCTCGACAGCGTGGGCGCACCGGTGGTGGTCAAGGCCGATGGCCTGGCTGCCGGCAAGGGCGTGGTCGTTGCCCACGATCTCGCCGACGCCCACCGGGCGGTCTCTGACATGCTGGGTGGCCAGTTTGGTGCGGCCGGCGCGCGGGTCGTCATCGAGGAGTTCCTCGAAGGCGAGGAGGCCAGCTTCATCGTCATGGTGGGCGGCGGCCATATTCTGCCCATGGCCACCTCCCAGGACCACAAGACCTTGCAGGACGGCGACCGCGGCCCCAATACCGGCGGCATGGGCGCCTATTCCCCCGCACCGGTGGTGACAGAGGCCCTGCACCGGCAGGTGATGGACACCATCATCCGGCCCACGGTGACGGGGCTGGCGGCCGATGGCATTCCTTATACCGGCTTTCTGTACGCCGGCTTGATGATTGCCCCGGATGGCACGTCCCGGGTGCTGGAATACAACTGCCGCTTTGGCGATCCCGAGGCCCAGCCGGTGATGCTGCGTCTGCAGTCGGATCTGGTCGCGCTGTGCCTGGCGGCGGTGGCCGGGCGCTTGGAGCAGGAAACCGCGCAATGGGACCCCCGTCCCGCCCTGGGGGTGGTGATGGCGGCGGCAGGCTATCCGGGTGAGGTGCGCCGGAGTGATGTCATCACGGGCCTGGAGGCGGCGGCGCAGGTCGGCGTGCAGGTGTTCCATGCCGCCACCCGGCGCGAGGACGATCACGTTTTGACCGATGGTGGGCGGGTGCTGTGCGTGTGCGCGCTGGGGGACGATCTGGCGAGCGCGAAAGCCAAGGTTTACCAAGGGGTCGCGGCAATCCGCTGGCCCGGCGTGCAGTATCGGACCGATATCGGCCACCGCGCCTTGGGGCGGATCTAGGGCTCTGGCGAGCGCGGCGGGTTGCCGGTTTGGCGTTTTGCGATGGTATCGGCTAATTCCGTTTCGCCCGCCGGGACCGCCCGGGAAACCCGGGTCTCGGTCTCGATGTTTTGGCGTGTCGTGGCTTGCCTTATGCAGACCTTATGAAAATGTATGAAAATGGTGCAGCCCCGGCTCACCACAGGGGCGGCGAGCCATCTTCCTCGATGCTCTCGGATGCGGGCGGCGCCGAGACTAGGATCTTGTCCACGCGGTGCCCGTCCATGTCGACCACCTCGAAGCGCAGTCCGTTGCGGGTGAAGTGATCCGCCGCCTGGGGAATTCGGCCCAGGATGCTCATGACAAAACCGCCCAGGGTGTGGAATTCGCCATCTGAATCACCGATCCAATCGTCAGGTAGCTGCAGGCCGACTTGAAAACGCTGCAGGGACAGGCTGCCATCGACCAGCCAGGATCCATCCTCGCGCTGTATCATGCTGTCCTCTTCCGGAGTCTGCGGCATATGCAGTTCGCCGATAATGGCTTTCAGCACGTCGGTGAGGGTCACCAACCCTTGCAGGTCGCCATACTCATCCACGATCAGGGCGAGCTCCTGGCGCACCTGACGGAATTTTTCCAGCAGGCGGATAGTGGTCATGCTCTCCGGAACAAAGAGCGCCGGCTGGGCGGCCTGGGCCACTTCATCGGTCGTAAATGGCGCGCCGGCCAGCATTCGCCGCAGCAAGTCGCCAGCCTGCAGGATACCCACGATCTGGTCCAGCTCGCCATGACAAACCACCATGCGGGTATAGTCGCTGGCCAAGAGATTTTCACGCATGGTTTCAGCGGGTGCGTCGAGATTCAGTGCACGGATTTCCCGGCGTGGGGTCATGATGGCTTGCACCGGTTGTTGATCCAAGCGCAGCACGTTGGCAACCAGGGCCTGTTCGCTTTCATGGAAAATCCCCGCTTGCGCGCCCTGCTGCATCAGCACGCGAATTTCCTCATCACTGACCGATGGCCCGGATTGTGCCCGCGCACCCAACAGACGCAGCATCAGATCGCTGGCGGTGGCTAGAATCACCACCAACGGACGGGCTACCCGGGAGAGGCCATGCATCGGCAGTGCAATGCGAGAGGCAACACTTTCAGGCGCCAGCAGTGCCAGTCGCTTGGGCACCAGCTCACCCACGACCACGGAGAAAAAGGTGAGGCCGATTACCACGGTGCCCAGCGAAATGCTGTGGCTGTAGGGCGCCAGCGTCGGGAAGTTGACCAGCCAGGCGGCGAAAGGATCGGCCAATGTGCGTTCGCCGACGGCGCCGCTCAGGATGCCGACGGTCGTAATGCCGACCTGAATGGTGGAGAGAAAGTTGGAAGGGGACTCATGCAAGGCCAGAGCCGCGCTGGCGCCGGGGTGTTTTCGTTCGGCCAGGTTTTGCAGGCGAGCTTGACGCGAAGAGACGACGGCCATCTCGGACAAGGCAAACAAGGCATTGAGCAGGATCAGGAAAGGAAGAAGCAATAAGTCCATTTTAAGGGCTGCACATCGCCGCATGACGGCGCCCAGCCTCGGGAAAAGGGGATTTCATCCTAAGACAGTTGGCGCAGGCGGGCAATCCTGCATGGGACGCGACGATGGCGGATGATCTGATCGATCAGCAAGAAATGCTTAAGTGATGCTCTCAACATGAATCCTGACAATTCCGTGAATCTTCATCAGATCAAGCTTGGCGGACGATCGGATGCTGTTTTCCGCGCAAAGGGGGGCGCTACCCGGCGAGATCAGGTGCAGCAGGGGATCGTTCCGGAGGCCGGACATGGCGATAATTAGTTCACGCGGCTGGCGGCTTGTTTGGGGGTTGATGCTGCTCGGCGTGCAGCTCGGTATGCCGCTCCAGGCCCAGGTGCGTCAGCTCGATGACACCGGCCGCTGGGTGGAATTGGCGGCTCCGGCCCGCCGCATCGTCAGT
This sequence comes from Candidatus Macondimonas sp., assembly GCA_049645885.1. Taxonomy (GTDB): domain Bacteria; phylum Pseudomonadota; class Gammaproteobacteria; order UBA5335; family UBA5335; genus Macondimonas. The sequence goes on from JBARUT010000026.1 coordinate 7,306, forward strand.
TTGGCGCCTCATGTGACCGAATTGCTGTTCGCCGCCGGGGCGGGGAGCGGGGTCGTTGGCGGCGTCGCGTACAGCGACTATCCGCCTGCCGCGCGCGGCTTGCCCTCGGTGGGCAGTTATACCGGCGTGGATGTGGAGGCCATCCTGGCGCTGCGGCCGGATCTGGTGGTGGGCTGGCAGGGTGGCAATGCGCCGGATCAGCTGGATCTGCTGGCTCGCATGGGGCTGCCGGTTTATCGCAGTGATCCCCGGACGCTGGCCGATATTCCCGCCAGCCTGCGGCGGTTGGGGCAACTTGCCGGCACTGCGGTTCAGGCCGAATCCGCGGCAGCTGCGTTTGAAACCGGTCTTGCGACCCTGGCCGCAAGCCACCAGCAGGCGCGCCGGTTGCGGGTGTTCTATCAGGTGTGGGACACGCCCTTGATGACAGTCGGTGGCGACCATTGGATCAGCCAAGTCATCGCACTATGCGGCGGAGACAATCCCTTTGCGGGTCTACGCACCCTTACTCCCACGGTGTCGTTGGAGGCGGTGCTGGCAGCGGCGCCGGAGGTGATCCTGGCCGGTGGCATGGCGGGCGCCGAGCCGGCCTGGCTGAAGCGCTGGCAAGCTTGGCGCGCCCTGCCTGCGGTGCGCGGTGGGCATGTCTACGCCATCAATCCCGATTGGTTGCAGCGGGCGGGTCCGCGTCTTCTGGATGGCGCCCGAGCGGTCTGCGCGGATCTGGATCGGGCACGCGCTGATCCGGCGGCGTCGCATCGCTCCGTGCCGGTGTCATCTCGCTGAATCATGTCCATGCTTCGGTGGATTGGATGATTGGGGCCAGATGGCTTTGCTTTGCACATACCCGGTACGCCGTGCCGCGATTCGGCGGTCAGGGCAGCAGGAGCAATTTGCCCGTGGTCTGGCCGCTTTCCAGCGCCAGATGGGCGGCAGCAGCTTCGGTCAAGGGAAAGGTCTGGTCTACCCGCAGTTGCAGCCGCCCGGCCTGCAGGTTGGCGAATAGGGCTTCGGCATGCGAAAGCAGCGCTGCGCGCTCGGCGATGTAGTGAAACAGACTGGGGCGGGTGAGGAAAAAAGAACCCGCGGCCAGACGGGCAGGATCCACCGGCGCCACCGGGCCGCTGGACTGGCCGAACAGCACCAGCATGCCCCGGCGCGCGAGTACAGCCAGCGAGCCATCGAAGGTGGCCGCGCCAATGCCGTCGAAGACCGCCCGC
>JBARUT010000027.1:0-1621 GCA_049645885.1 Candidatus Macondimonas sp.
CCTGAACCACGCCGGGCCAGCGCAGAATTTCAATCACACTTACCGGGGCGGGAAATTCATTCGACATCTGGGCACAGAGTCGCGCCAGGCCATCCATCAATGTGCTGTTGAGGGTGAGGTTCTGGCCCTGCCCCGGATCGCGCGTAAAACGTAGCTGGGCCTCCAGCTTGCCCCGCCGGATGCCCGCCGCAAGCACCTCGCGCACCGCCGGCTCCAGCGCACGCCATTCCTCCGGCAAGCGCGGCGTCATTTCCAGGTAGCGGTGGTTGACGGTCCGCAGCTCCCAGGTCAGCCGGCCCTCCGGCAAGGCGCGTTCCGCGCGGGCAAAACCCGTCATGCTGGCAATCATCTGTTTCTCCATGCCGCCGGTCCATTCCTGGCAGGGCGGGAAAGGCCGGAGCGGTATACTGTCGCGCAGAGGGTGGCCAACACCGGCTGCCCAGCCCATTCAAACCGATAAGGATACCCGAATGCGCCCCAGCGGCCGAAATCCCGACCAGTTGCGATCCATCCTGCTGCAGCGCCAGTTCACCCGCCATGCCGAAGGTTCGGTGCTAGTCGGATTCGGGGATACGCGGGTGATCTGCACCGCCAGCGTGCAGGAATCGGTTCCCGGCTTCCTGCGCGGTAAGGGGCGCGGCTGGGTCACCGCCGAATACGGCATGCTCCCCCGGGCCACCACCAGCCGCTCGGATCGTGAAGCCGCGCGCGGAAAACAGACCGGACGCACCCAGGAAATCCAGCGCCTGATCGGCCGCGCCCTGCGGGCGATCGTCAACACCGAGGCCCTGGGCGAGCGCACGATCATCCTCGACTGTGACGTGATCCAGGCCGATGGCGGCACCCGTACTGCGGCCATCACCGGCGCCTATGTCGCCCTGCACGACGCCATGCGCCAGTTGGAGCGGCGCCGGGCGCTGGCGCGCTTTCCGCTGCATGGGCAGGTCGCCGCGGTCTCCGTCGGCATCTACCGCGGTACGCCGGTGCTGGACCTGGACTACGCCGAAGACGCCGAAGCTGAAACCGACATGAACGTGGTGATGAACGAGGCTGGCGGATACATCGAGCTGCAGGGCACGGCGGAGGGCCATGCCTTCCGTCCTGAAGAACTGGCCGGCATGCTGGACCTGGCGCGTGGCGGGATTGCGCAACTGCTGGAAGCCCAGCGTCAGGCCCTGGCGGAGGATCCGGCGTGTCGCGCGAAGTAATCCTGGCCAGCGGCAATGCGGGCAAGCTGCGGGAATTCCAGGGCTTGCTCGCGCCCCTGGGCTGGACGCTGATCCGCCAGAGCGAACGCGGGGTCGTGCCCGCCTTGGAGGATGGCCTGACGTTTGTGGAGAACGCCCTGGCCAAGGCACGGGCCGCCAGTGCCCAGACCGGCCTGCCGGCACTCGCCGATGATTCCGGGCTGGTGGTGGATGCCCTGGCTGGCGCGCCCGGCGTGCATTCGGCCCGCTATGCCGGTGCCGAGGCCAGTGATGCCGACAATATCGCCCGCCTGCTCGCCGCGCTGGCCGATAAGTCGCAAGCCGAACGCTGCGCGCACTTCCATTGCGTCCTCGTCTATCTGCGCCATGCCGAGGACCCCGCGCCACTGATCGGTCAAGGGCGATGGAATGGT
>JBARUT010000028.1:0-3264 GCA_049645885.1 Candidatus Macondimonas sp.
CTGCCGGTGCCGGGATCGGATACCGGGGATTACCTGGTGCGCAATCTGCTGGGCCTGGATGCCACCCGCAAGCGGCTGGCCATCGGCGATTATGTGGAGACCGACCAGTCCATCCTGTTCTGCCGACGCGATGTCCAGACCGCCCACGAAGACTTGCTGCGCATGCTGGACCACATCCAGTCCGGCCTTGTGGGGCCGCCTCGGGGGGGATTGTATTTTTCCTGTCTGGGGCGCGGTGAGCGCCTGTTTGGTCGTCGCTCGGCGGAGCTGTCCATCATCAGCGAGCGACTCGGGGATGTGCCGCTGGCCGGTTTCTTCTGCAACGGGGAGATCGCCCACGACCGCCTGTATGGCTATACCGGCGTGTTGCTGTTGTTTACCTGAGCCCCCCCAGCCGACAAAAACCGAGGGCGGCTCAAAGATGGCTGGCGCGATGGGGCGACTGATCTTGGGCCGTACCGCTGCGGGCTGCGATCAAGCGGATGGGCAAGCCTGTGCGGATCCAAGCGCCCGCTCAGGCTTCTGGCCATGATGGGCGGGTGAAACGTGGGCGTCCTCTGGCTTTGATGGCGCGAAGATCAGTTCCGGGATGACGACTTCCCAGCGCGGGCATTTGAGAAGCTTGCGATAGTCCTCGCCGCTGTCCTGTTCCCGGCGCACCAGCACGGCAGCCACGCGAGCGCTTCGGCATTCCATGTTCGATGGGAGCTGATAAGCCTGCGCCAGCCGTCCGACCACTCGGCCTTGGCAATCCTTCAGCCGCCTTTTCCCATCCTGGATATCCAGGGACAGGGCATCGCCAGGCTGCAAGGCGGCAAGGGCCGCATGAATGGCATCGTCCGGCGGAAAACGGCCGGCGTAGTCCAAATCCACGTCCTTGAGGGTCAGTTGCTTATGGCAGTGGGCGAGTTCGGACGCCGGTGCGGGCAACAGCGCCGGTTCACGCCAATGCAGGGCAATTTCCGGAGGCAAGTGATCGAGGAACCGATGCGGCTTCCCGTCCAGGCGCGCCAGGGTGAGCGTTTGCCGCGCTCGGGTCATGGCCACGTAGCAGAGCCGGCGCGCTGCATCGGTGTCCTCGTGGTCGCCGGTATTTTCCCAGCCGCCATCCAGCACGGCGACATGGTCGAACTCCAGTCCCTTGGCGCCATGGGCCGTCACCAGCAATAGGCCCGTTTGCCGACGGCGAATATCCCGGCCCCAGTCCGCCAGCCAGAAGATCAAGTGTTGTGTGGGTAGCTCGGCGCCTCCGGTTTCCAGGCCATGCGCCTGCACGGCTTCGATCAACAATGCCCACCACGGATTGGCCGGCTGGCGTGACAGCCAATCCAGCACACTTTGGGTGTCCACGAGGGTGCGTCCATCGGCCCGCAACCAGTCCAGCAGTGCCTGGGTCTCCCGCAAGCCCCAGAAAGGAACCCTGTTCTCATTGGCCATTTGCACGGGAATGCCGTGATGCTCACAGAAACTGCGTAGCGGTTGCAGAAGCTGCCATTCGCGCGCGATCACGGCGCAAGTCGCCCAATTCCAGTCTGGCGCAAGGGCGGCCAGGCGCTGCAATTCAGTCATCACGGCGAGGGCTTGGGTGATGGCGTCGCAGCCCGCCGGCAAGACCTGAACCCGGCCCTGAGCGACCGGGTCACGGATCTGCCAGTCGCCGCCGGGTGGCGCGTTGCGCCGGGCGCGGTCAAGGGTAATGGGATGCTCGTCTTTCAGGCGCAGGGCAGCGGGGCGGATGAGCGAGTTCGCCGCGGCAATGATGTGGCCGGTGGAGCGGTAGTTTTCCAGCAGATAAGTGGGCTTGGCTTGATAATCGGATTCAAAGCGGCGGATGAATTCGACCGAAGCGCCTTTGAAGGCATAAATGTTCTGGTCATCATCGCCCACCGCGAACAGGCTGAGCTTGCGATCCTCATCCTGCAGGCTGCGGCCCGCCAGGGCGGCGATCAGGTCATATTCATCCGGCCCGATGTCCTGATACTCATCCACCAGGATCCAGCGGAAACCGGCCAGCAGGCGGTCGCGTTGTTCGTCGGCCTCCTCCGGCGGCAGTCCTTCGCCCTTGAGCAGCGCCAGCGCCTCGCGCAACACCTGCTTGAAATAGTCCGGGTCGCGTTCCTTGTAGTGCTCACGCAGGCTGGCGCCCACCAGCCGCATGGCGAAGGCGTGGCAGGTGAGGACGGTCACCCCCTGCGCGTCGTCTCCCACCAGATCGCGCAGGCGCTGTCGGATCTGCACCGCCGCGTGATGGTTGTAGGCCAGTGCCAGGATGCTGTGGGGACGCTCGCGCCGCACCCGCAGCAGATAGGCGATGCGGTGTACCAGAATGCGGGTCTTGCCCGATCCGGGTCCCGCGAGCACCAGCACATTGGCTTGATCGCGATCATCGGTGACGATGCGTTGTTGCGTCGGGCTGTTGAGCGCTGTCACGATCGCTTGCCAGGACGCGGGCGTGGTCTGGCGCGCCAGATCCTGTTCCCGGTCGGGCAGCCAGCGCTGCAGGAAGGCCGCCTGGGGCAAGTTGAAGTAATCCATCATCAGCCGCAGCGCCTCGCCCAGCGCCAGCAGGGCGCGTCGGACGTATTCGGCCATCACATGGATCTGGAGTGTCTGCTCTTCGTAGTGCAATTTCAGGGGCTTGAAGTCGGCCTGGGTAAACCTGCCACGCTCAGGGGCCAGTTTGAGGGTCATGGCCGGCCGGAAGATCGCGAGTCCCTTGCCGAGCCGCAGGATCTCCTGCTCATGCAGCCACAACAACGCCCGATCGAGCAGTTTCGACACATCTTTCATCTCCACCTTGAGGACCAGGTCCGCTTCGATGGCGGCCGTCAGTTTGCCCATGGTGGTCTCGGCGAGCAGATCGGTTCCTCGGGCGCCCGGTGGCAGGGCGGCGAGCCAATGGTCCAACAGGCGTTCGGCGGCGGCGCGGCGCCGTTCGGCCGTCTTTTCCAGCGCCGACCAGTCACGCTGCAGGGTCAGCGCCACATTTTCCCGATCGATCCGGCGCAGGCGCAGGCTGCCGATGGCGCTGTTCTCGTCCTGGCCATCCCCGGCCAGACCACGCAACAAGGCCATGAGTTTTTCGGGCAGGGCGTCGGTGTGGCCGGCGTCTTTCAGCGCTTGCGCGAGGTGTCGCAGGTGCAGGGAGGTGGTATCGCCCTTGGCCAGATCCGGGGCGGATTGCCTCAGTTCGGCAATCAGCGCGGCCTCGAGCGCGGCAGCTCTTTCAAGGCGTCTGCGCGATGCATGCTCCACGCCGGCATG
>JBARUT010000029.1:0-10404 GCA_049645885.1 Candidatus Macondimonas sp.
CAATACGGGCTTCAGCGGCGCGCAGCGGCGTATCGCCGTCGAGCACGTAGTCCAGCGCGCAGCGCTCGACGGCCGGCGTTTCCTGTGCGACATGAGCCATCCGCCAAGTTGGCGGCCAGGTGGCCTCGCCGCCGTCGGGATGCAGGGCGCCACGTAGCAGGGCAAACAGGGTCGACTTGCCGTTGCCGTTGGCGCCGATCAGGCCGACGCGTTCGCCGGGCTGGAGCGTTGCGCTGGCTTGGTCAAACAGGCGCTTGGTGCCAAGTTGCAGGGTCAGTTCGTTGAATTTGATCATTGATCTGGTTGGTATCGAATCGGAAAGGTGGGGCAGACAAGGGCCGGGGGCGCCATCCGGCGGCCCATGGCGCAATGGGCATCGCGGGCGTCGGTGGGGGGCGGCGCGGATGCACCTGCGATCAAAGGGTCAGGTACGTCGCTGTTCAACTTGAGCGCAGCGTATGCAGGCTGATGCCCGCCGGATTATAGAGATTGGCTTGACGCTTGTCTCGCACCCTGCATCGCCATCTGCCCTGGTGTGCGGATGCGGGATGATCGTTTGCCACACCTGTGCAGCGTGTGGGGCGAGTCCAACATCTGCGCGGGTTTATTCCGCGAACGCGGTATCCCAGTAAGCCTGTTCCGCTTCCGCGCTCGGCACGTAGTCTGGGGGAAGCGGGAAAGCATCCAGGTCGCGGGCGATGGCCGCCTCGAGAAAGCTGTTGACCCAACGGAAGACATCCTGGCGACTCACACCCTGACGCAGGCGTTTCATGCGCGCCTGTCGTTCCGCATGAGGCATGGTGCAGGCCTGGTGGATGGCGTTTGCCATGCCTTCGATGTCGTAGGGATTTACTAATAACGCGCTATTTTGCATCTGTGCGGCCGCGCCAGCGAACTCGGACAGGATCAGGACGCCATCCCCGTGGACCGAACAGGCGCAGAACTCCTTGGCCACCAGGTTCATGCCGTCCTTGAGGGGGCTGATCAGGGCAATCTGGGCGGCGCGGTAATAGGCAATGAGATCAAGGCGGTCGACCGACCGATAAACGTAGTGGATCGGCACCCAGCCGCCGGGGCGGGTGAACTCGCCATTGATTTCGCCGACCAGTTGTTCGATGCGGGTCTTGAGGTTGCGGTATTGGGGGATATCGTTGCGGCTGGGGACGACGACCTGGATCAGGGTGACGTGCTCCTGAAGTTCGGGATACTGGCGCAGGGCGAGGCGTAAGGCCTCCAGGCGCAAGGGGATGCCCTTGGTGTAATCAAGCCGGTCGACCCCCAGGATTACCTCGCGTTGTGGTAGCTCGGCCCGCAGCGCGTTTGCCGCTGCGGTGACACCCGCCGAACGTGCCTGACGCTGGAAAGCGGCCGCGTCGATGCCTATCGGGAAAGCGCCGATGCCCACAGCTCGCCCATCGGGCAAGTCCACCCGACGGGCGCGATGGGTGATGCGAGCATCGGGCATCAAGGCGCGGACGCACTGGATGAAATTGCGTTGGTCGCGCAAGGTCTGAAAACCGATCAAGTCATATTCCAGCAGGGCCCGCAGCAGCGTGAAACGCCATGGCAGCTTGAGGTAGATGTCGAGCGGCGGGAACGGGATATGCAGGAAAAAAGCCAGCGGTGCGGTAAAGCCAGCGCGGCGCAGTTCCGCCCCGACCAGCAGCAGCTGGTAATCGTGCACCCAGACAAAATCATCCGGACGGGCCTCTGCCAGGACCACCTGGGCGTAATGGTGGTTGACCTCACAGTAACTGCGCCAATAGCTCGGGTCGAAATTGCAAAAAGACTGTAGATCATGGAACAGAGGCCACAGTACCTCATTGGAGAAGCCATGATAGAAACCGGCCTGATCCTCGGCGCTGAGCGCGACCGGGGCCAGCCGATAGCCCGCCTTCTTGGCGCTCCGGGCCAGCGCTGCTTCCACCTCGCTGGTGTGATTGACGATGCCGGGCCATCCCACCCAGACCCCGCCCCGATCACGCAGCACCGGTAGCAGCGCCGTAACCAGGCCGCCACTGCCGGGTTTGCTGACCAAGCTGCCATCCGCACCCAGCGAGAGGACAAGGGGCAGTCGATTGGAAACCACCACCAGGCGCCGTGGTTGATCGGTCATTCTGTATTTTCCTTATGATGAAAGACGCGGGTCTGTTTCATAAACCATTGTTGGGAAAGAGGCACTGCTTTTTAGCGTACTCTGGCGTTATTCTGGATGCCTGCGGGGGGAGATCCAGGGTCTTGCACGCAAAGGATGGGTACGTCAATCGCCAAGCCGGTTCGGCGCCGATTGCCGCCGAGGCTTTTCCTAATGTTGCTCTTTTCCCTGTGCGCAACCGGGGTGCCTTATGCCGGGGTTTTGAGGCCGATCCATCTAGGCGCCCAAGGTGCTCAGATCCTGAGTTCCAGCGTGGTGTGAACGAATTTCGAGCCAACGGTTCAGGAACGCAATGATCCCTTCCGGCGGACGCAACCACGTAGTTGCCGCCGTGTTGCGCCAAGTTTCCCTGACCAGAATGCCAGGCCCGTGGTCTCCCAGTGCAGCAAAGGCATCTTCATCTGTGTAGTCATCACCCAGGTAGGCAATGCAGTAATCCCCGCCGGCGTCCATTTCAGCCAAAACCTGACGCACGACCTGACCCTTGTCGGCGCCGCTCGCGCGCAACTCAACGCCACCGTCGAACTCATGCCAGATCAGTTCATCGGCTGGGGTGAGCATGGCGAAAAGCCTGCTCAGCTCCTCTTGCAGAGCCAGGCGTTGGCCTGGGCTGAGTTCGCGCCAGTGGAAGGCCACCGATCCTGGTTTACGTTCCATCCGCCCGCCCAGCGCGTGGACGGCCTCTTCCCAGTCATCCGCTTGCGCCAGGGCCGCGGCGGCGGCTTCACGCAGAGGGACAAATGTGGATTTCCCTCCACTGAGGCGCCTTTCCCGGCCGTGACAGCCCCACATTTCGGGTTCAAACGAAAGTTTCAGCAAGGGTCGCAGGTCGTTGAGCCAGCGTCCGGATACGATGATGAGGCGATCATTCGGCAAGCCGCCGATGCGATTCAAGAGGGGCTCGATTCCCGGATACGGGCGGGCCTGGGCCGGATCAGACTGAAATGGGGCCAAGGTCCCATCATAGTCAAGCAACAGGGCTGCCTGGCGTTTGGTGGCCAGGTCACTCCATAAGCGCTCGAGATGGGGTGATGCAGGGAGATTCATGCGGTTTCCTCGGGGCTGGCCTTTTGTTGCCCTGCCTGTTGGTGGCGCTGACGGTGGAGAAGTTCCGATGGACAAGCGTGGATTTCCCGTAGCGGGTCTGCGCTGCAAGCGGTGTGACGGGAGTGTGCCATAGGGCAGGATGTTGGCGATGCGGGCAAGCGATGCATGGCAACCCGCGCTGTCATCATCCTCGTTTCGCTTGCGGCAGGTCGGGCGCGAGTCAGCTCCCGGATGGGAGCGCGAATCAGGACACGCAGCGGAAAATGAGATCGACCAAGGGCGCCGCCTGGTTTTCCAGGTCATAGGCGGTTGGTTCGCGCAGGTAATCGAAATACAGGCCCAGCATGGCGGTATGGATGGTAACGGCGGCGAGACGCGGACACACATTGGGAAGTGTTCCCAATGCGCGTTCCCGCCGAAACAGCGCCTCCATGCTGGCGAGACCGCGATGCTGGATGGCGATCAGCCGTTCGTTGCTGTCGCGCAATTCATCGATGAACTCACAGCGGTGAAACAGGATGCTGTAGACCCGCTGTCGTCGCGGGTTGCGGGCCAGACTGAGCAGGGACTGGACGCAGAAATCCCGCAGTGCGTCGACCGCTCCGCCATCTTCCAGCGCCAGCACCTGGTTGAAGAGGTCTTCCATCGGTAGATGGACCCGGCAGTACATGGCGTCGAACACATCGGCCTTGTTGCGGAAATGCCAGTACACGGCGCCCCGTGTCACGCCCGCCGCCTGGGCGATTTCTGCCAGCGAGGCGCGGGCCACGCCACGATCCAGAAATACCGCCTCGGCGGCATCCAGAATCTGCTCTCGGGTCTGTTCCGCTTCGGCCTTGGTGCGGCGCGCCATTCACCAAATCTCCATTAAAACCAATGAACAATTCGCGTATTATAGGTTATGTTGACAACCATACGTGAATGTATGTAAATTTTCCAGGCCAACCGTGCCGCAATCCTTCTCATCGGCGCGGGCTGTCGCAACCGTCCGAGTTGATGCCTCGATCGCCAGGTCGCCCAGCTTCACCGATCATTCCTTGTTACCGGAGAAAATTCAAAATGATGCGCGCCATTTCCGCTGTTTTCGCGCGGCCCCTTCCGGGCATTTTGCTGCTGGCTATTCTGTTATCGGCACTGAGCGCCTGCGGCAAAGAAGAGAAGGGCGGTAATCCCCAGGGCGCCGCACCACCGGCGGCTGAGGTGAGTGTGATCACCCTGCAACCGCGGGATGTGCCCATCGAAAACGAATACGCCGGCCGTACGGCGGGATTCCGAGAGGTCGAGGTGCGGGCGCGGGTGACCGGCATCGTGCAAAAGCGCACCTACGTGGAAGGCCAGCGCGTCAAGGCTGGTGATATTCTGTTCCGCATCGATCCGGCACCCTTTCAAGTCGCGCTGGCACGGGCCCAGGCCCGGCTGCAGGATGCCCAGGCCCAGTTGCGGCAAGCCGAGCGGGATTGGGCGCGCGTTTCGGCGTTGTTTGCGGAGAACGCCATCAGTGCGCGCGAGCGCGATACCTCGCAATCCACCCTGGATTTGGCGCGCGCCAACTTGGCGGCTGCTGCCACCGATGTCGAAGCGGCCCGCATCGACTTGAGTTATACCCGCGTCGAAGCCCCAGTGAGCGGCATCACCAGCCTTGAAGTGCGCTCCGAAGGCAGCCTGGTCGGCCCCGGCGCGGCTGACAGCCTGCTGACCCGCATCACCCAGCTCGATCCCCTGTACGTGAACTTTTCCTATCCCGATACGGATGCCCTGCGCCAACGCCAGTTGCTGGCCAGCGGCGAGCTGACGATGGTCGGCGGAGAGCGTTTGACTGCCGAGCTGCGCTTCGGCGATGGCACAGTGTATGGCCAACTGGGCCATATCAGCTTCACAGACAGCAGCATCGATCCGGCCACCGGTACGGTGCGAGCCCGGGCGGTGTTCCCCAATCCGGACGCCAGCATCCTGCCAGGCCAGTTCGTGCGCATCGTGCCCAAGGGCCTGGTGCGCCAGGCGGCGATGGTGGTGCCCCAGGCGGCAGTGATGCAGGGTCCGCAAGGGACTTTCGTTTATCTGGTGGGGGATGACAGCAAGGCCAAGGTCCAGCCGGTCCGGCCAGGCACTACCATTGGTTCCGAATGGCTGATCGAAGAGGGGCTGAAGCCGGGCGACCAAGTGATCGTCGAGGGCGTGATCAAGGTGCGCCCGGGTGCGCCAGTCAAGCCGGTCGATGCTCAGGGCCAACCCGAAACAAATGCTGAACCTGGCCCGGCCGGCAAGGAAGAGAAGCCCAGTGAAGAGAAGAAGCCTTCCGCTTCGGCCGAACGGGGTATGAAGGCATGATTTCCGCTTTCTTCATTCGTCGCCCGGTATTTGCCTCGGTCCTGTCCATCGTGATCGTGTTGGCCGGACTCATGTCCATGCGTGCCCTGCCCATTGCGCAGTACCCGGACATCGTGCCACCGGAAGTGGTGGTGAGCACCAATTATCCCGGCGCCAGCGCCGAGGTGATTGCCGAGACCGTTGCGGGTCCCATGGAGCAGGAAATCAACGGCGTCGAGAACATGCTCTACATGCGCTCGGTGGCCTCCGCCAGTGGTCAAGTCCGCATCACGATCAGTTTTGCCATCGGCACCGACCCCGACCAGGCCACCATCGACGTCAACAATCGGGTGAAGGCCGCCGAAGCGCGTCTGCCGGAGGAGGTGCGGCGGCAAGGGGTGCGTGTACAGAAGCGCTCCAGCAGCATCCTGGCGCTCATCGCCATGAACTCGCCCACGGGTCAGTATGACTCGGTCTTCATCAGCAACTACGCCTTGCTCAATGTCATCGATGAGATCAAGCGAATCCCGGGCGTGGGCGATGCCTCGCTGTTTGGCCAGAAAGACTATTCGATGCGCATCTGGCTGCGTCCCGACAAACTGGCACAGTTCAACCTGACCGCAAGCGATGTAGCGCAGGCGATCCAGGAGCAGAACGCCCAGTTCGCCGCTGGCCAGTTTGGCCAGGAGCCAATCAGTGGCGAAAACGCCTACACCTATACCGTCAACACCCAGGGCCGGCTGGCGGATCCCGAAGCCTTCGGCCGCATCATCCTGCGATCGGATCCCTCGGGCGCCACGCTACGCCTGAGCGATGTGGCGCGGGTGGAGCTGGGGGCGCAGGATTACAATTTCGAAGCCAGCTACAACGGCAAGCCGGCAGTTCCCATTGGTCTCTACCTGCAGCCCGGTGCCAATGCCCTGGAGACGGTCGACGCCATCCGCGCCAAGATGGCCGAGATTTCCCAACGTTTCCCCGATGGCCTGGCCTACGACATCCCCTTTGATACCACCAAGTTCGTCCGCGTCTCGATCGAGGAAGTGATCCGCACCTTCATCGAGGCCATTGTGCTGGTGGTGCTGGTGGTGTTCATCTTCCTGCAGAACCCGCGTGCCACCTTGATTCCGTTGCTGGCGGTGCCGGTGTCCATTGTCGGTACCTTTGCCGGCATGCTGCTGCTCGGGTTCTCGATCAACCTGCTGACGCTCTTCGGATTGGTGCTCGCCATCGGCATCGTGGTCGATGACGCCATCATCGTGATCGAGAACGTCGAGCGCCTCATGAGTACCGAGGGGCTAAGCCCGCGCGACGCCGCCTTCAAGGCCATGGAAGAGGTGACTGGCCCGGTCATTGCCATCGTGCTGGTGCTCTCGGCCGTGTTCATCCCGGTGGCCTTCCTGGGCGGTCTCAGCGGACAGATGTATCAGCAGTTCGCCATCACCATCGTGATCTCCGTGATCATTTCCGGGATCGTCGCCCTGACCCTGACTCCCGCCTTGTGCGCCTTGCTGCTCAAACCAGTGCACAAGGAACCGGCGCTGCCGTTCCGGGTGTTCAACCGCCTGTTCGAGCGCACCACCAATGGTTATGTAAGCGCGTCCAGCTTCCTGATGCGGCGGGGCTTGCTGGGAATGGTGCTGTTCGCCGGCCTGCTGGGGATCACGGTGCTGCTGTTCAATCGCGTCCCCGGTGGCTTGGTGCCGGCCGAAGACCAGGGTTATGTGTTGATGGCTTACCAGACGCCGCCTGCCGCCTCGCTGGATCGCACCAAGGCGATCACCGACGAGGCCACCCGTCGCATGCTCGCGCAGGACACCGTTGATTCCGTGGTGACCTTTGCCGGCTTCGATATCCTGGCCCAATCCCAGAAGACCAGCTCCGGCGTGTCCTTCGTGATGCTCAAAGACTGGAGCGAGCGCACGGCGGCCGAAGACGATGCACGCGTCCTGGTCAAGCCGCTTGCAGGTCTGGGTCAGGATCTGCGCGATGGCGTGATGTTCGGCTTCAATCCGCCGCCCATCACCGGCATGAGCACCACGGGCGGATTCGAGGCCTACCTGCAGGATCGTGCCGGCGCCGGCAGCACCGCCTTGATGGAAACTACCAACCGCCTGCTGGAGGCGGCGCGCAAGCGTCCCGAACTCACCGGCCTGCGCACCACCTTTTCCACTGGCACGCCGCAGTATTTCGCGGAACTGGATCGAGAGAAGGCGCGGGCGTTGAATGTGCCGATCAACCAGGTGTTCACCATCATGCAGAGCACCTTCGGTAGCCTGTATGTCAACGATTTCACCCTGTTCGGGCGCAGCTACCGGGTGAATCTGCAATCGGAAGCTGAATTCCGTCGCTCGCCCGAGGATCTGCGACATGTCTTCGTGCGCTCCAATGACGGGAATCTGGTGCCCCTGGACGCCTTGTTGAATGTCAAGCGCACCATCGGCCCGGATCTGGTGGAGCGTTTCAATGTCTTCCCGGCGGCCAAGATCCTGGGTGAACCGGCGCCGGGCTACAGTTCCGGCCAGGCCATCGCCGCCATGCAGGCCGTGAGCCAGGAAGTCCTGGATAACAACTATTCCGTGGGTTGGGTCGGCTCGGCGTATCAGGAACTCGCCACGGCGGGAACCGGGACGCTGGCTTTCGTGTTCGGCATTGTCATGGTGTTTCTCATCCTGGCGGCGCAGTACGAGCGCTGGAGCCTGCCCTTTGCGGTGGTGACGGCCGTGCCTTTTGCGGTCTTCGGCGCCATTGCCGCCACCTGGCTGCGTGGATTGGAGAACGATCTGTACTTCCAGATTGGTCTGCTTACGCTGATTGGTCTGTCGGCGAAGAATGCGATTCTGATTGTCGAATTCGCCATGCTTCACCGACGCGAAGGGGCATCCATCCATGACGCTGCACTGCAGGGCGCGCGCCTGCGCTTCCGGCCGATCGTCATGACTTCGCTGGCCTTCATGCTCGGCGTGCTCCCGCTGGCCATCAGCAGCGGCGCCGGGTCCGCCAGTCGCCATGCCATCGGGACCGGCGTCATCGGCGGCATGATTGCGGCCACCTTCCTGGCCACGATCTTCGTGCCCATGTTCTTTGTCCTGATCAGCCGGCTGACGGAGCGAACGACGCCGCGCAGCGCGCCAAGCGAGGAGAAAAATGCGCATGGTTAAGCAGATTCCATTGTTGTTGCTGGCGGTGGGTCTTTCCGGCTGCGTGCTGGGGCCTGATCATGTGCGACCGGAGAGCGATCTTCCCAGCACTTGGGCGGCCGCCGCGGGAGCAGTCCCCGCTTCACCAGCAGCGACTGGCGTGGATCCCCACTGGTGGCGCGTTTTCAACGACGCGACGCTCACCGGGCTCGTGGAGGAAGCGCTGCAGCAGAATGCCGACCTGTCCCTGGCTGCGGCTCGCATCGCCGAGGCGCGCGCGGTGCTCCGGCTGCGGGATGCCGAGCGCTATCCGCTATTGAGTGGCCAGGCCAACGGCGCGCGCCAGCAAGGGAGCGAGGAGACGCCGATTCCGAGCAGTGGCGTGATCTACAACGACTTCAATGTCTCGGCGGTGCTGAATTACGAGGTCGATCTATGGGGGCGGTTGGCGCGGGCCAGTGAGGCAGCGCGCGCGCAATTGCTGGCCGGCGTGGCCAGTCGGGATGCCATCCGTCTGGCGGTAGCGGCCGATGTGGCCTCTGGATATTTCAACCTGCGCGCGCTTGACCAGCAACTGGCCATCGCCAAGCGCACGGTGCAAACCCGAGAGGAAGGCTACCGCTTCCAGGAATCGCGCTATCGCAATGGCGCCGTTTCCCAATTGGTGTTCCGGCAGGCGGAATCGGAACTGGCGGCTGCCCGCGCCGAGTTGCCGGCCCTGCGCCAGCAGCGCGTGCTGCAGATCAATGCCCTGAGCGTGTTGCTTGGTCGCACGCCGCGCGAGATTGTGCAGCAAGAGATTCCCGATGGCCGGCCGATCGATGATCTTCCCGCCATGCCGGAAGTGCCCATGGGCTTGCCCTCCGCCCTGCTGGAACGTCGGCCGGACATCCGCGCCGCCGAAGCGCAGTTGCAGGCCGCCAATGCCCAGATCGGTATTGCCCGGGCCGCTTACTTCCCAACCCTGTCCCTCACGGGTGTGTTCGGGACCCAGAGCGATGAATTGAGCAATCTGTTCAACGGACCGGCCCAGACCTGGCAGTTTGCGGGTGGCCTGGTGGGGCCAATCATTGATTTTGGGCGCACCCAGGCCAATGTCCGCGCTGCCGAGGCGCGCCGTCAGCAGGCGCTGGTGAACTACCAGCAGACCGTGCGCATTGCCTTCCGCGAGGTGCTCGACGCGCTGGAAAGCCGCAGTGCCACCAGCGAGCGACTGGTGGCACAGGATCAGCAGATCACCGCCTTGCGGGAAACGGCGCGTCTTGCCCAGCGCCGCTTCGACGAGGGCTATTCAGACTATCTCGAAGTGCTGGACGCCCAGCGCAGTCTGTTCACCGTGGAGCTTTCGCGCGTGACGACTCAACAGCAGCGCTTGCGTGCCCTGGTTCAACTCTACAAGGCCCTGGGCGGCGGCTGGCAGGTGGATACGCTGGCTCAGGAAGGAAGCTGAACGCGGCTTTGCGCTTCTGATGCCTTGGGCCGGGATGCCGCGGAGGCATGGTCGCCCTCAGTCACAAATTGCGCATAGCGTTGCTGCGCCTTTTGGCAAACTTCGCCAGCAATCCAGCTACCGCCAGCCAAGAGGCTGGGCGTGGTAAAGGGCGTCCGGGAATTCTATGCGGATGGGCCGGATCATGATGGAAAGGAATATAGCCGGAGGCGGCTACTTATCTAGACCTGACCCTGATGTTTCAGAAACTAGCCGCCATGCAGCTTTATTTCCCTTAAGCTCTGGAATCATTTCGATGAAACCCGCTT
>JBARUT010000030.1:0-5977 GCA_049645885.1 Candidatus Macondimonas sp.
CGCGTGAGGCCTCGGGTTGGGTAAATGGCTCTTCTCAGCAGCGCACCATTGAAATGGGAGAGGCAAGAAGTTCCGATTCAGTCGTGCTCAGGCCGGGCTGTTCCGAAACGGTCGCGACAGGCGCTCCTGTCCGATGATGCGCCGCGTGGGCAGCACCCGCACAGGATCGCCTTGCACCTCACGACGCAGCGCTGGAGAGACAGGCGAGGATTTCGCGGCCGTAGGCGTCCAATTTGCGGGCGCCGATGCCGGGGATAGTGGCCAGCTCCGCTAGCGTGGCGGGCTTGCGGACGACGATTTCCTTGAGCGTCGCGTCATGGAGGATGACATAGGCGGGGACATCGTGGTCGGCGGCGGCCTCGCGCCGCCATGCGCGCAGGTGATCGAACAGGGCGGCATCGGGACCCAGGAGGCCAGGTCCGGCGCGTCTTTCGCCTTTTTTGCGCGGCGCGGTTTCCCGAAAGGTGACGGGCACCTCACCCCGCAGCACCGGCCGGGCCGCCTCGGTGAGCTTCAGGGCGCCATAGGCGGTGTGGTCGATGTCCAGGCAGCCTTGAATCACCAGTTGGCGAAATACAGCCCGCCAGCGCTTTTCGTCCAGTTCCCGGCCAATGCCGAACACGGACAGGCGCCCATGCTCCCACTGGGCTATTTTGTCCGTCGCCTTGCCCAGCAAGACGTCGATGACATGGCCAACGCCGAAGCGGTTGCCGGTGCGGTAGACAGCGGAAAGGGCCTTGCGGGCGGCTTCGGTGCCGTCCCAAAGCGTGGGTGGCTCCAGGCAGTTGTCACAGTTGCCGCAGGGTTCGGATGCCTCTCCGAAATAGCGCAACAAGAGTTGGCGACGGCAGGCGGCGGTTTCCACCAGCCCCAGCAGGGCGTCCAGCTTGCCGTGCGCCATGCGTTTGTGAGCCTCTTTGGCCCCGGATTCCTCGATGAAGCGCCGCTGGGTGGCGACATCGCCCAGACCCCAGGCCATCCAGGCATCCGCCGCCGCGCCATCGCGCCCGGCGCGGCCGGTCTCCTGGTAATAGCCCTCGATGGAGTGGGGCAGATCCAGATGGGCGACGAAGCGCACATCGGGCTTGTCGATGCCCATGCCGAAAGCGATGGTGGCAACCATGACCACGCCATCCTCCCGCAGAAACCGCTCCTGGTGGCGTTGGCGCGTGGCGGTGTTCATGCCGGCGTGATAAGGCAGGGCGGTGAAGCCTTGGCCGGCCAGCCAGTCAGCGGTCTCGTCCACCTTGCGCCGGCTGCTGCAATAGACGATGCCCGCGTGCCCTGCGTGACCGGCGCGCAGGAAATCCAGCAGCTGGCGGCGAGTGTCCCCCTTTTCAACCACGGTGTAGCGAATGTTGGGCCGGTCGAAGCTGGCGGTGAACAGGCGGGCGGAGCTCAGGTCCAGCCGGTCGATGATCTCCTGCCGGGTCAGCGCATCGGCGGTGGCGGTGAGGGCGATGCGGGGCACGGCGGGAAAGCGCTCGTGCAGCGCCGACAACCCCAAGTATTCGGGCCGGAAGTCGTGTCCCCACTGGGAGACGCAATGGGCCTCGTCGATGGCGAACAGGGCCACCGATGCGCGGGCCAGCAATTCCAGGAAGCGCGGCGTCAGCAGCCGCTCCGGCGCGACATAGAGCAGTTCGAGGCGTCCGGCCAGAAAATCCTGTTCCACGCCCGCCGCCGCGCTCGGGGTCAGGCTGGAGTTGAGATAGGCCGCCGCCACACCCAGCTCCCGCAGCGCCGCGACTTGATCGTGCATCAGGGCGATCAGCGGCGAGACGACGACGCCCGTACCCGCCCGCAGCAGTGCTGGAAGCTGGTAGCACAGCGATTTGCCGCCGCCGGTCGGCATCAGCACCAGCGCGTCGTCGCCGGCCGCCACATGCGCGATGACGGCCGCCTGTTCGCCGCGAAAGGCAGGGTAGCCGTAGATGCGCTGGAGTAGGGAAAGGGCAGTATCGGACATCGTCGGATCGGTCTGCGGGGTGAGGCAATAAGGATGACAGGGTAGCAGGCGGAAGCGCCCATGCCTTGCTTTCCCGGCTTATGGCGTCGTGCCAGGATGCGCCGGATCAACGGGTAGGCGGGGCGGTGGCTTGCCTCGCGGCCTTGCGCTCACTATGGTTAGGAACCCATCCCCTTCGCCATGGCGCGGGAGAGGCGAATTGTGAATGCAGGCTTCAACAAAGGAGACAAGGAATATGTCCGACATGCTGCGATATGACGGCCGGGTGGCCGTGGTGACTGGTGCCGGGAATGGTCTGGGGCGGGCGCATGCCATGCTGCTGGCCTCGCGGGGCGCCAAGGTGGTCGTGAATGATCTGGGCGGCGCAGTGGATGGCTCCGGCTCTTCCGCCACTGCCGCTGAGCGCGTGGTGGGGGAAATCCTGGAGGCTGGTGGCGAAGCGGTTGCTGACAGCCATACCGTGTCCACCGTGGAAGGCGGGCAGGGCATCATCAAGACCGCCCTGGATGCCTTCGGTCGCGTCGACATCGTCGTCAACAACGCCGGTATCCTGCGCGACAAGTCCTTCAAGAACATGTCGCCGGAATTCCTGGATCCGGTCCTGGACGTGCATCTCAAGGGCGCGTTCTGGGTCACCCAGGCGGCCTGGGAACTGATGCGCGAACAGAAGTACGGCCGCATCGTGAACACCAGTTCCGCAGCCGGTATCTTCGGCAACTTTGGCCAGACCAACTATGGCGCCGCCAAGATGGGCATCGTCGGCTTCACCAACGTCCTCAAGCAGGAAGGCCAGAAATACAACATCAAGGCCAACGTGATTGCGCCGGGCGCCAAGACCCGCATGACCGAGGAATTGATGGGGCCGATGGGCAGCCAGTTCCGCATGGATCCAGAACTGGTGTCACCCATCGTGGTGTATCTGTGCCATGAATCCTGCAAGGTCAATGGCGAAATCTATTCCGCCGCGGCCGGTCGGGTCGGGCGCATTTTCATCGGCGCGACCAAGGGGGTATTCAATCCCGATGGCCTCACGCTGGAATACATTCGGGACCATCTGGAAGAGATTCGCAATACCGAAGGCTACATCATCCCCGGCGGCGCCATGGAAGAAATGGCGTTGCTCATGAAGATGAAGAAATAAACAAGCAGTTGCCGAACCGGCGTTCCTTTGGGGCGCCGGCTCGGCACGAGGATACGCGCTGATGTTCATTGCCATGAACCGTTTCAGGATCGCCCTGGGCCAGGAAGACGCCTTTGTTGAAATCTGGCGCAATCGCGACAGTCACCTGAATGGCGTGCCGGGCTTCAAGAACTTCAATCTGCTCCGGGGACCGACGGAGGAAGACCACACCGTGTTTGTGTCCCATTCGGCATGGGAGTCCCGCTCGGACTTCGAGGCCTGGACCCACTCCGAGGCGTTTCGAAAAGCGCACGCCAACGCAGGGGGCACGAACAAAGCCATTTATATGGGACCGCCCCGCTTCGAGGGTTTCGACGTCGTGCTTTAGCCCCCAGATGATTCCTGCCATCCCCGTGCTAGCCGGCCTGAGATGGTCTGGGGGCGGGTCTCGGAGGGTGACTCGAAACATCTCCGGTGGAATCGCGCCGCTTTTGTTTCCTGGTCGCCAAGCCTATCAAATCCAAGTTCCCTTAACGCGCCAGAATGGCCAATGGCGCGATGGTATAGAACTGGCTGGGCGAGAACCGATAGGCGCGATCGAAATCCATCTGATGGGCGTTGTAGACGCCAAATCCATGATGGGAAAGGATGTGGTTATCTTTTTCCGTGAGCGGTTCGTAGGGTGCCTCAAGGGGAGGCATTGTGTCCCGGAAAACCGCAATGACCGCTCCCTGGCCTGGTTTGTTGAGGGGATTCAGCACGCCGAATTTCTGGGCATTCGGATCCAGCAAATTGGCGTAATGAACATAGCTCGGCCCATCTGGGTAAAAAGGATTGACCCCGCCAAAGGTTTCCACTTTGATCGCGCGCAAGATCTTGTCGAGTTTGTATGGTCGAGGGTGACGAACGGTCCAACTTGCCTTGGTGCGCCCAATGGCGATGGCCACCACAGAAGCGCCTGCACTACCCGCTCGAATCAGCACCTCACGATTGTGTTTCAGGCCGTCCCGCATGACGGATTCCAGCGTCTTGACCGCGGATGTTCCATGAATTCGGGGCGCGGAAAATGGATCGTCGCTGGTTTGCGTATTGAGAATGCCTACGGCAGGAAGATCCCGCGCCTCTGCCAGCAGACGCAAAAACTCAGGCTCCCGCTCGATTTTGGGATTGGCGCCATTGACGAAGATCAACCGTTGCCCGGTATCGCCGGAAGGCCCGAGGGCCGGGGGCACCTCGCCCAAGCGAATTCCCGTGGGATCATAGAAACACGCATCGCCCCCCACATAAAATCCCGAATAATCAGACAACAGAGCAGGGTCTGGTATCAGGCCCCGGGCATCCTGGCAAGAAGCGGCCACGCTCCCTGAACCGCAGAACTGCAGCCCCAGAAATACGGCAACTGGCCCCCAATAGCCCCGTTTTTTTTCTTTCATGATCCTGATCTTTCCTGCCCGTTTTTTTATCGCTCACAAGCCAAATTCAAGAACACGGTTGATCAATACTCAAGGGGTCTGGGCGCTACAGGCACCGATGATTTCCCCATAGCGCGTCCAGGCAGGTTTCGGCGTACGATCGGGCTCCACCAAACCGAACACCTCCTCGCGTGGCAATAATTCGTCCGGATTATCCAGATACTGATAGAAATAGACGCCTGTGGCGCCCCCATCGATAGCCGAGCGCACCATCGTCTCGATATAGGTCGCTTGGTGGTCTCGGAGCAGGCTGCCTTCATCCTCGGGTGTACGCGGTTTGTCCGGCGGTGTCTGGTAGCCGGTTTCAAAAATCAGGACCTCTTTGCCGCCACTGGCTGCCCGTGCCTCGGCGATCTGATTGGCGATCTGGGCTTCAAAGCCGGTTGGCGCGGCGCCGGCATTGAAGGAAGGATAGGAGTACAACCCCACGGCATCGAAACGGAAACCTTGCGTCGATTGACTGAGGAAACGTTGCCATCCGGGGAAGCTCGGGCTCAGCGTCAACACGATCTGGGCGTTGGGGTCACGCAGATCCACGGCTTGCGACAGTGTCCGCAGGATTTCCTGGTTGATCTGCGGCGGATAGAGGCGATGCCGCCATTGCAGCAGGACATGCAAAGTGGCGATATGGAGTTCGTTTTCCAGGCCCCATGTATCCACATCATCGGCATAGCGCGCGACGACGGCATCGGCATAGCGTCCCAGCGCGGCGACGTATTGCGGCCCGTTCAGTCTGTGTGTCCACAAGGGCGCCACGGGCCGCACGCGGGTGTTGTAGCCATTGCCGAGTGTACCGGCAATGCGAATCCCGTTGGCTTTGGCTGCCGCCACCAGCGCATCGAAATAACTGAAATCAAAATCGCCCCCCTGTTCCGGCTCAATGCGGCCCCAGGCAAAATCCACGCGGATCCATTGAATGCCGTTCTGGCCCATCTGGGCCAGATCATCGGGCTGTAATTCATAGCCTGGAAAATTGACATGGTAGGCAACGAGTCCCCACTGAAAATCCGCTGGCACAGGCTCGGTCGCGGGGCAAAGTGTGGCGGTTCGCGCCGGCATGGCCAGCGTCAGGCCGAGCAAGCCCAAGAGGCCGAGCCAAAGCCTGGGCCGGGCGCTGAACAATTCCTGGAGCAGCATGTTCCGTGTCATCCGTCAGTCTCCTTGTAACCGCTTGACCCATGGCAGAGGTATGAACCCGAAGTCTACTGAAGTCTACTTTTATCCGTGCGCATTTACATGACGTAATGGTTTACATGACGTATGACAGATGCAGCCATCCGGATCGGTTACGAATGGGTCACATTCGCTGGGCCGCGAGATCGATATTGATCCGGTCGCGCACACCCAGTTCGATGGTTTTTACAGCTTCATCGGGAGCGAACTGCCAAGGCAGGGGCAAGTTATCCGACGATGCTT
>JBARUT010000031.1:0-2918 GCA_049645885.1 Candidatus Macondimonas sp.
CCCACATCCAGCCGAAGGTCAGTCCCACCAGAGCGGCGGGGATAGCGAAGTAGAACAAGGCAATGTGTGTCGGGGTGAAGTCTGTATCGCGAACCGTGGTCTGGTGCCAGGCCGCATCAGCCTCGACAAACAGGCCAAAAATAACGGCCGCCAGAATGCTCGCCACCGCCAGCAGGGTGAGCACGTAGTAGTAGCGCTTGAGCTCTTCCTGTGGCGTGATAGACATCACGTTGCGGTCACGTGTGAACCACAGCACGGCGAGCGCCACGGCGCCGACCAGGGGGATGACGGTCATCTGGACGTAGAACAGGCTCATCCAGTAGGTCTGGAATTCCGGTTCGAAGTAATCCATGCCGACCGTGAAGGAATAATTCTGTTGGTACCAGCGATAAACGCCGAACAGCAGGCCCGCCAGAATCCCGACGGCCGCAGCGAACATCCACGGTCCCCGGATGGATGGGGCCGCTTCGGTGGGGGCAGTGACAGCCCGGCTGGGTTGGATAACCGCACTCATGTCTATCTCCTCGTGCAAAGGGTTTTTTTGGAAAAAACCATGATCTGTGTCATGTATCGACGAACGCTACGGTATCCTGAACGTCCGGTCAAGCGGTTTTTGAACGAACGGTCAGGCTTGAGATGGCGCTGCCAATCGCCTCGGCCGCAACGGCGCGTTTCCTGTGAATCAAAGACGTGCCATGCCCCAGCTGAATGACCCGCTCTCGCTCATGCGCGCCCTGTCCAAGCTGGGAGTCTGCTCCCGCACCGAGGCCGAGGCCGCCGTGCGTGCCGGCCGGGTCGCCGTGAATGGCCACATCGTGCGGGATCCCTTGCGGCGCCTGCGCCTTGACCAGGATCGGTTGACCCTGGATGGCGAGGCCGTGCAGGCGGCCACGCCGCGCTATCTCATGCTCAACAAGCCCCGCGGTCTGGTGACCACCCGGTGGGACGAACGCGGTCGCGCCACCGTATTTTCTGCGCTGGGGGAGGCGGCCGGCTGGCCGGGACTGGCGCCGGTGGGGCGGCTGGATCAGGCCAGCGAGGGGCTGTTGCTGTTCAGCAATGACCATGCCTGGGCGGCCCGTGTGACGGCGCCGGGGAGCGGCCTGGAGAAGCGTTATCACGTGCAGGTGGATCGTTTGGCCGATGCGGCGCTGTTGACGGCGCTGCGGACGGGCGCGGATTGTCAGGGGGAATGGCTGCGGGTTGCTTCGGCTGCCATTCTGCGTCAGGGCGAGAAGAACACCTGGCTGGAACTGGGTTTGACGGAAGGGCGCAACCGCCATTTGCGGCGCCTGCTGGCGGCCTTCGATTGCGCCGTGTTGCGGCTGGTGCGCGTGAGCATCGGCCCGCTGCAACTGGGCGAACTGGCCAAAGGCGCCTGGCGATCCCTCAGCGCGGAGGAGGTTGCCATGCTGGGTGGCGCGCGAGCTGACGTGCGGCCGGTCAAGGGGACGCGGCGATGACCCGCACCCGGCTTGCGGCTTCCCGTGCCCGCTCGCGGGCCTGCTCGATGGTATCCCCCCGGGCCAGCGCCACCCCCATGCGCCGCTTGGGGGTGGCGTTGGGTTTGCCGAACAGGCGCAAATCGCTTTCCGGCACCGCCAGTGCCTGTTCCAAACCTTCGAAGGCCACCCCGACCGCCGCCATGCCGCCATAGATCACAGCGCTCGCCGCCGGCCGCTGCATCCGCGTATCCACCGGCAGCCCCAGGATGGCCCGGGCATGCAGCTCGAACTCGCTCTGGACATGGCTCGCGAGGGTCACCAGCCCGGTGTCATGAGGGCGTGGACTGACCTCGCTGAACCAGACCGCGTCGCCGCGCACAAACAACTCCACGCCGAAAATCCCCCGGCCGCCGAGCCGGTCGGTGACCTGCAAGGCAATCTGACGGGCACGCTCCAGCGCCCGCGGGCTCATGGGCTGGGGCTGCCAACTCTCGACATAATCGCCATCCACCTGGCGATGGCCGATGGGCTCACAGAACCGGGTCTGGATCTGTCCCGTCGCGTCGAGCGCGCGCACCGTGAGCAGGGTGATCTCGAAATCGAAGTGAATCCATTGCTCGACGATCACGCGACCCCGGTCCACCCGGCCGCCTGCACGGGCGGCCGCCCAGGCGGTCGGCACCTCGTCCAGCGTGCGGATGACCGATTGTCCCTTGCCGGAAGACGACATCACCGGCTTGATCACACAGGGCAGGCCGATGCCGCCGGTGATGGCGGCGGCCAGCTCGGCTTCGGAGTTGGCAAAGGCATAGCGCGAGGTGGGCAACCCCAGTTCCTCTGCTGCCAGGCGCCGGATGCCTTCCCGTTGCATGGTGAGCCAGGCAGCCTCGGCGGTGGGGACGACCTTTGTCAGCCCCTCGGCCTCCAGCGCGCGCAGGGTCTCGGTGGCAATGGCCTCGATCTCCGGCACCACCCAATGGGGGCGCTCAAGGGCAATGAGTTCGCGCAGGAGCGCACCATCGGTCATGTCCAGGATATGGGCGCGATGGGCGACGGCGTGCCCCGGGGCATTGGGGTAGCGGTCCACGGCGATCACTTCCACACCCAGTCGCTGCAGGGCGATGATCACTTCCTTGCCCAGCTCGCCGGCGCCCAGCAGCATGACCCGGGTGGCAGACGGGGACAGGGGGGTGCCGATGCGCATGGGGATCTCCGGGGTCCGATCAGTCTTGGGAATGGTGAATTTTAGCGCACAGCGGGCGGCGGCACCGATGTCATCGATCCGGTCGGGACGGGCCGGGTGGCCTGCGGTATCATGCTGCTCCCTGAAATCGGACCCGGCGGGGATTGCGCATGGCGGCTGCAGACACCCTCGATACCCTCATCCAGGCCGTCGGCGCGCTGGCAGCCCAGGGTCTGTCGCCTGCGACCGGCGGCAACTTCTCGCTGTGCGAGGACGCCGACCACTTTCTC
>JBARUT010000032.1:0-33192 GCA_049645885.1 Candidatus Macondimonas sp.
GGCCATCACCGAGCATTCGCAGCGCCTCACCGTGGCCCACGGCCTCGACACCGCGCGCCTGCTCAAGCACTGCGAGGCCATCGACGCGCTGAACGCCCAACTCGACGGCATCGTGCTGCTCAAGGGCATCGAGGTGGACATTCTCGAAGACGGCCGGCTGGATTTGCCCGACGCGGTGCTGAGCCAGCTCGACCTCGTCGTCGGCGCCGTGCACAGCCACTTCGATCTGCCGCGGGCGCAGCAGCTCAAACGCCTGATGCGCGCCATGGACCATTCGCATTTCCACCTGCTGGCCCATCCCGGCAGCCGCGAGCTGGGCAAGCGCCCGCCCATCGAGCTCGACTGGCTGCGCCTGATCCGCCACGCTCGCGCCAGCGGCTGCTTTTTGGAACTCAACGCCCAGCCCCGGCGCCTGGACCTCACCGACGTTAACGCCCGCATGGCCAAGGAGGAAGGCGTGCTGGTGGCCATCGATTCCGATGCCCACAGCGCGCATGATTTTGCCAACCTCGACTACGGCATCGGCCAGGCCCGGCGCGGCTGGCTGGAAGCCGCGGACGTGCTCAACACGCGCCCGCTGGACGCGCTGCGGAAACTGTTGAAGCGCGCTTGACTGCCCCTGCAACGCCTCTGTTGTGGCGTAGCGGTGTGCGCTTCCCTGCCTTTTTGGCAAGCATGCAAAACCGCAGCCCGGACTCCAGGGCTGACAAAGATTGATGACGGGCCAGCGGGTATCAGGCCCGTTCCTGCAGGGCGCGGGCACTGGGGCTGGCTGCAGCCTTGGCGCGCACGGCGCGGCCGCGCTCGTACCAGGGGCGGGTGGCGTCGAGCACGCGCACCAGTGCCAGCATCACCGGCACTTCGATCAAGACCCCCACCACCGTCGCCAGGGCCGCGCCCGAATCGAAACCGAACAGGGCAATGGCGGTCGCCACCGCCAGCTCGAAGAAGTTGCTGGCGCCGATCAGCGCCGAGGGCGCGGCGATGCAATGGGCGCATTCCTCCGGCGCAAGCGGCGGCAATCAAGCGGCGCCATCATTCGAAACAGGCATGTGCTAAGTTCGTGGAATCCCTAACCCGACAGGAAAACCGAAATGGCCGCGATTGCTTCCGCCCGACGCCTTGTTGCGATGTTCGCCACGCTGATTGCCTTGACGGTCTTTGCCTCCCCCGCGCTTGCCGCCAGCGCGGCCGAAATCGACGCCGATGTCGACCGGACGCTGGAGGCTTTCCGCAAGATCGAGGGCGCCCCGGCATTCCTCAGCATTGCCCGCGGCGTTCTGGTGTTCCCCAAGGTCTACAAGGCGGGGATTGGCGTGGGCGGTGAATATGGCGAAGGCGCGCTGCGCGTCGATGGAAAGACGGTTGATTACTACAGTACCGCGGCGGCTTCGATCGGCTTCCAGTTGGGCGCGCAGTCCAAATCCATCGTTGTGATCTTTACCGACGCAGCGGCGCTGGCCAAATTCCGCGCCAGCGAAGGCTGGAAGGTCGGGGTGGATGGTTCCGTGGCCCTGATCGACATCGGCGTCGGCAAGACCGTCGACACCAACAATATCGAGGATCCGGTGATCGGCTTCGTGTTCGGCCAGAAAGGCCTGATGTACAACCTCACGCTGGAAGGTTCGAAGTTCACCAAGTTGAAAAAGAACTGAGTGTGGCGACGCCGAGCGGTGGCGGCTCCTGGCGCGCCACCGCATGCGGGCAGCGTGGCGTGCCCGGCGCGTCAGTCTAGTTTCACCTTGTCGAGCCCCTCGGGCGCGGGCGGATAGCGCATGCGCAGTCGTTCCAGGGTATGCACCAGGATGGCGGAGACCACCAGATCGCGCACCCACTTGTGATTGGCGGGGATGACATACCAGGGCGCATGGTGATGGCTGGTGGCGGCGAGGGCGTCCTGGTAGGCCTTCATGTAGCCGTCCCAGTATTCGCGTTCACGGATGTCGGAGTAGTCGAATTTCCAGTGCTTGCTGGGGTCATCCAGCCGGTCCTGCAGGCGTTGGCGCTGCTCGTCAATGCTGATGTGCAGGTAGCACTTGATGATCGTGGTGCCCTCGTCACTCAGCATGCGCTCGAAGTCGGCAATGTGGCCGAGGCGCTGCTGTTGTTCGCTGCGGGTCTGGTGGCCGCGGGCGCGGGGGACCAGCACGTCCTCGTAGTGGCTGCGGTTGAAGATGGCGATCTCGCCATTGGCGGGGACCTGGCGATGCACGCGCCAGAGATAGTCCCGCCCCAGTTCATCGGCATTGGGCGCGCGGAAGTTGGCGACCCGCACCCCCAGTGGATCAACGGTATGAAATACACGGCGGATGGTGCTGTCCTTTCCGGATGTGTCCATGCCTTGCAGGATCATCAGGATGCGGTGCTTCTTTTGGGCGTAGAGCAGATCCTGGAGCTGATCGAGCCGCTCGGAGAGGGATTCGCGCTGGTGGACACCGGCACTTTTGTCACCGCCTGCGACCCAGACATCATCGGGATCCCAATCCTTCAGCCGTACCTTGCTGCCCGGAGGGACCCGATAACGGTCGCCGATGTCGCCCAGTTTGCCCATGTGCTTGTGCTCCCTGCTGGATTTGCTTCAATGGCTCGGAAGGATGGCCGGTTGCTGTCCGGCGCTTGTCGTCAAGACACAGGAGGATAGGGGATCCATGGCGCGTGTGCATCTGTGGGAATGGGAAGACCTGCCCTGGGTTCCCGATTTGATCCGCCGCTTCATCACCGATCACCTGCGCTTCCTGGCGCAGGTCATGGGGCTGTTCCAACCCCTGATGCCGCAGTTGGTGACGGCCATGCGTGCGAGCGGGGCAACGCGCATCGTGGACCTGTGTTCCGGTGCGGGCGGGCCGGTGCCGGGGCTTTTGCCGTGTTTGGATGCTGCCGGCGCTTCGGATGTGCCGGTGGTGCTGACGGATCTGTACCCCAACCGGGCGGCCTTCGCCGAGCTGGAACAGTCCTCGGGCGGGCGCATTACCGGCTGGCCGGTGTCGGTCAGCGCCTTCGACCTGCCCGACGAACTCGATGGTTTTCGCACCGTGTTCACCGGGTTCCACCATTTCCAGCCGGCGCAGGCCCATCGCATCCTCAGCGACGCGGTGGCCAAGCGCGCCGGCATTGCGGTTTTCGAAGGGCAGGAGCGAGCAGTGCACACGGTGATCCTGATCCCGATCCTGGTTTTTCTGGCCGGGGTGTTCTTTACCCCCTTCGCCGGGCGGGTGACCTGGCAGCGGCTGTTGTTCACCTACCTGATCCCGATCTGTCCGCTCGCTTTCGCCTGGGACGGCTTCGTGTCCTGCCTGCGGACCTACTCGCCGGCCGAGCTGCGGGATCTGACGCGGAATCTGGAGTCGGAGGATTACCACTTCGAGATCGGCAAGCGCTGGTTGAGGGGGCGCTTCGGGTTTCCCTACCGGGCGACCTATCTGTTTGGCGTGCCGCGTTCAGGGTCGGCTGGATAGCGATCCGCTCCCGGTGGGGTAGGCCTGTTCTCCGTGCAGCGCCCGGGCCGCTCTGGACATTCGTATGGGTTGGCTGCCGGTGCTTGTGCAGACGCCTTGCGGGTGTGCTCCAGGCTCGTTCTGAGGCGATGCGTCAAGCTGGCAACGCCTCCCCTGCGTCGGTAATCGGTTCAGGGGGTATGCCGGCCGCCTGTCCGCCGGCCCTGGCCACACAGCCAAGGAACTTCAGTCCGGGCAGCGACTCTCTTGCATGGATTCCCGACGCTTCATGCATCGCCAGTTGAGCGACTGCCCTGACAAGGAACCCTGGACATGAACAGCATTCTGGATATCTTCCGGGAGGTTCCCTTCACCCTGTGGCTGGTCACGGCCGCCTCCCTGCTGGCCACGGTGGCGGTGGCCGGCGGGCTCCATCGTTTGTTGCGCCCGAATAATGGCCTCAGCCACCAGGCACCTGCCGATTCGCCGGCGTTACGCCAGTTGATCCGCGAGCTGCTGTTCGCCTCCCGGTATCCGATCGTGCTTGCGGTGCTGGTTGGGGGAACGCATCTGTCCCTGCGGCCCCTGGTGCGTTCCCTGGAGAGCCAGACCGGGATTGTGCTGTCGGGTGCCCTGGAAAAAGGCGCGGACCTCCTGCTGTTTGCCTGGACCTTCTGGGTGCTCTATCGGATTGCGCGGCGGCTGGCGCGCTTTGCCGAGCAGTGGGCGCAAAAGCAGACTGGCGCGCTGGAGGCGGTACTCGTCCCCGTGCTGGCCAACGGTCTGCAATTGGCGCTGCCCCTGATTGCCCTGATGCTGGCCCGGCCCTTGCTCCCCGCATCGTCCCGATATACCCAAATCGTCAATCTGGTTGCGTCCATGCTGCTGATCGCCACGATCGCCTGGGTGCTGATCCGGGGATTGACGGTGCTGGAACGCCTGGTGACGCTGCGTTATCGGATCGATGTCGAGGACAATTTCCAGGCGCGCGGCATCCGCACCCAATTTTCCTTCCTCAAGAAGCTGGGCATTTTCATCATTGTGCTGATCGCCGCCTCTTCGGCCTTGATGCTGTTCGACGGCGCACGCCGACTGGGCACCAGCCTGCTGACCTCGGCCGGCATCATTGGCCTGGTGGTTGGCTTCGCTGCGCAGAAGATCCTCGGCAATCTGCTGGCAGGATTCCAGATTGCCCTGACCCAGCCCATCCGTATCGATGATGCGGTGATCGTGGAAAACGAATGGGGCTGGATCGAGGAGCTGACACTGACCTATGTGGTGGTGCGCCTGTGGGACTGGCGCCGCCTCGTGTTGCCGATCAACTATTTTCTGGAAAAGCCGTTCCAGAACTGGACCCGCAACTCGGCGGAGCTGATTGGCAGCGTTTTTTTGTATACCGACTATGGGGTGCCGCTGGAGCCGCTCCGGGCAGAGCTGACCCGTTTGCTGCAGGCCCACCCGCTCTGGGATGGCAAGGTCAATGTCCTGCAGGTCACCGACAGCCGCGAGCGGGTGATCGAGCTGCGCGCCCTCATGAGTGCGCGCAATGCGCCCCAGGCCTGGGATTTGCGCTGCGCCATCCGTGAAGGCCTGATCGTCTATCTGCAGCAGCAGCATCCCGAGGCGCTGCCGCGGGTCCGCGCCGAAATTGACTTGCCCCCTTCATCCCGGTCCCCCGAGGGCGGTGCGAGGCAAATGCCGGGTGAGAATGGCGGCGAGAACAGGGTGTGATGGTCGATCGTGTGCGATCCCATGGCGCCGTATGGGTTGCCGGCGCCATGGGAGATGTATCGCGGCTTACCAGCGCATGGTCAGACCGGCATAGACAGAGCGGCCGTCACCGGGGATGAACTGGACGGTATTGGGCCCAAAGGCGCCCGCAGCCGGTTCGGTGATGAGGCCGGTGGTGGCGGCGTATTTCTCATCGGTGAGATTGCGGCCGTCCAGGAACAGGGTGAGCCGCGGATTCACCTCATAGCTGGCGGTCAGGCCAAGCAAGGCATAAGACTCTGTTTCCAGGGTGTTCCTGAAGTCGATGGGATAGCCCTGCGGCACCCATTCCACATGCGGCGCAATCGAGAAGCCGGCGGTGTGGCGATAGCGCAGCTCGGCGCGCAGGTAGTGCTCGGGAATTCCCGGAATCTGGTTGTCACCCCATTGCGGGTCATTGTCGAAGTTGAAATCGTTGTAGGTGTAGGCCAGCCGGCTGGAGAGCTCCTGGCCGTCGAATTGCGCGAGCCGGGCGCCCAATCCCAGCTCGACGCCTTGGTGAATGGTCTTGTCGGTGTTGAGCACGGCGCTCTGGCCGCCATCGCCCAGGGCGATGAAGATCAGTTCATCGCGCACCCAGCTCCGATACAGGCTCGCATCCCAGGAGAGCGCCGCCCATTGGCCGCGACTGCCGATTTCGAGCGTGGTGGCGGTTTGTGGATCCAGGTTCGCCAGGCCGCTCACACCGGGAATGCTCTGGGTGAGTTCCGAGAAGGTGGGCGGTTCAAAGGCCCGGCTCAGGTTGGCAAAGAATTGCAGATTGTCCGCCGCGTCCCAGAGCAGGCCCAGCTTGGGACTGAAACCCCGGTAGCTTTCCGTGCCGCTGCGGTCGCCATCGCTCAGGAAGCGGTCGTCATAATCCCGCTCGGCGTAGCTGGCCTGTGCACCCAGGATGCCGGTCCAGCCAGGGGTAAGGACGGTGCGGTTCTCGGCGAACAGGGCGGCATTGCGCGACTGTTCGCGGGCTTTGCTGGTCAGGTCGCCATAATCACCGGCCAGGTTCACATAGCGGCGGCTGTCGGTGTCGCCCGTGCCCAGGCGCGTGCCAACGGTCAGGGTGTTGGCTCGTCCCGCCAGTTCCCCGTTCTGGCGCCAGGTGGCGAAGGCGCCGTAGTCGGCGCTGTCCTGATCGATGAGCTGGAAGATGGGGTGGTAGAGCTGCTTGCTGACGGCATAGACGCCCCCGCTGACTTCCTGGTTGTCACCGCGCCAGGTGGTCTTGTTGGCGACACGCAGGACTTCCCAGTCGCGTTGGTAATTGTTGCGCACATTGCCGGGATTGGCCTGGGAAGGATCGTCTTCCACTTGCCCCTTGGACAAGCTACCGGGGATTTCCTGGTTGATGTCGCCATAAGTGAGGTAGAAACGGGTTTCCAGATCTTCGCTCAGACGATAGCCGGCATTGCTGAACAGCCGGGTGTTGCCCTGATCCATCTGGTCACGAAACCCATTCGAACGCAGGTGGCTGAGGGAAAGATAGTAATCCCTGTCGCCCACCACACCACCCGTTGCAATTTGCGCGCGGCCAGTGTCGAAGCTGCCGCCTTCCAGGCGCAGCTTGAGACGATCGGCGTCGCGCCCGGTTGGGCTGACGAAGTTGATCGCGCCACCCAGGGAGGCCGCGCCGTACTCCAGCGCGTTGGCGCCTTTGTAGACCTCGATGTACTGGAAGGCGAGGGGATCGATGTCCTGGAAGTCGCCGCCGCCGTCCGCCAGGTTGATGGGGATGCCGTCCTGCAGCAGGCTGATGCCGCGCAGATGGAAGGTGCGCGACAGGCCGGAGCCGCGGATGGAGAGGCGCAGTTCCTCGGCATATCGGGGTTGGGCAAACACGCCGGGCACATAGTCCAGCATGTCCTTGAGGGTCGCTGCGCGCGTGTCTTCATAGGTTTCGGCGCCCACCACCGCCGCGCCACCGGGAATCTGTTCGATGCGCTCACGGGCCTGGGTTGCACTGGGCACGGTCAGGCTGCCGGCCATGCCGGTCACCGTGACCTCGGGAAGTACGGCCGCAGGCGCTATGGGCGCCGTTTCGGCCTGCGCGCCGCTGGAGGGCAGTACGGACAGGGCGGCCAGCAGCCCCAGCGGCCAAGGGGGCATCGAATTCATGGGAAGTCCTTTTCCGGTTTGAGGGCGAGGAGATTCTCCCTGAATTTCCAGTGGCTTGGCGCAAGTGCGACAATTTGTCGCAGGCCGGGCGGATACGTCTGTCGGCGCTGCGCAGGACCGCCCCCGCATTGCCAGTGGGCGGTCAGCCGAGCGCGCTAGCAGCTCACGATGAGTCACCGCTTGAACCTTGACAGCGCTTGTCTCAAGATAGCGACGGCGCATGTGCGCTGTGTCGAGGTTCCAACCCTATGGATGTGCCCCAACGATGGGCGAGTGCATCTCCCACCATTCCCGCCTTTGCCGTCCGTGATCTGTCGAAATCCATCCGCTTCTACGAACAGGCCCTGGGGCTCGAATTGGCCCAGTTGCTTGATGCCGGACGCCGCGCGTTGCTGTGTCATGGCGATTGGCAGCTCCTGCTCGCCGAAGAGCGCAACCCTCATCCCCAGTCGCTGCAAGTCCAGGTGGCCGAGGCCGAATCCCTGTACCGGCGCTGCAACGCGGCCGGCGCGACGGTTGCCGGATACTTGCGCCGCGCCGCCGATGGCCACCGCCATTTCGAGATCGAGGATCCCGATGGCCACCGCCTCCGCATCGAAGAAGAAATCATGCCCTGAGCGATCATTCCAAGCCGGCGCCTGATCCGGTCTGCCCCCCCATGCACGACGTCAAGGAACGACGCCATGAAGGACGCGCTTTACCACCGCGAAGGGGATTTCCATATTCCCACCGAACGCACCAATTCCCCCTGGGACAGCCGCCTATTGCACGGCGGCGCCATCGCCGGCCTGATGGCCCATGTGATCGATCGGCATGAACCCGATCCGGCGTGGCGCGTCCTGCGCCTCACCAACGATCTGTGCCGCCCCGCGCCGCGCGTGCCGCTTCAAGTCATTACCGAAACCCTGCGCGCCGGCCAGCGCATCGCCATCATCCAGGCGCGCATGCTGGTCGAGGGCAAGGAAGTCGCGCGGACCACGGCGCTCAAGGGCCGGGTGCAGCCGATCACCCTGCCTGAGCATGCCGTGGTGGCTGGTGGTGTTCCGACGGGGCCGGAGGGGCTGGCGCCGGAGGGCTTTCTGGGCGGGCGGGGTCAGCCGGGCAAGCGGCCGCCGGGGCTGAATGCGGCGCTGGAAATGCGCCGCGTGTCCGGCTTCACCTTCCAGGGGGAAGGCACGGCCTGGTTGCGCATCGAGGCGGACGTGGTGGCCGACGAACCCACCACGGCGGTGAGCTATATGGGGATGATGTCCGACTTCGGCAACGGCATCGGCCAGCTTTACCTGGGCGGCAAGATGGGCTGCATCAATGCCGACATCGACCTGCACCTCAACCGCTATCCGGAAGGGAAATGGATCTGCCTGGAAAGCCGCACCCACATGGAACCCACCGGGCTCGGCACCACCCACACCCGGCTGTTCGATACGCGTGGGCCCATCGGCCGGGTGGACCAGTCGCTGGTGCTACGCCCGATGCAGTTTCTGGGTTGATCCAAGCACATTGACGAACGGCGGCCACGCCGTGGAGGTGGGCCATTGCCGAAAGCAATTGCGATTCAAGCGTAGATGGCCAGGCGGGATCAGCCCAGGCCAATCTGCGAAATTCGCAGCAACAGGGCAGCCAGCGCCCCCGCAATCAGGGGCAGCGGCAGGGACACGATCCAGCGCAGGATCACGAAACGCGCGCCCATCAGCGGCAGCTCGAAGCTCAGGACGCGATGCAGGGCCAGTACCGACCAGGCGGTCATCAGGGCCACCATCGGCGCCGGCGCCATGCCGGCCTGCTGCAGAAGAATCACAAACGGAAAACTGACCATCGGCCCGCCCGGCAGCAGGGCGCCCAGGCCCGAGGCCAGTACGATTCCCTGCCAGCCGCTGCGGGGCCCCAACAGGATCGCCAGCGTCTCCCGAGGCAGCAGTTCGCCCAACAGCGAAGCGGCCATGAGCGCCAAGGGCAAGCGCAGGGCGATCAGGCGCAGCTGTTGCCATGCCTCGTTTGAGGCTTGCCGATGCAGGCCCGCGTCGCGACGCTGCGCCAGCAGGATCATGCTGCCCAGCAGCAGGGCCAGGACGCCCAGCGCTTGGGCGTTCATGGCGCCGACTCCGTCTTGCCGCGGCGATCCAGGCGGGCGATCGCATAAGCAGCAAGCCACGGCAAGGGCAGGGAGATGACCCAGCGCAGCAGGGCAAAACGCCAGCCCAGCCAGGGGATTTCCCACACGATCATGCGGTGCAGGCCCAGCACCGACCAGGCGGTGAGGAAGCCCACGCAGGGCGCCAGCGCGGCGCCCGACTGGCGCAGGGCCAGCACGATGGGGAAGGCTGCGAAGGGGCCGCCGGGCATCAGGGCGCCAGCCAGATTGGCCAGTCCGATGGCGCGCCATCCGCGTCCACGGCCCAGGTGCGACTCCACCCAGCTGCGCGGCAACAGGACTTGCGCATAGCCCGCCAGCAGCAGTGCCATGAGCACGATGGGCGTGACCGAAATCAACAGGAGGAGACCTTTTTCCAGTCCCTGCCAGAGACCGGCAAGTCCGGTTTGGTGATACAGCAGGCCACCGCAAGCCAAAAAAAGACCCAGAAAAAACAGCGACATGCCGTCAGGTCGGCGCGGGTTGGAGGAGCGAAGTGCGGGCATGAGGGGGCAATCCGGAGCAAGGAGGCCTGATGGGCGCCATGGGAATGGCTTGCGTTCTTGAGCGGCTGGATTAGTCTCAGGGGAAGTGGTGCATTCTGGCATGGCAGGAGGCCTGAACCAATGCAGACGGGGTCGCTGGCGTGGTGGATGACGGTTGATCGTGCGCGTGAGCGCGCGGAAGCGGCGGGTCTGTTGGCCCCACCGGTCACGCTAGTGCCAAGCGTTTGGCGAGGCTCGCCCTATCTGGTTCGCTGGAACCATGAGGGGTTTACCCCTGGCCCCATGCCCGCGGCGGAGGCGGTGCCGGTCAATGGTGGCGGCATGGGGATGGTTTCCGGGATGGTGATTCATCGGACGGAGCTGGTGGGGGAGCCGCTGCTACGGGGGCAACTGCGCCTGGTTCGTCAGCAACCACGGAAGCGCCAAGGCCTGGATGCCGATGATTTCGCGTTGCTGTGGCGCTGTCTGCAGGGGCGTGATGCCGTGGGGTTTTTCCGGGCCTCCCTGAGCGCTCGATCCGGGGCGCGGCGGGATCTGGAATTGGCGCCGTTGCCGCTGCATCCGCTGGCCGGCCTTCCGGTTGCAAGCGCCCTGCTGCAAGCCGATTTGCGCCATGGCTTTGGACGTGTGCCGTTGTGGCCTTTCCCGCATCTTGTGGCGGCGGTTGCTCCCGATTGGCTGGCACAGCCAGACCGGGGCGGCCGGATCGCCTGGGTGCTGTATCTGCGCATGCGTCGCGCGCTGCAAGGAAAATCCGGGGCGGGTGACGGCCACCTGCTGGCGACCCGCCGCTGGATGTGGCTGGTGCCCAACCCGGCTGGCGCGGCGCTGGACTATGCCGGACTGATGTCGGTGCGCTCGCCGGCGCAATGGGAAGGATTGATGCGCCGGGGACCCTGGGCCAGTCTGGCGGACGGTGGCCTAGCTGTTGTGACGGAACAGGAAGCCGGCCTGTGCGGGTAAGCGTGGATATCTGCGTGGTGCCGATGGGGGTGGGGGCTTCGGTCTCCGCTGAGATTGCCCAGTGCGTGGAGATCCTGCAACGTCACGGGTTGCATCCCCGTTCCCATCCCTTTGGCACCGCGGTGGAAGGGGAGTGGGATGCTGTGTTTCAGGCCATTCGGGCCTGCCACGAAGCCCTGCACGCGGCAGGCGTTCCCCGCCTCATGACCACGCTCAAGGTCGGCACCCGGGTGG
Organism: Candidatus Macondimonas sp.; assembly: GCA_049645885.1. Taxonomy (GTDB): domain Bacteria; phylum Pseudomonadota; class Gammaproteobacteria; order UBA5335; family UBA5335; genus Macondimonas. The sequence goes on from JBARUT010000032.1 coordinate 11,148, forward strand.
ACAAGCCCCAGAGCCTGGACGATAAAATGCGCGCTCTGGCCGACCGCTTGACCCCTCTGCCTCCCTGAGGTTGGGCGGCTTGCCGGAACGCCGCTTCTTCCCCTGGAATCCCATGTCGACTGCTCCCGATGCCCATGGCATCCGCAATGCCCAATTCCGCCAGCTCATTGACGCACTGGAAAGCCTGCAGCAGGCCCGGCTGCCTGCCGACCGGGCGCTGGACCGGTTTTTCCGGGCGCGGCGTTTCCTGGGCAGTCGCGATCGCCGTTTCATCGCCGAGGGGGTGTTCGGGGTGTTGCGGCGGCAACGTTTTTTCAGGCATTGCCTGCAATGCGTTGCTGGGGAAGCGGCCGCGGCGGCGGATCTGGCGGGTTTGTACCTTTTGACCCAAGGCTGGTCGGAGCGGGCCTTGGCCAACCTGTTACCCGCCCCGGAGGCGGCGCGATTGGGCAGCGCCTTGCGCGCGGCGCAGGCTGAATCCTTGCCGTTTGCCATTCGCCAGAGCCTGCCCGACCCCCTGGCGGATGCCTTGGTTCACGATTGGGGGGCCGCGCAGGCCGAGAGCCTGGCGATCGCCCTGGCGGGAACCGCGCCGCTGGATCTGCGGGTCAATACGCTGCGCACGGATCGGGAGGCCTTGCGGCAGCGCCTGGCAGGCGCAGGCATCGACCTTGAGCCCACGCCTTATGCGCCGCACGGCTTGCGGCGGGCGGATCGGGCGGCCTTGTTCCAGGCGCCTGGATTCCAGGAAGGTGCCTTTGAGGTGCAGGACGAGGGCAGCCAGTTGCTGGCCTGCCTGGTGGATGTGCCGCCACGCGGGCGGGTGGTGGATTTTTGCGCGGGGGCGGGTGGCAAGACCCTGGCCCTGGCCATGCAAATGGACAATAAAGGCGAGATCCTGGCCTGCGATGTAATCCCCCGCAAGCTGGAGGAGCTGGCGCGCCGGGCACGCCGGGCCGGCGCCCATAACATTCGCATTCAGGCGCTGGTGGATGAATCCGACGCCGTATTGCGCGCCCATCGGGGGCGTTATGACCGCGTGCTGGTGGACGCGCCCTGTTCCGGATCCGGCACCCTGCGGCGCAATCCGGATTTGCGCAATCGGCCGCTCGATCTGCCGGCCCTGGCGACGCTTCAAGGGCGCATTCTGCGTTCGGCGGCCGGGTTGGTGGCGCCGGGCGGTCGTTTGATCTATGCCACCTGTAGCGTGGCGGACGCCGAAAACCGGGAGGTCGTGGCGGGCTTTCTCCGGGAGCATCCCGATTTCTCCCACCTCTCGGCCCAGGTGGTAATGGCCCAGGCGGGCCTCACGCTTCCCGAAACGCTGTTTCGCGATGCGGACTTTCAACCGACCCCTCATGTGCATGGCACGGATGGTTTTTATGGCGCCGTGCTACAACGGGCATGAGCGGCATGAGGATCATCGACCGCACCGCACAGGGCGCGTATGCTACGCGCTCCGATGAGAACCTTTCCCCGGCAGACGGGGTCTATTCGTCATTATCCAGATATAGAGAAGATATAAATGCGTGAAGTATCAATGTCATGGAAGCGTTCAATCCGGGTAGTCCTGGCGCTGACCCTGGTGTTCGTCACAGGCCTGGCCCAAGCCGCCGATAAACGGGCGCTGGCTTCGGAAGTCATGCGGGTCTCCGGTCTTGAACAGCAATTGGGACAGACAACGCGTTCTATCAAAGACAGCCTTAAAAAGGCCGAGGAAAGCGGCAAGGCCACCCCGGAGCAACGGGAGATCGGCGCGGTCATGCTGGAAGCCTTTGGGACAGAAACCATTCTCGCAACCGTGGGCAAGCAGTTGGCCGATCAGCTCAACGAAGGAGAGCTCCGGAAGGTCCTGAGCTGGTATGAGGGCGATCCCGGTCAGAAACTGATCCGACTGGAAAACCAGCTGGCCGATCCGGAAAAGGCCAAGGACTTGGTGGAGTTTGCCAAGCAGACGGAGCAAAACCCCATTCCCGAAGCGCGCCAATCGCTCTATAAGAAGATCGATAAGGCGACCCTGACCACGGAAACCACCGTCGACATGCAGCTCAATTCCCGGGTGGCCATGGTCAAGGCCATGAACAAGACCGCCAAGAGCGAAAAAAAGCTGACCGACGCCGAGATCAATGAAAAAATCGAATCCCAACGGCCCAAGGCCATGGAATTCATGCAGCAGATCAACCTGATCAAGTTTGGCTACTTGTTCAAGGACGTGTCGGACAGCGATGTCGCGGCCTATGTGAAGTTCGCTGAGTCCGATGTCGGCAGGAAGTACTTCAAGGCCCGTTCCGAGGCGCTGGATGCCGCCATGCAGGAAGGCTCGCGTAAAGTGGGCGAAGCCATGGGCAGCCGCATCAAGGAATAAGCGCTTGCGCCACGCGCTGGGGATGCGTCCGAGCAGGGGCGCCTGCCCTGCCGCGTGGCGCATCTGACCTTAATTTCCGGATGGACATCATGCCGGTGAGCGATGGGGCCGTCCTGGCCGCTGTGGATTTGTCTTGCATCCGCAATGACCGGCTCCTGTTCCAGGGGCTCGAATTTGTGCTTTCTCCCGGGCGCTTGCTGAAGGTCGAAGGTCCCAATGGCGCGGGGAAGACCAGCCTGTTGCGCATTCTGGCCGGGTTGGCGGTGCCCGAGGAGGGCGGCGTGCGCTGGAACGGGCATGAGATCGCGCGTCATCATGCCGAATATGCGATGGATCGGCGCTACCTGGGGCATCACAACGGCCACAGTCTGGCGCTCACGGCGCGGGAGAACCTGCGTCTGGCCGCCGTGCTGCAGGGCGCGAGCCTGCCGCAGCCCAAGCTGGACGCCTTCCTTGCAGTCGTCGGTCTCGCGCATGCCATGGAAACGCCCGTTCTGCGCCTGTCCTCCGGGCAGCGTCGGCGGTTGGCCTTGGCGCGGCTGTTGCTCGGCCGGGCGCGGGTCTGGATCCTGGATGAACCGCTCAACGCCCTGGATGGGGACGGTCGTGCACTGGTCAATCACTTGTTGACGGATCACCTGGAACAGGGCGGGGTGGCCGTGGTGAGCACGCATCAGCCCCTGTCCCTGCCGGCGCAGATTCGCCAGCAGACACTCAGCCTGGCAGCGCCATGAGCAGCCCGCTGGCGGCGGCGTGGCGGGGGCTGTTGCGTCGCGACTTGACCCTGTCGGCGCGGCGGCTCGGCGAACTGGGCAATCCGGTGGTGTTCTTCGCCGCCGTGGTGAGCCTGTTTCCCTTGGCCTTGGGCGCCGATACCGCGCTGCTACGTCAGGCGGGACCAGGCATCGTCTGGGTAGCCGCACTGCTTGCCACGCTGTTGTCCCTGGAAGGTCTGTTCCGGGCTGACTTCGAGGACGGCAGCCTGGAACAGCTCTTGCTCAGCCCGCATCCGACCAGCGTCCTGATCTCGGCCAAGGTCTTGGCGCATTGGCTGACAACCGGCGTGCCCCTGCTGCTGATCACCCCCTTGCTGGGGGTGTTGCTACAATTGTCCCCCCAGGCCCAGGCGGTGCTGTTCACTGGCCTGCTGCTCGGGACGCCGACCTTGAGCCTGCTGGGATCGGTGGCGGTGGCCCTGACGCTGGGATTGCCCCGCGGCGGCCTGCTGGTGTCGGTGTTGTTGTTGCCGTTGTTTGCGCCGGTCCTGGTGTTTGGTGCCGGCGCGGTGAGCAGCGCGTTGCTGGAGATGCCTGTGTTGCCATATTTCTACATGCTCGGCGCGGAACTGGTGCTGGCCGTGACCCTGGTGCCGCTGGCCACCGCCGCCGCCCTGCGCGCCAGCTTGGGATCCTGATGTGATCGCTTTTTTGAGTCGCTGGGCATCCCTGCCCACTTTCTACCGCTTGGCCGGGCGCCTGCTCCCCTGGCTCTGGGGACTAACGGCCGTGTTGATGGGCGCGGGGTTGGTCGGTGCGCTGGTGCTGGCGCCGGTCGACTACCAGCAGGGCCAGGCCTATCGCATTCTGTTCGTGCATGTGCCAAGCGCCTGGATGGCCATGTTCGTCTATATGTTCATGGCCGGTGCGAGCGCGGTGGGTTTTATCTGGCATATCAAGCTGGCCGAGATCCTGGCGCGGGTCAGCGCGCCGCTGGGGGCCGCTTTCACCGGCCTGGCGCTGGCCACCGGCTCCTTGTGGGGCGCGCGCATGTGGAACACCTGGTGGGTGTGGGATGCGCGCCTGACCTCGGTGCTCTTGCTGTTCTTTCTCTACCTGGGCTTCATGGCCCTGCAGGCTGCCATCGAGGACCGCCGCCGGGCAGCCCGTGCCGGCGCCGTGCTGGCGCTGGTCGGGGTGGTCAACATCCCCATCATTCATTACTCGGTGGAGTGGTGGAACACCCTGCATCAGGGCGCGACCGTGTCCAAGCTGTCCAATCCGTCGATGACTTGGGACATGTTGTGGCCACTGTTGACCATGGCGCTGGGCTTCATGGCCTATTTTGCCGCCGCCGTGCTGGTGCGTTCCCGTTGCGAGATTCTGCAGCGGGAACGGCATCGGCGCTGGGTGGTCGAAGAGGCCGCATGAACATGAGGATCGCCGAATTTTTTGCGATGGGCGGTTATGCGCCCTACGTCTGGGGGTCCTACGGACTGGCCCTGGCGGTTCTCGTTTACAACGCCTGGGTCCCCGTGCGGCGGCATCGCCGGCTGCGGTTGTCCATCCAGGCAGAGACCCGAACGGCATCCCGCCATCCTGCAGCCCCCACCCACCGGATCAGCGATGAAAACGGCGCGTAAGAATCGACTGCTGCTGGCCCTTGCCCTGGTCGTGGGGGTTGGCATCGCCGCCCTCCTGGTGGGGCTGGCCTTTCGTGAAAACCTCACCTTCTTTTTTACGCCATCCCAGGTGGCGGCCGGCGAGGTGCGGCCCGGCCAGCCCTTCCGGGTCGGCGGGTTGGTCATTCCCGGCAGTGTGGAGCGTTTGTCCGATGGGGTGACGGTGCGCTTCAAGCTTACCGACACCGCGGCGGTGGTGCCGGTGCAGTATCAGGGGGTCCTGCCGGATCTGTTCAAGGAAGGTCAGGGCATCGTGGCGAACGGCACACTGGATGGGGCAGGGATGTTCGTGGCCAGCCAGGTTCTGGCCAAGCACGATGAAAACTATATGCCTCCCGAAGTGGCCGATGCCCTGAAGGCGCAAGGCGCCATGCCGGACCATGAAATGTTACGGAAAATGCAGCCATGATCATCGAATGGGGCCATTTCGCCCTGGTGCTGGCTTTCCTGCTCGCGCTGTGCCAGACCGTCTTCCCGCTGTGGGGAGCCGCTCGCAATCGTCCTGCGTGGATGGCGGTGGCCGTGCCGGCGGCCTGGGGGCAACTGCTGTTTCTGGCGCTGAGCTACGGCGTGCTGACCTACGCGTTTGTGAGTCATGATTTTTCCGTTCTGTATGTGGCGCAGAATTCCAACAGCACGCTGCCGCTGATCTATCGGCTGACCGGGGTTTGGGGCGGGCATGAGGGTTCCATCCTGCTGTGGGTCCTGATCCTCGCCGGCTGGACGGTGGCGGTCGCGGCCAGCGCGCGGCAATTGCCCACCGCCTATGCCGCCCGGGTGATCGGCGTGATGGGCGCGATCAGCGTGGGCTTCCTGGCCTTCATCCTGTTCACATCCAACCCTTTCATGCGGCAGTTCCCGGTCCCGGTCGATGGGCAGGATCTCAACCCCCTTTTGCAGGATCCCGGCATGGTGATCCACCCGCCCATGCTCTACATGGGCTATGTGGGCTTCTCGGTGGCCTTCGCGCTGGCGGTGGCGGCGCTGCTGGGCGGGCGGCTGGACGCCACCTGGGCGCGCTGGTCGCGGCCTTGGACCACGGCGGCGTGGATGTTCCTGACCGTGGGCATCGCGTTGGGCAGCCACTGGGCCTATTACGAACTGGGTTGGGGCGGCTGGTGGTTCTGGGATCCAGTGGAGAATGCCTCCTTCATGCCCTGGCTCACCGGGACGGCGCTGATCCATTCCCTGGCGGTCACGGAAAAGCGCGATGGCTTCAAGGCCTGGTCGGTGCTGCTGGCCCTCATCACGTTTTCTCTGAGCCTGCTGGGCACCTTCCTGGTGCGCTCGGGGGTGCTGACCTCGGTGCATGCCTTTGCCACCGATCCAGGGCGCGGGCTCTTCATCCTGGTTTTCCTCACGCTCGTGGTGGGGGGGTCCCTGCTGCTCTACGCCTGGCGGGCACCGCGGGTGCGCTCGCTGATCACTTTCGCCCCGCTGTCGCGGGAAAGCCTGTTGCTGGCCAACAACGTCCTGCTGGTGGTGGCGGCGGCGGCCGTGCTGCTGGGCACCCTGTACCCGCTGGCCGTGGATGCGCTGGGGCTGGGCAAGTTGTCGGTGGGGCCGCCTTACTTCAACACCGTTTTCGTCCCTCTGATGCTGCCCCTGATCGTCCTGATGGGCCTGGGCCCGCTGGTTGCCTGGCGGCAGGGGCGCGGCGGCGAGCTGGCCCGCGTGGCGCTCCGGATCGGCCTGCCTGCTCTGGGGCTAGCGCTGCTGTGTCTGGTGGTCTTTGGCCTGGGCTGGCGGCGCTATCTGCTGGCGGTGAGTTTGTGGCTCGCGTTCTGGACCTTGGGGCTTTCACTGTATGGCATCGGCCAGCGGCTGGGGCGGCGCGGTTTTTCGCCCCGGGCGTGGGCGCAACTGCCCCGTGGGTTCTACGGCATGCATCTGGCCCATGCCGGGATCGCGCTGTTCATGATCGGTGCCGGTGTGGTGAGCGCCCTGGAGGCAGAGCGGGTGGTGCGCCTGACGCCGGGTGAATCCACCGAGCTTGCCGGTTACGCCTTCCGGCTGGAATCGGTCTATCCGGTCACCGGTCCCAACTACACGGCTGAGGAAGCCTTGATCGTCGTCTCTCGCGCCGGACGGGAAGTGGCCCGACTGAACCCCCAGAAGCGCCTCTATACCGTGCGCCAACAGGCCATGACTCAGACTGCCTTTGATGCCGGCCTGACCCGTGATCTGTTTGCCGCCCTCGGCGAGCCCTTGCCCGGTGGGGCCTGGTCGGTGCGGGTGCACTACAAGCCCATGGTGCGCTGGATCTGGCTGGGCACCGCCCTGATGGCGCTGGGGGGCCTATTGGCCATCACGGATCGGCGCTACCGGCTGGCCACGGCGCGTGTCCGGTCGACCCCGATGCAGGGGGCGGTCGGCGCATGATGCGATTCCTGTTGCCCTTGGGCGCCTTTTTGCTCCTGGTGGCTTTGCTCTATGTCGGGCTGGGCCTCAATCCGCGTGAGGTCCCCTCGCCCTTGGTCGGCCGGCCGGCTCCGGCCTTTGCCCTGCCGACCCTGGCCGATCCCGAACGTCGGATCACCGAACAGGACCTCGCTGCCGCGCCTGTGACCCTGCTCAATGTCTGGGCCTCCTGGTGTGCCGCTTGCGTGGAGGAACATCCTGTCCTGAGCGCATGGGTGAAGCGCCGTGGACTGCCCCTGGTAGGGCTGAATTACAAGGACGACTCCGAACAGGCGCGCGCCTGGCTGGCCCGTTTCGGCAATCCGTTCCGGGATATCGCCGTGGATCGCGACGGGCGCGTGGGCATTGACTGGGGCGTTTATGGCGTGCCCGAAACCTTCGTCATCGATCGCGCCGGCATCATCCGCTACAAGCACATCGGTCCGCTCACCCCCCAGGTGATTGCTGAAAAACTGGATCCCCTGATCGATGCGCTTCAGCAGGCCGGGGGTGCGCCGTGAAGTTCTGGATGCGTGTCCTGAGCGCCGGGATGGCATGGCTCCTGTGCGGGACCGCAATGGCCATCGCGCCGCGCAGCTTCGAGGACCCGGCCCAGCAGCGCCAATACGAGGCGCTGCTCCCCGAGCTGCGCTGCTTGGTGTGCCAGAACGAGACCCTGGCAGACTCCGAGGCGCCCTTGGCGGAGGATCTACGCCGCGAGGTGGCTGAAATGGTCCGCGCTGGACATGACAGCGCGGCGATCAAGGATTTTCTGGTGGCCCGTTATGGTGATTTCGTGCTCTATCGGCCAAGCGTGAAGCCGCTCACCTATGCGCTGTGGTTTGGCCCCTTCGCGCTGCTGTTGCTGGGTGCAGGGGTTTGGCTGGCGCTGACCCGTCGCAATCGACGTGCCGGGGTTGAATCGCCGCGCTTGAGCGAGGCCGAACACCAGCGTGCCCGCACCCTGCTGGATGGGGAGCGGGGACCGGACGCGCCATGACTGCGGGATTCATTGCATTGTGCCTGCTCTCCACGCTGCTGGCCGTGGCGCTCGTGGCGCGGCCCTTGTGGCGCGGCGCGGCGCCCGTGCGACGGGAAGCGGAGACGCTGCTGGCCATTCATCGCCGCAAGGACGCCGAGCTGACGGCCGAGCTGGCAGCGGGCGTCATCGATGCCGACCAGGCCAATGCCCGGCGAGCGGAGCTCGAGGCAGCGCTACTGGCCGACTGGTCCGATCAGCCGCAAGAGACGACCGAGGCCGTCCGATCGAGCCGCTGGGTCGCGTTGGGGGTCGTGCTGGCCGCGCCGCTACTGGCCTTTGCGGTTTATAACCAGATCGGCACCTGGCCTGCCGCCGCACCCAGCGCAGCAACGGAAAACCTGGCCGCGCTGGCGGATACCCTGGCTCAGCGTCTGGCCAGCCACCCGGAAGAGGGCGAGGGCTGGGTGCTGCTCGGCCGGTCCTATGCCGCCCTGGGGCGGCAGGCCGAGGCGGCGCAGGCATTTGCCACCGCAATGGAACGCCTGGGTGAAGCGCCGGAATTGCTGGCGGATCGCGCCCAGGCCCTGGCGCTGCAATCGGATCCGCCGCGCTGGGAGGGCGAGCCGACACGGCTTCTGCAACGCGCCTTGGCGCTCGATGCGAATCATCCCCAGAGCCAGTGGCTGGCGGGCGTGGCGGCCCTGGCGGCGGGTGATGCGGCGCAGGCGGGGGCCTATTGGCGACACCTGCTGACCCAGATTCCTCCCAGTGAGCCGGCTGCGGCATCACTGCGCGAGGCGCTGGCGCAGATCGGCCAGGCACCCGCTGCTAACGCGGTCTCGCCTGCAATACCGGGGCCCATGGTCGAGGTCAGCCTGTCCCCCGAGCTGGCCGCGACACTCAAGCCGGATATGACGGTTTTCGTGGTGGTGCGTGGCACGCCGGAGGGCGGCATGCCCGTGGCCGCATTGCGCCGGCGCGTCGCCGATCTGCCGTTGTCGGTGGTCTTGAGCGACGACATGAGCCTGATGCCCCAGCGCCCCCTCTCTGCGCTCGACACCCTGTGGGTCAGTGCCCGCATCTCGCGCAGCGGCAGCGCCGATAGCAGTCCGGATGAGCCGCGCGCGCCGGCGGTGTCCGCACATTGGGGACAGGCCGACGCGGTGCGGCTGGTGATCGGCGGTGCTCCGCCAGCGGCCGGGGAAACCAAGCGCTAAGGATGGCCTGACCCATCCCTTTGACTGGCCTGGGACGAACGGGGATCCAATGGTTCCGTGGGGATGAGCCTGTCGGACCTGGAATGGAACTGGCCCTTTCGGCGCCTTTCGAACCGCGCGGCACGGGGCGAGTTTATGCGTAGTCGGCGCCGGCGTGTATCGGCCATGACGGCGCGCATTTACCCCGGCTGGCGGCGCCGCTAGACTCGCACCCCGTCAGTGATTGGTCACAGGAAGCCCGCATGAGCGAAATTCACATCCCCGTTTCCTACGGCGAACTGATCGACAAGATCACCATCCTGGAGATCAAGCAGGCACGCATCAGCGATCCGGCCAAGCAGGCCAACGTGGCCCGTGAACTGGCCTTGCTGCAGGCCGCCTGGTCATCCTCGGGTGCGGCCGCGCAATCCATCGCAGATGTGCGCGAGGCGCTCAAGGCGGTCAATGAGGCGTTGTGGGAGATCGAGGACGCGATCCGCGACAAGGAACGCGCCCAGTCTTTCGACGCTGGGTTCATCGCCCTGGCCCGGGCGGTTTACCACCAGAACGATCAGCGTGCCGCTCTCAAGCGCGACATCAACCTGCGTCTGGGCTCCGCGCTGATCGAGGAGAAATCCTACGCCGACTATCGCGCGCCCTGAGTGGTTTTCCAGGCCATCAGGGCGTCCAGCCGTTCGATGACCGCCGCCGGCTCGATGAGGTCCATCACCCCCGGAAATTCCAGCTTGCGCCCCCAGGGCAACTCGGCGGCCGGCCGCCCGAGGAATCGCCGCGCGGCGGCATCGTAGCGATCCACGCACCAGTCAAGGCTGTTGTAGGGGCCGCTGCGGGCTGGATTGCTGGCCGCATACAGGCCGATCACCGGGGTGCCGGTGCAGGTGGCCATGTGAGCGGGGCCGGAATCGGGACTGATCAGCACGCTGGCCCGTTCCAGCAGGGCGAGGAAGCGCTTGAGCGTGTCCTTGCCGATGAGATTCAGGGGCGGTTCGCTCCGCATGGCGGCAGCGATGGCGTCACCCATGCCGCGCTCCAGATCCGTCGGCCCGCCGCACAACACCACCCGCAGGCCATGCTGACGCGCCGCGTGGTCGGCCACCCGGGCATAGTGTTCGGCGCGCCAGTTGCGCCGCGGATGACTGGAACAGGGGCTGAGCAGCAACGCTGGCCGATCGGCGGGAAGCTGGTCGGCAGCAAATGCCCGCGCCTCCTCCGGAATGGGCAGATCCCAGCACCATTCTCGGGCGCTGAGTCCCGTCGCTTCCAGAAAGCCGAAGAAGCCATCCACGACATGTTGACCGGGGTGGGGCGCGATGCGGCGATTGATGAACAATCGATGCCCATCCTTGGCGCGGGCGCGGTCAAAGCCGATGCGGAGCGGGGCGCGGATCGCCAGGCTGGCGAGATTGGCCCGCAGCGCCACCTGCATGATGAGCGCCTGATCGAAGCGGCGCCCGGTCAGTTGCCGGTGCAGATCGCGATAGCCGCGCCAGCCGGCCCCCTTGTCGAAAACGATGAACTCCACCCCCGGCAAATCACCCACCAACCGGGCTTCCAGTTTGCCGATGACCCAGGTCAGCCGGGTCTGCGGCCAGTGGCGGCGCAGGGTATGGATGATGGGCAGCAGGTGGGTGACGTCGCCCAAAGCGGACAGGCGCAGCAGACACAGGTTTTCGGGTACGGTCATGGGCTCAACGGACGGAAGGAATGCAGCAAATGGCGAAGACTAACCCATTCATGCCGGCAGCGCGAAAAGCCTGCACGGACGGACTGCGGGCAGCCCTGTTCCTGCTGCTGGGGGGGTGGACGCTGGCGGCGCAGGCGGACATGACCCAGGTTTGGCGCCTGGAAGGCGGGCAGCCGCTGAGCGTGGAATTCCGGGACGATCAGTCCCTGCGCCTGAGCTGGAACGGCCAGGTGCTGTTGTTCCGCGAGGGGCGCGGCTATTGGGTGCGCTGGCTAAATGGCGTGTGGCAGGTCATTGATCTGGAGGATGCCCAGCAAGGCCCCTTCGGTCCCTTGTTGCAATCGCTGTTGGCCGAGGCGGGGCCGCTGGGGCCGGTGTCTTTCCGGCTGGCGGGAACGACCGGAGCGCAGGAACAGGTCGCCGGGGTCGCCGGCATGGTCTACAACGCCACCGGCCAGCTTCCCGACGGGACGCAAGTTGCGGAAACCGTGGTCTTGGCCACCGATCCCGACATGCAGCGGGTGCAACGGACGCTGGTGGGACATTTGCGCCGCTATGGTCGCTTGCTGGGCATGGGGCCGCTCGATCTGCCGCCCGAACTGGAGCGGGATGGCGGCTTGGCGCTGCTGCGCTATGGCAAAGAGGTCAAGCTGGAGCGGCTTTCCAAGGCGCCAATCGCCGGGGAGCGCATGGAATTGCCCGCCGCGCCACTGCCGTCGCGGTTCCAGTGGCCCGTTGCGCCATGAGGTGAGCGCCGCTTTCATCGTGGCTTGCGTTCAGGAAATCATGCCGCGTGGGGCGCTGCGGGGGAGGGTTTTTCCACCACGTCAACGTTTGGCCTGCGCCCTGGCCTGCTCCGCGCGTCGGCGGCGTTCCTGCTTGGGATCGACCGGCAGCGGACGATAGATCTCCACGCGATCACCCGTTACCACCGAGCTGTCCGGATCCCGCAACTCACCAAAGATCCCCACCGGCGCGGACAAAAGCCCCGGCTCATTGAGCAAGGCTGCCAGCCCGCTGGCCCGCACCGCTTCCCGCACACTGGACCCGGCCGGCAGGCTGACCGCCACGCGCCACACCCGTTCGGGAAGCGCATACACCACCGTCACGGCCACTTCGGCCTCCTGATCCTGCATCGCCAGTTCCCGTCTTCAAGCTTCCGGCCGTTCTGCGTGCAATGCGGGCTTGCTCTATAATCGCCCGCAAATGTCCAAGCACCCCTCAAGCGGCCATGGTACGGGTTCCACCATCGCCGTCAATAAAAAAGCCCGACACGACTTCTTCATCGAAGAACGCTTTGAAGCCGGCATCGTCCTGGAAGGCTGGGAAGCGAAAAGCCTGCGCGCCGGCCGGGTGCAACTGGTGGACAGCTACGTCATCATCCGCAACAACGAAGCCTGGCTGCTGGGGACATTGATCAACCCCCTGTCCACGGTGTCCACGCATTTCGTCCCCGAAGCCCAGCGTACGCGCAAGCTGCTGCTGCACCGCCACGAACTCGACGGCCTGATCGGCGCGGTGGAACGCAAGGGCTATACCATCCTGGCCCTGTCGATGTACTGGAAGGAAGGGCGCTGCAAGGTGGAACTGGGGCTGGCCAAGGGCAAACAGGCCCACGACAAGCGCGCCAACGAGCGTGATCGCGACTGGGCGCGCGAAAAGGGCCGTCTGATGAAACACGCACGCTGACAGGGAACTTCGCCTCAGGTACACTGGTCTTACTTGACAACACAAGGGGGCGACCTGGTTTCGACGTGGGTCGCGAAACCCGAGGTGCATGCCGAGGTGCAGTGACCCTCGTTAATCACACTGCAAAAAAAAATAGTTGCCAACGACGACAACTACGCACTCGCCGCCTAAACACCGGTAGGGTGCCGTCTGACCGGGGCCGTGTCTGTGCGCTCGGGCTCCAGGCGTCATCTCTCACAGAATCGCGGTCTCACCTGCCCGGGGTCGAACCGCTAAAACCAGCCGGGATCGCCGTCTGTTTTCCCTGCCCGTCGGGTAGCAGCCGGTTAAAACAATAGACTGGGACAAGCATGTAGAGCCAACGGCAGAGGGCTTGCGGACGCGGGTTCGATTCCCGCCGCCTCCACCAATACCCAAAACCCCAACCATTCTCGGTTGGGTTTTTTTCTTGTCTGATCGCGCCGGTTCCCCCATGTTCGCGGGGATTCCTGCGGAAGCCTGCGGACTGCGCCGATCGGCATCTCGGCCCGTTCCGGGCCACATTCCACTCTCTCCTGGCCATTCCTCGCTCCGGCCTCGCTCCCTGGAACTGGCCCGAAGTCCGCAAGGGCCACAAGTCAGCGCCTTACAGATCAAAGTTTTACGCGCGGACGAATCAAGCGGTTGTTTTTTGCATCGGCAGGGGACGGAAACCGCCCCTATTCAGAGAGTGAAGAATGCAGGCATCTCGCGTCAGCGAAAAATAATCACCCTCGTGTCCGTGTGTGGAAGAAGATTGATCGCCGTCTTACAATTGACCGATATTTCCATCATAATAAAATTATGGAAGAAAAGGACATTATCAAAGCCTTGGCCGCTCTTGCTCAGCCGAACCGACTTCGAGCGTTTCGGGCCCTCGTGGTCACTGGCAAGGAGGGAGCGACACCTGGTGCATTGGCGGACACCTTGGGTGTGCCTGCTGCCACGTTGTCGTTTCACCTCAAAGAGCTTCTCAATGCTGGACTGGTGTCTCAGGAGCGCAGCGGTCGCAATCTGATCTACCGCGCCGAGTACAAGCAGATGAACGAGGTGCTCTCCTATCTGACAAGCAATTGCTGTCGGGGTGAGCCATGTCTGGATGAGGCCGCCACCATCTGTGGATGCGAATGAGGAATTTCAAATGAAGCACCTACCCATCCTTTGGCAACGCATGGTGAGTGAACAGGGCACCACCTGCCCGCGCTGTCACGGCACCGGCGAGAGAATGCAGCGCGCTGTCGAGACGCTGAAACTGGCGCTGGAGCCGTTGGGCATCGAGCCCAAACTTCGGGTCACGGAGATCGACGAGGCCACGTTTCTCAAGGACCCCCTGCAATCGAACCAGATACTGATTGGTGGTCAGACCATCGAACACTGGCTGGGTGGACAAACCGGCAGCAGCCGCTGCTGCAACGAATGTGGCGACAACGATTGCCGAACGGTGGAAGTCGGCGGACAGAGTTACGAAGTGATCCCGGAGGATCTGCTGGTGCGTGCAGGCGTGATTGCCGCGACCCGCATGCTCGACCCCACTTTGTCTGCCTGAGTCATCGCCTGAGACTCATCTACGGTCATCCCATTTCAAGGAGCTCCATCATGACAACCATTCAAGTCTTCGATCCGGCAATGTGTTGTAACACCGGTGTTTGCGGCGTGGACGTGGACCAGAACCTCGTGACCGTCGCGGCCGATGTGGATTGGGCAAAACAGCAGGGCGCACAGATCGAGCGCTTCAACCTGTCGCAGCAGCCCATGGCGTTTGCCGAGAGCGACATCGTCAAAGGTTTGCTGGAGCGCACGGGACAGGCCGTGATGCCGGTGACTCTGGTGGACGGTCAGCTGGCATTTGCTGGCCGGTATCCCTCAAGGGACGATCTGGTTCGTTGGGCGGGGCTTCAAGCTCAACCGGCTGAAGCCAAAGCAGCCGAATCTTGCTGTTCTGGTGGCCGCTGCTGCTGAAGGTCTGGAGCCGTCATGCTGTTCCTCCAGAACTCTCCACGCTACATTTTCTTCACGGGCAAAGGGGGCGTAGGCAAGACTTCAATTGCCTGTGCCTGCGCCGTCGAGCTGGCTGACGCTGGCAAGAAAGTGCTGCTGGTCAGTACCGATCCTGCCTCCAATGTGGGGCAAGTGTTTGGGGTCACCATCGGCAACCAAATCACTGCCATCGCTAGCGTGCCCAGGCTCTCCGCGCTGGAAATCGATCCGCAAGGTGCAGCCCAAGCCTACCGGGACCGGATCGTCGGACCTGTGCGGGGTGTATTGCCGGATGAGGTCATCAAAGGCATCGAGCAGCAACTCTCTGGCGCTTGTACGACTGAGATTGCCGCATTCGACGAGTTCACCGGATTGCTGACCGATTCGACTCTGACTGCAGGCTTCGACCACATCATCTTTGATACCGCACCCACGGGCCACACTATCCGTCTGATGCAACTGCCCGGAGCATGGAGTGGGTTTCTGGAAGCGGGCAAGGGAGATGCGTCTTGTCTGGGGCCGCTGGCAGGCTTGGAGAAACAACGCTCTCAATACAAGGCCGCCGTCCAAGCCTTGGCCGACCCTGGGCGCACGCGCCTGGTGCTGGTGACGCGTGCCCAGGCTTCCACCTTGCGTGAGGCGAATCGCACCCACCAAGAGTTGGCGGCCATAGGCCTGTCCCAGCAGTATCTGGTGATCAACGGTGTGCTGCCAGTTGATGCACTTCAAGATGATCCGCTGGCTGCGGCGATCCACAAGCGCGAAGCGTTGGCGCTGGCGAACATGTCTGCTGAACTCAAGGCCCTGCCGCAGGACAGCCTGGCTCTCAAGCCATTCAATTTGGTGGGACTGGAGGCTTTGCGCCATTTGCTCAATGACACACCGGTGCCTGCCAGCGCAGAGCCATCGGCGGTGCTGACGCAAAAGGCGCCGAATCTGTCGCAACTGGTGGACGACATCACCGCCGACGGCCATGGACTGGTGATGCTGATGGGCAAAGGCGGCGTCGGCAAGACTACCCTGGCTGCTGCGTTGGCGGTGGAGCTGGCACATCGGGGCTTGCCAGTGCACCTGACCACGTCCGACCCGGCCGCGCATCTTGCGCAGACCCTGGACGGCACATTGGATAACCTCACCGTCAGCCGCATTGACCCTCACGAGGTCACCGAACGTTATCGCGAGCATGTGCTGTCCACCAAAGGGGTGAATCTGGACGCAGAAGGTCGGGCCATGCTCGAAGAAGACCTGCGCTCACCTTGCACCGAAGAGATCGCCGTGTTCCAGGCCTTCTCCCGCATCATCCGAGAGGCGGGCAAAAAGTTCGTGGTCATGGACACCGCACCGACCGGGCACACCTTGCTGCTGCTCGACGCCACAGGTGCCTACCACCGCGACATCGTGCGCCAGATGGGTGAAAAAGGCGTCCACTTCATCACGCCCATGATGCAGTTGCAGGACCCCAAGCAAACCAAGGTCATGATCGTCACATTGGCCGAGACCACGCCGGTGCTCGAAGCAGCCAATCTGCAGGCCGATTTGAAGCGCGCGGGCATCGAGCCATGGGCCTGGGTCATCAATAACAGTCTGGCTGCCTGCGCGCCTGCTTCACCTTTGCTAAGGCAGCGTGCCCGCAACGAGCTTCGTGAAATCGAAGCCGTCGCCACGCAGCACGCACAGCGGTATGCGCTGGTCCCGCTGATGAAAAACGAACCGGTCGGTGTTCAGCGTCTGCTGGACTTGGCGGGCCACTCCCTTGAAAAGGTCTGATCGATGGGTGTTTTTGAGCGTTACCTGACCGTCTGGGTCGGGCTGGGCATTTTGGCTGGTGTTGGTCTCGGGCTGGTCATGCCCGGCGTCTTCCAGGCCGTGGCCGCGATGGAAATCGCACAGGTGAACCTGGTGGTGGCCGTATTCATCTGGATCATGATTTATCCGATGATGATCCAGATCGACTGGCATGCGGTCAAGGACGTGGGCAAAAAGCCTCAGGGCCTGATGCTCACGCTGGTGATCAACTGGCTGATCAAACCCTTCACCATGGCAGCGCTGGGTGTTCTGTTCTTCAAGTACCTCTTTGCGGGCTGGGTCGATCCACAATCCGCCAGCGAGTACATCGCCGGCATGATCTTGCTGGGCGTGGCGCCCTGCACCGCGATGGTGTTTGTATGGAGCCAGCTGGTCAAGGGCGATGCCAACTACACCCTGGTGCAGGTGTCGGTGAACGACCTGATCATGGTCGCCGCATTTGCGCCGATTGCCGCTTTCCTGCTCGGCGTGACCAACGTGACCGTGCCCTGGGAAACGCTGCTGATCTCGACAGTGCTGTATGTGGTGCTACCCCTGCTGGCGGGCATGGCCACGCGCCAGCTGCTCGTGAAAAGATCGCCTACCGCATTGGACCAGTTTGTGGCAAGCCTCAAACCCTGGTCAATGGTTGGCCTGATCGCCACCGTGGTGCTGCTGTTCGGATTCCAGGCCGGCACTATCGTCGAGAAGCCTGGCGTGATCGCACTGATCGCGGTGCCGCTGATCCTGCAGTCCTACGGCATCTTCTTCATCGGCTGGTGGGGCGCCAGGTGGCTCAAGCTGCCGCACGACATCGCCGGCCCGGCCTGCCTGATCGGCACGTCCAACTTCTTCGAGCTGGCCGTGGCAGTGGCCATCTCCCTCTTTGGCTTGAACTCCGGGGCTGCACTGGCAACCGTGGTCGGTGTGCTGGTTGAAGTGCCGGTGATGCTATCGCTGGTGGCCATCGTCAACGCCTGGAAACCCCGTACCGCCTGAAACGCAGAGCATCCCATGACCAACATCACCATCTATCACAACCCCTCCTGCGGCACCTCGCGCAACGTGCTGGCCTTGATTCGCAACAGTGGCGTGGAACCGACCGTCATTGAGTACCTCAAGAATCCGCCCAGCACGGAGCAGATCCAGTCCTTGTTAAGCGCCATGGGCGTCACGGTGCGCCAGGTGCTGCGCGAAAAAGGCACCCCCTATGCCGAGCTGGACCTGGCCAACGCAAAATGGACAGATGAAGAATTGCTGAACTTCATCCAGCAGTACCCCATCCTGCTCAACCGACCCTTCGTGATCACGCCGCTGGGAGTACGACTGTGCCGCCCGTCCGAGGTCGTGCTCGACATCCTGCCGAATCCACAGCAGGGTCCGTTTATCAAGGAAGATGGCGAAGTGGTCATCGATGCCAGGGGGAGCCGTGTCTGAGTCTGTCTCGAAAACCCTGACCGAACTGCCGCAGGTTCAAGCCGAACATTTTCGCGTACCCGATCCAGAGCGGTTGTTGCGCCCGCATTCGTCCCACCCGCCACGCATCCTGCTGCTGTACGGCTCCCTGCGCCCGCGCTCCTTCAGCCGCCTGCTGGTCGAAGAATCTGCCCGGCTGCTGCAGGCCATGGGCGCTGAGACGCGCATCTTCAAGCCCAGTGGATTGCCCTTGCCCGACGACACGCCAGACACCCACCCCAAGGTGCAGGAACTGCGTGAATTGACGCTGTGGTCCGAAGGTATGGTGTGGTGCTCGCCAGAGCGCCACGGCGCCATGACCGGCATCATGAAAGCCCAGATCGACTGGATTCCCCTGGCGGCCGGCGCCGTGCGCCCGACCCAGGGCAAGACGCTGGCGGTGATGCAGGTCTGCGGCGGCTCGCAGTCCTTCAATGCGGTCAACCAGATGCGGGTGCTCGGGCGCTGGATGCGCATGATCACCATCCCGAACCAGTCGTCCGTGGCCAAGGCTTTCCAGGAGTTTGATGACAACGACCGGATGAAGCCGTCGAGCTACCACGACCGGGTGGTCGATGTGATGGAAGAACTGGTCAAGTTCACGTGGCTGACCCGAGACATCTCGCCCTACCTCGTGGACCGCTACAGCGAGCGCAAGGAAAGCGCCGAAGAACTCATGCGGCGAGTCAACCTGACCAAGGCGGTGTGAGAAAAGACGCCGACCGCGCGCCGGCTCAGTGATGGTGCGCGTGGCCTGAGCGTGTGAATGCTGCGGCGCTCCAGGGGGGTGGCAGGTACGCTAAACGGCCCAAAGCGGGGAACTTGACTGGCAATCTATTGCACTAAGTGGCATGCTTTGCCGATGAGAAGAGTGTTTCGGACTCGAAACTTCACCTGCTGGATGCGAAAAGCTGGCCTGACAGACGATGTCTTATGCGAAGCCGTCTCCGAGATGGCTCAAGGACTCGTCGATGCAGACCTGGGCGGCCATGTGGTGAAAAAGCGGGTTGCGCTACCCGGGCAGGGAAAGCGCGGCGGCGCGAGGACCATTGTGGCCACCAAGATGGCGGACCACTGGTTCTTTCTCTACGGATTTGGCAAGAACGAACGCGCCAATATCGACAAGGACGAACTGAAAGTTTTCCAAAGAGGTGGCGAAGGAGTTACTGGGGTTCAATGACCGACAACTGGCGACCGCTCTGAAGGCCGGAGAGATTGTGGAGGCGTGTGATGGCAACGAAGCGTAAGAGCCGAATTCTGGATGAGATGCACGCAACCGCCCGTGGGCTGCACGGAGCGGGCTTGATCAGCAAGCGACGCATGGGTGAGTTCGACGCTCTGTGTCATCTTGATGTCCACGAGATGGATCCGCAGAAGATCAAGTCCCTGCGCGAACAAGCGCATGTGAGCCAGGCAGTGTTTGCCGCCGTGCTGAATACCAGCTTGTCCACAGTGCAGAAGTGGGAGGTCGGTGACAAGAAGCCGAGCGGCCCTTCTCTGAAGTTGCTGAACCTGATCGAGCGTAAAGGACTGGAAGCAGTCATTTGATCCGTTCTTATGCCTATCCGGCGAGAGCATTACATGAAATTTCCAACCGTTGTGAAACAGTTAGAAATCCTGCGTAACGATGCGGGTTTCAGCCGCTTTTGGGCGTGCAACATCCTGAGGTTTTTTCGCTAGTATTACGGCTAATCTTGCGAGCATCGGGTGCGTGAAGGCCACGGAGCGATGGTCTGCTCGGCGGCGCGTTTCGCCTGGCACCTGAGCTTTCGAACGCAAGGGCGAACGCGGCCACGCGCTGTTGATGCAGGACAAGGCGCTTTAACTTTAATTCGAGAAGCTGCGCGGTGTGCAGCGCATGCACGAAATCGGCGCCGGGGCCAATGCGGCGTGAAAGGTGGGCGCCATCAAGACGCTGCGCGAGGCCGTCCGCACACAGGGCGAAAAAACCGGTGTGCGCTGGGTCGATGCCTTGTCGAGCAGCGTGCGCCCAGTCATTACTTATTGGTTCATGGCGCTGTACTGCGCAGCCAAGACGGCCGCCTTCGTGGCCGCCATCGAAGGCGGTGCCGACTGGGGTGTTGCCATCCTCCACGCATGGACCGAAGCCGACCAAGCCCTGTGGGCCGGGGTGCTGAACTTCTGGTTCATCGGGCGTGTGTTCGACCGGGTGAGGCCATGAGCCAGATTCCCCAGGCAGCCATCGCGCTGGCCAAGCGCTTCGAGGGATTCCATCGAATTCCGAGGTCAGATCCGCTGCGCCGGCCCCATCCCTATATCTGCCCGGCCGGTTACTGGACGATCGGCTACGGCCGTTTGTGCAAGCCAGACCATCCACCGATCAACGAGGAAGAAGGCGAGATGTACTTGCGTCAGGACCTGCGCACAGCATTCACCGCCACGCTTCGCTACTGCCCGGTGCTGGCCGCCGAGCCAGAGGGACGAATCGCGGCCATCGTTGACTTCACCTTCAACCTCGGCGCGGGGCGTTTACAGACATCGACCCTGTAGCGACGGATCAATAGCGGGACTGGCATGGTGCGGGCCAAGAGCTGCGGGGTTGGGTGTATGGCGGAGGGAAAGTGCTGCCGGGATTGGTTACGCGTCGCGAGGCCGAAGTAGCACTGCTCAGCGGGTAATGCGGTTGTTACGCCACCAAACTCATTAACGCACGAACCCAACTCGTGCAGCCATTTATGGCCGCAGACCGTGCAGCGGTAGTAGGCCTGGTCAGCGGGCCCCATCATCGATGAGACTGCCGGCTATCCTTGAACTGAAGATTCGCCGGCCACGAGGAAACGCTGCGGGCGATCAAGATGGCCAAGGAGTTAGCCGATTCTGATCTGCCTCATGAAGATGCCATTGCCCGGCTGGGCCAGGGCTGGATCGCCGAGGAGGCTCTGGCTATTTCCATTTATTGCACGCTGGTCGCCAGCAATTTCAAACATGGCGTGATCCTGGCCGTGAACCACGATGGCGATTCCGACTCGACCGGAGCGATCGTCGGCAACCTGCTGGGCGCGATGCACGGCGTGAAGGCGATCCCGGCCGAGTGGCTGGAGCCGCTGGAACTGCGCGACGTCATCACCGAATTGGCGGAAGACCTCTACGCATTCAAGGATTGGGCGATCGGCGAGTACAGCGAGAACAAAGAGCTGAACAAGCAGATCTGGCGGAAGTACCCGGGATTCTGAGATGGAGTCAACCGGCATGAGCGAAAATCGCTGGGACCAGCCGGGTGTGCCCCACAAAGGATGGCACTGCTTGGACGTAGTCAACCTGCGGGCCGACGGTGAGTCGGCGGATGAAACCGATTACGCGGCCTGCCAGATGTGCGGCAACGAGAAGATCCGCTTCGTCCACATCATGGAGCACCCGGATCGGGACGAGAACTTTGACGTCGGCTGCGTCTGCGCCGAGAAAATGAGCGACGACTACGAGGGACCGAAACGGCGTGAGGCCAAGTTGCGCAACCGAGCAGCGCGCCGGACCCGATGGCTGCAGCGCAAGTGACGGGTGTCCGCCAAGGGGAACAGCTTCCTGAACGTCGATGGGCACAACCTCGGCGTCCACATGAACAAGTTCAAGCGGTGGGGCTACTGGATCGGGAGCCGGTTCAGCACCAAAACCTACGCAAGCTGGAGCCGGGGTGGCGACCATCAGGTAATCCTGCACTCGGATCGCGGCGGCCAGTTCCCCCCATGACGATAAGCGCTTCCTGAAAAACCACCTACTGGTCAGTAGCATGCGTGCCGTGAGCCTCTGCGGCGACAATGTGCTGATGATCGATCGGTTCCTCAGCCCAAGCATGCGTCAACGCCTTGCCCGTCAGGACATGAAGCGATGACACTTGTTTAAACTGTCCGTGGAAACGGGGTAGGACCCGGATGTCCGAAAAGACGGCGCGACCTGTAGCAACGGCCATTTCGCCAAGAAGCAGGATGCCGTCGATGCCGGGTGCAGCATCAGCCCGAATCAAGGCGCCGAGCTCTATATCCATGCAAGGACGGGAAGATTTAGAACAAGGACAGCCCCGGAAACGATCCGTATCCGCACAAAGTATGATCCGATGCCG
>JBARUT010000033.1:0-7386 GCA_049645885.1 Candidatus Macondimonas sp.
TTCGGCAGTTTCGATCGCTATATCTGGGACTTCGTGGACGGGCGTCCGATCGTCAACCACTTCGAGCGCCTCGATCAGGTGCCGGCGGTGACGCCGCTCGCCGAAACCCTCAGCCGCGATTTGAAGCAGCGCGGTTTCCGTTTCGTCGGCCCGACCATCGTCTACGCCCACATGCAGGCCACCGGCATGGTCAACGATCATCTCCTCGATTGTCCGCGCCACGCCGCCTGCGCCGCGCTCGCATGAGACCGTCGTGCTGACCACCCCGCTGATGAAGCTGGTTCGGGCGCTTCCTCCGGCTGCGAGCGGGTTGCTCATCAACCCCAAAGTGGTGTCGGATCAGGCGCGCAGCCGCAGGATGCGGCGGGCACCGTTCAAAACGACCAGGGCAATCAGCGTCCCGATGATCAGGTCCGGGGTATTCGTCCCGGTCCAGGCAACCAGGGCGCCGGCGAGGATCACGCCGAGATTGGCGATGACGTCATTGGTGGAGAAAATCCAGCTCGCCCGCATGTGGACGCCGCCCTCGCGGTGACGCGCCAGCACGGCCAAGCAAGTCGCGTTCACGACCAGCGCCAAGAGGGCAATGCCCATCATCAGCGGCGGTTCCGGCGCGCTGCCCAACCAAAAACGCCGCAGCACCTCCGACAGCGCGCCAAGTGCCAGCAGCAGCTGCAGCCAGCCCGACAGCCGGGCAAGGCGCAACTGGTCGCCGGCAGGACGGCCCACGGCATAGAGCGCCGACCCATAGACCGCGGCGTCCGCGAACATATCGAGCGAGTCGGCGATCAGTCCCGTGGACTGGGCCAGCCAGCCCATCGCCAGTTCCACCACAAACATGGTCCCGTTCAGGCCCAGCAGCCATTGCAGCGTGCGGCGTTCGCGTTGCGGCGATGGCAATGCGGCAAAAGTCATTGTTGGTGTCGTCGCAGTGGAGGAAACCAGGCGCGCACCCAGACCGAGTGGTTCCAATCGGGCAGCGATCACTGCGACGGGTCCCTGGTGGATGACACGCAGTTCCCGCTGGCCCAGGTCGAACGCCAGGGTCACCAGCCCATCCACGGGTTCCAGCGCCATCCGGATCAGGCGTTCCTCGGCAGGACAGTCCATTTTCGGGATGGCGAACAGGGAGACCCTGGCCTGCTTCTCGGTCGACGTCTGGTTTCCAGCAATTGGGGATTTGATCGGCGCCGATGCGCATCCACCCAATTTGGAGTCACTGTCCATGTCCGTCATTCCCCTGAACATTGACGTCCTGGGAGGCATTCCGGGTTGCCGCTGCGGGATCGGTCAGCAGATCGGCCAGGGTGCGATCTCCCAGAACAGCGTGGCTGGCTTCAGCCATTTGCTGCGCGAGTGCCTGCAACGGGGGACCGCCAGGACTTGAAACCGGGAGGGGCAGGGCGGTCAGCACCGCGTCCAGGCGGATGTGTTCCGGGGCAACGGCCAGGACCAGGCGGGGCGGATCATCCTGCGAACGCACCAGGAAGCCTTGTTCCATAAGCCACGCGACCACCGGTCGCAGGGGCGCGGCCATAACATTCAAGGCTGCTGCCAGGGTATTGAGGTCAGCGGGCGGCTGGCCGTCACGGTGGCGCCGCGCCACCGCATGGAGCAGGATCAGCGCCCACTGCTCGTGCCGCAATGGGGCCTCGGCGTTGCCGCCCGCGCGGGGCATTGTGGCCGCGGGATATTGAACATAAAACGCGACCTGAGCCCCCACCAGCAGGATGGTCCAGACCACATTAAGCCAGATCAGCAGCAGGATGAGAATGGCGAAACCGGAATAGATCGCGTCGTAGTTGGTGCTGCCCGCGACGAAAAACGCGAAGGCCTGCCCGCCGACCAACCATGCCAGCGCGGCAAATAAGGCGCCGCAGAGCGCCGCATGCCAGCGGACTTTGGTATTGGGCAGATAAATGTAGATAAAGCTGAAGATGGCGGTGAAGAGGACCAGCGGCGCAAGGCGGGTGATGAGTGATAGGGCCATGCCCAGCGGCTGCCAGTCGCTGAGGCCGCGCACCATTTCGGCGCCCATCACGGAGGCGAAGACCCCGGTGGCGACCAGATAGATAACCGGCGCCAGCAACACCACGACCAGATAGTCGTTGAAACTCCGGGCCAATGAGCGCGCTTCGCTCACACGCCAGATCTCGTTGAATGCGCGTTCGATCTTCTGGATCAGGGAAACCACAGTGTAGAGCAGGAACCCCAGGCCCACCGAGCCCAACACTCCGACCTTCATGTTTTCCACAAAGCCGATGATGCGTTCGGTCAGCTCCGCGCTTTGGGGACCGAGAGGGGCCAGCAGTTGTGCAATGAGGGGCTCGGCGACGTTGTGGGCGCCAAAGGCCTTCAGGATCGAAAAGGCCAGCGCCAGGAGCGGAACCAGGGACAGCAGCGTGGTATAGACCAGGCTCATGGCCCAGAGCGAGATCTGGCCCTGGCCCAGGTCCCGTGCGGTGGCCACCGCAGTCCGGGCGGCCAGCAGCAAAATGCGCCGGGGCCGGGAAAGCTGGCCCGGATCGATCGATCTGAGCCGATCCAGCCAGCGCCGAGGCGAGGTGGGCGTCATGCCGAGGCGGCTTCCGGCACCAGTCCCAGCTCCTGTTTGAGCTGGCTTTTCAGGATCTTGCCATTGGCGTTGCGCGGCAAGGGTTCGGTGCGCAGCTCGATGCGCACCGGCACCTTGAAGCGGGCCAGATGCGCGGCGACATGGGCCTGAAGGTCCTCGACGCTGACCTGATGGCCCGGGGCGATCTGCACCACGGCGCCGACTTCCTCACCCAGCACACGATTTGGAATGCCGATGACGGCGGCATCCATCACCGCCGGGTGGCTATAGAGGGCGTCTTCCACCTCGACGCAATAGATGTTCTCGCCACCGCGAATCAGCATGTCCTTGGCGCGGTCGACGATATAGAGATAGCCTTCCTCATCCATGCGCGCCAGATCGCCGGTGTGCAACCAGCCGTCGGTGAAGGTCTGGGCGTTGGCCTCGGGCCGGTTCCAATAGCCCGGGATGACGTTGGGACCCTTGACCCACAGTTCGCCGACCTGCCCCCGCGGCAGTTCCGTGCCATCGCCGCCGACGATCTTGATCTGCGTGACGGGCGCCGGACAGCCCACGCTGTCCGGGCGGCGGTGATATTCCTCGGCCGAATTGCTGGTGCACAGGGCGGAGGTTTCGGTCATGCCGTAGCCGTTGCCGGGATCCACCTTGGGAAAGGTCTGCTTGATGCGGTTGAGCAGCTCGGGCGCCGCCGGCGCGCCGCCATAGGCGATGTTGGTGACGCAGGAGAGATCGTGGTTGGGCAGGTCCGGGTTTTCCAATACCTGCCAGACCATGGACGGCACGCCGCCGAAGGTGGAGATTTTTTCCTGTTCAATCAGCTCGATGGCGCGCTGGGCGTCCCATTTGTACATCATCACCAGCTTGCCCCCGGCCAGGGTCATGCCGATCAGAAAGCCGTGGCAACCGGTGACATGAAACAGGGGCACCGACAGCAGCATGCTGGGCCCCACCATCTGCATGCCGGCGGTCGGGTCCTCGCCGCGCAGCACGCTGGCACGCATGCGCACGAAGGCGCCGCTGATCAGGTTCTGGCAGATGTTGCGATGGCTGCCGAGCGCGCCCTTGGGCTTGCCGGTGGTGCCGGAGGTGTAGAAGATCGTCGCGTTGTCATCCGGGGCGATTGTGGCCTTGGGCAGCACGGCCTTCTCCGGTAGCGCGCCACGGAATTCAAGGAAATCCAGCACGCCAGCGGGCAGCGGCGCCGGGCTGCGGGCGACGATGATCTTCTCCAGGCCCGGCAGGCGCTCCAGGTGGGGCTGGATGCGCTCCATGCGCTCGGCGTCGCAGAACAGCACGCGCGCGCCCGAATCAGTCAGGCCGAATTCCAGCTCCTCGCCGGTCCACCAGGCGTTCAGCGGCACGATCACGGCGCCGATGGACACGGTGGCCCAGAAAATCATCGGCCATTCCGGCAGGTTGCGCATCGCCAGCGCGACCCGGTCGCCCTTTTGGATGCCCAGATCCTCCACCATGCGGGTCGCCAGCGCGGCCACGGCGCGGTAGTGCTCGGCGAAGGTCCAGCGCTCGTCCTCGTAGACCAGATAATCCTTGGCACCATGGCTGCGGCTGATGTCCAGCACGGTGCGCAGGGACGGCGGGGCGGCCTTCCAGACGCGGGTGGGGACGCCGCGGATGTCGATTTCCTCGATATTGAACAGGCCCGGTTTGCTGGTGAGCTGCTCGTTGGCCTGGTCGATGGTGAGAGACATGGTGCACTCCTTGGCGGGTTCATTCGATGGTGTCGAGAATATGAAGGCAGGGATCCAGCCCCGCCTTACTGAGAACATAGCAAAGGGACGATCCGGGTCAGTTTATCAAGGGGCCTGCCGCAGCGTCGCGGCCGGCGCGCAATTCAGGCCCCACCATAACGAAGCCGGGTGCGCTGTTCCAGCCGGCGCAGAAACTCGGCCATGACCTCCTCATACATCTGTTCTTTCAGGATCTCGTCCTCGACGCCGGCGTCGAGATTGGGATTGTCATTGATTTCAATGACGCAGACGCCTTGCCGGGTTTGCTTGAGGTCGACCCCGTAGAGCCCAGTGCCGATCAAGCGGGCCGCCTTCACCGCTGTGCGCAGGACCACGGCCGGTACGCGCTCGAGCGGCAGGGTGCGGGAGTTCCCGGCGGCCATGCCGCCCCCGACCTTGTGGTCGTAGATCTGCCAGTGATCCTTGCTCATGAAGTATTGGCAGGCATAGAACGGCTGGCGGTTGAGGATGCCAATGCGCCAGTCGTATTCGGTGTAGAGGTATTCCTGCGCCAGGATCAGGTCGGATTTCTGGAACATGCGCTCCGCGACCGTCTTGAGCTCCTCCGCGTCGTGCACCTTGCTCACGCCGACCGAGAACGCGCCGTCGGGGATTTTCAAGACCACCGGATAATCCAGCGGCGGCTCCAGTGCGATGTTGCGCTCGCGCCGCAGGATCTGGGTGGCGGGCGTCTTCACCTGATGGGTGCGCAGCAATTCGGCCAGATAGACCTTGTTGGTGCAGCGCAGGATGGATGTGGGATCGTCGATCACCACCAGTCCCTCGGCCTCGGCACGTTTGGCGAAGCGGAAGGTGTGGTGGTTGATGGCGGTGGTTTCGCGGATGAACAGGGCGTCGTATTCGGCCAGGCGCCCGTAATCCTTGCGCGTGATGAGTTCCACATCCAGTCCCAGGCGCTTGCCGGCGCGGATGAAGGATTTGAGCGCCTTGGGATTGGAGGGCGGCATGGCCTCGCTGGGGTCATGCAGGATGGCGAGGTCGTAACGGCCCGTGGAACGTCGGCGCGGACTTTGCCAGGCCCCGGCCAGATACTGTTCCATCGCCTCGGCAAACAGGCGGCGCTGATCCGCATCCAGGTCGGCCAGCGCCATGGGACGTACGCGATGGATCTGCCAGCGATGGTTCTGGTGCAGATCGACGGCCAGCAGCGGACAGGGCAGGCGTTCGAACAGATCGTCCGCCAAATCCTGGAACGCCGGCTGGGAGGCGCGGCCCAGGAAGATCCACAGGCGGATATCCTGGCCGTCCTGCCCACGCAGGTATTTCTGTAGATCCTCGTCCAGATCCTCGGTCAAGGGTTCGTAGATGGTCTTGCGCGACAGATCCAGCGCCGTGCTGACGCTGGGCAGGATGCGCTGTCCCCGCGCCTCGGCCAGCAGCAGGCAGTAATAACTGATGCTGCCGTAGCGGTAGTTCCGGCACAGGTTGAGGATGCGCAGTTCGCCATCAGCGGCGAGACCGGGCGGGTCATCGGCGTCGATGTAGTCCTTCGCGCTCATCACCGGCAGCGCCGGCAGGTCGATGGGCCAGTCCGCGCGGCGATCGACGAGAATCAGGTGTTTGCTCATGGGCGGAGGGCAGGCTCAGAGGCGGCCGGGGCGCGGCGACGCAAGATAATGACAGCGCGCTGGCCACTTTTGCCATAGCGCGCCATGCCCGTGAATTCCGCCTTCAGGATCGGCAGGTTCACGCAATCGGTCGGCGTCTTGCCGGCCGCGTAATCCACATAAGGGTCATGCACATAGAGAAAATGGTCGTCAAAACCGGTCACCACCACCCAGTGGGGGAATTTCTCGGCGTAGAGCCGGTAGGAACTGATCATTACCAGCGGCACGCCGCCGGTGCGCAATTCCTGTTCAAGGTCGGCCACCGACACCAGTCCGTAGCCCATGCGGATGTCCCGCTGGAGAATCTGCTCCAACTGGTCTTCCTGCACCAGCGCAATGACGGTCTTCTTCTCGGGGGAACGCACCGAATCCACGAACAGGGCCGCGCGGTCCTTGACCATCACGGCCACATCGAAGCTTCGGTGATGCGCCGACAGCGCCAAGCCATACGGCCCGCAGCCGCCGTGGCCTGCGGTCATGAAGATGGTGGTGGCCTCGCGCCACAGCCGCAATTCCAGCTTGCGGTCGAGGGCGAGCGATGGATCCAGCGCCTTCATGGCCATCATCAGCGCGGCCGGCCCACAGGTGAATTCCAATGTCTGTTCGTAGAAAGGGACGGGCACCAGCGCCGGGTGCGCACGCGCGCCGAAGGTTTTTTCCAGCCGCAGGCCGTTGGCGTGATCCTCGTAGTAATCCGGCAGGATGGCCAGTTCCCGGTAGCCGGCGCGGCGATAGAGCGTCTGGGCGGCGGCGTTGTCCTGGCGCACTTCCAGCCGCAGGGCCGCGTAGCCGTGTTCCAGTGTGACTGCTTCGGCGCTTTCCAGCAGTCTCGCGCCCACGCCCCGACCCTGGCATTCCGGGTGCACTGCAAAGGAATACAGCCGCGCCAGCGCCGTGCCGGCATGGAACAGCACCAGCGCATAGCCGTCGAGGTCGCCATCGCGCTCGTGCACCAGCGTGATGGCCTTGGCCCGCGTCAGCATGTGGCGGAAGCTGCGCCGAGTGAGCCGGTCGGTGTCGAAACAGCGCTGCTCGATTTCCAGCAGCGCATCCAGGTCCGCGATCGTGGCCGCGCGAATATGGCCGCCCGCGTCACTGGAATGGTCGGATGTAGAAACGGCCATGCTCACGCGGCGGCAAAGCGCAGCGTGTAGGCGCATTGGCTGAGGCGGCTCAAGCCCTGCTCGCGGAAACGCGGTTCGGCGTCGAGGGCGTCTTCCACCACCAGCGACTGGATCTCGGCGAAGGCGCCATAGAGTGCCCGCACCTCGGCCTCGGGCACCGCAAAGGGTGGTCCGGCCATGGCTTCCTGCGGGTAGTCCAGGGTGATCAGCAGGCCGAAGGCCCCCGGCGCGAGCAGCTTCGCGGTCTGGGCTGCATAAGCGGGGCGCAGCGCCGGCGGCAGGGCGATCAGCGCCGCGCGGTCGTACAGGCC